>JBJKRX010000138.1:0-11266 GCA_046704425.1 Nitrospirota bacterium
GTAGGTATGCATGACATATTTCTCGGAATCCGCGATCAAGTCACTCGTAATCATGAGGGGGAACGTAGCATAGTCGGCATGAAAAATCAAACGAAAACTGTTGCGACACAACGGGATCGGCGTCAGAACCAGAACCGGAGCAGCCCGACCAGGAGCACGAGGGACACGGGGAGCGCCAGCAGGCGGTAGGTGCGGCCCATGTCCGCATGGAAGTATTGCAGGGTCAGGACCAGGCAGAGGTGGGTGGGCGAGAGCATGACGCCGGCAAAGCCGCTTGCGAAGGCGAAGGTGATCGCGCCCAGATGCGGGGCGGTGCCCAGCATGGCGGTCAGGATCGGGAAGGTGGCGCCCACGAAGCCCACGGTCAGGCCGGTCAGGAGCCCCACCAGAAACGGGAGCAGGAAGAGCACGCAGGCGGTCGGGACGTTGCTCGCCGCGAAGATCCGCGGCAGGGCGTCGATGACGCCGGTCGCATCGAGCATGCCCTTGAAGGTCATGACGCCCACGACCATGAGCGCGATCTTTCCCGAGAGGCTCTCCCGGACCGTGGTCGCGATCGCCGCGGGCGGATAGCGATAGAAGAGGAACAGGCCGGCTACGATCACGACCATGGCGAGGCTGAGCGGCAGCCCGCAGAAGGCCACCAGGACGATGGCGAGTGCGATCGGCGAGAGCGTGGCGATGAGCGCCGTGACCTCTTCGCGGTCGCGCTTCCCCTGCACGACGCTGACGGGCATCTGCCGGAAGGCCAGCAGGGCGCCGATCGCCACGACGGCAAGCGGCAAGGGGACCTGGGACAGGAGCAGCCGGTCGATCGGCGTTTTCGTGACCGCGGCGGCCAGCACGATGCCGGGGTAGAGGGGGGAGCAATACTCCCAGATATGCCGGAACCAGTAATTGACGAAGGCCTTGCGCTCGGCGGGCAGCGACGCGTCCGCTGCCGCCTCCTGGACCATGGGTGCGGAAAAGACGGCCCCTCCCGCGGACGGCAGGAGCCCGATGACCGCGGGCAGCACGGCCATGGCGACCCGCCGATCGCTCGAGAGGTTCACGACGGCCTCGAGCATGCGCTTCAGGATCCCCTGGGTCCGGATGACGTTTTCGAGCACCAGGATCAGCATCAGGCCGGCCACGAGATTGACGGTCACGGGGTCGATGCAGGACGAGAAGAGCACGCGGACCTGGGCCGCGGGGCCCATGCGGGAGAGCGTGCCGAGCAGGACGGATGCCGCGAGCATCACGACCCCGATGTTCCAGCGCAGCCGCAGGAGCAGGATGATGAGCGCGAAGGCGGCACCGATCTACGCGAGGTCGATCATTCGATATATCCGTTCCCGAGATAGAAGATGACCGCGGCGCGGATCGGGTAGCGGTCCATGCCCCACGAGTCGGGGAGGGGTTGGAAGGGGGCGGCGGCGCGAATGGCACGCAGGGCCTCGTCGTCCAGGATCTTGTATCCCGAGGACTGGAGCACCTCGACGTCTCCCAGGGAGCCGTTCTTCAGGATGACGAACTTGATGTAGAGCGTGCCCTGGTACCCCGATACGGCCGCGAGTTCGGGGTAGCTCAGGACGCTCTCGACCTTGATCTTGAGCCAGCGGTTGTACGAGATGAACTTGAACTCGTCGGTGTCGAGGGTGACCGAGTCGTCGCCTGGCTGCTGCGCGGGCATGCCTTTGCGCGCCAGCTCTTCAATGTCGTTCTGGGTGAGAAAGGGGAGCGGCCCCACGGGGCGCGATCTTCCTTCGGGACCCGCGGTCGTGCCTTTGCCCTGTCCCGCCTGCCCGGCCTTGCCGGGCAGGGGCCCGGTCTGCGGCAAACGGATCGCGTTGCCCGTGCCGAAGGTCCGGGGCGGCGGGATCGCCTTCGGCAAAGGGCGCGGCGCAAGGGGACGGGTAAGCGGCGGCAGGTGTTTCAGCTCCTGCTGCGGAAGCCGGATGAGGTCAACCGGCAGAGAGGGTAGCGGCGTCGCCGGCTGCATCCGCACCAGGATCAGCGCGGCGACAACGAGACAGGCGTGGAGGGCGAAGGTGACCAGGAAGAACCGGGTGATGGGGAGATGCCGCTCCATGGAAAATAGCGATTCAGACTGCACGGTCATAGTGGCTAGCGTGGCATGATCGCCTGCTGCATCCGGGTAGACACGCCCCGCAGGAGCCCCAGGATCGCCTCGGCCTTGTCCGGGGTGAGGCTGCCCATGCCGCAGGAAGGCGTGATGAGGCTTCGGCGCAGCAAGAGGTCGCGATCGATCCCCTGGTTGGAGAGCTGCCCCATCGCGGATTCCAGCGTCGCCGCGAGCGACTCGGGCGTCTCGCTGCCGGTAAAGGCGCCCGTGGGCACGATGCCCCAGGCAAGCGCTCCGCCGCGGTCCAGGAACGACTTGATCGCCGCGGGATAGAGGAGGACCCGGTCCCGATAGCCGAAGGCGTCGAAGTTCACGATGTCCACGTCCGTCCCGAAGAGGAGCGGCCAGTCCGCGTTGCCGCAGCAGTGGATGCCGGCGATGCCGCCTTCCTCGTGGACGACGCCGATGATCTCGTTCAGCTTCTCCGCCACCGTCTCCGCGGATACGGCCGAGAAGGCTGACCCGAGCGATTCCATGGCGGGCTCGTCGATGAAGATGATGACCGGTCTGCCGAAGCGGCCCAGTTCGCGCACCTGCCAGGCGGCCTTCATGGCAAGGCCCTTGACCACGGCGTCGAAGACGATCTCGTTGTGGATGATGTCCCGGTTGTCCTGGTCCTTGAACGAGAGCCCCGCGGTGAGCGGGCCGGTGATATGGCCCTTGAGGAAGCGCGTCCCGTGCGGGAGCCCCTTCTGCAGGACGCGCAGGAATGCGGGAAATCCGGCCGCGTACTCCGGCGACAGCCGGAAGTAGGCATAGTCCTTTGCGAGGTATCGCTCGAAGAAGCGTTCGAGGTCCGGCGTCAGGTCCTGCGCCGTGGCGAAGCGGAATCGTCCCTTCTCCGCATCGACCAGAAGCCCGGGCAGGGCCTCGCTGTACTGGCCGTCCATATGCTCGCGGAATCCGCGCTGCGGGAGCTGGGGCCAGAATGGGGCATCCGGCACGTACCGGAGCACCAGGGCCGCCGCCTCGTCCGGATCGCGATGCGGCAGGCTGCCGATGCCGGTCGCTATACAGTTGAAATCCTGCATCCTGCGAAGACTCCCTCCCGATCGCCCGTCACCGGCGATGGATCAGTATATAATATAATCGAGGACCGTAAAATACAACTCAAATCAACAGTCGCTGCCGGAATGACTTTACAGGGCCGCAGTTTTCAGGTATGCTTTCCCCATCATGCCGCGGTCCGCGGCAATTTCTGCACGCAAGGAGACGGGTACTATGGCGCATGAAGACATTGAAGTGCTGTCCACCGAGAAACGGACCTTTCCGCCGTCGAAAGAATTCAGCCGGCATGCCCATATCAAGAGCATGCAGGAGTACGAACAGCTTTACAAACGGTCCGTGGAAGAATCCGAGAAGTTCTGGGCCGAGATGGCGGAGAAGACGCTCACGTGGTCGAAAAAGTGGGATCGCGTTCTGGAATATGATTTCACCAAGCCTTTCATCAAATGGTTCGCCGGCGGCAAGCTGAACGTGACGGTGAACTGCATCGACCGCTTCCTCGACACGCCCGTACGCAACAAGGCTGCGCTTATCTGGGAGGCGGACAGCGGCGTGTACAAGACCTTTACGTACCAGCAGCTTTCCTACGAGGTCAACCGGTTCGCCAACGTGCTCCGGAAGAAGGGGATCAAGCGGGGCGACCGGGTCACCATCTACCTCCCCATGATCCCCGAGCTCGCCATCGCCATGCTTGCCTGCGCGCGCATCGGCGCCATCCACAGCGTGGTCTTCGGCGGCTTTTCGGCCAAATCGCTCCGGGACCGCATCCAGGACTGCCAGGCGAGCATGGTGGTCACCGCCGACGAGGGCCTGCGCGGCGGCAGGTTCGTGCCGCTCAAGGCGAACGCCGACGAGGCGTTGCTCGAATGCCCCTCGGTCAAGAGCATGGTCGTGGTGCAGCGCGCCGGAACGGGCAAGGTGAACATGGAGCCGGGCAGGGACGAGTGGTGGCACGAGGCCATTGGGGCAAAGGACATCACGGCCGTGTGCGAGCCCGAGCAGATGGACGCCGAGGACCCGCACTTCATCCTTTATACCTCGGGCTCCACGGGCAAACCCAAGGGCGTACTGCACACCACCGCAGGCTATCTCCTGTATGCGAACCTGACCTTCAAGTGGATCTTCGACTACCACGACGAGGACATCCATTTCTGCACCGCGGACATCGGCTGGGTCACGGGCCACAGCTACATCCTCTACGGACCGCTCTCCGCGGGCGCCACGTCGCTCATGTTCGAGGGCGTGCCCACCTATCCGGACGCGGGCAGGTTCTGGGACATCGTGGACAAGCACAAGGTGAACATCTTCTATACGGCGCCCACGGCGATCCGCGCGCTCATGAAGGAGGGCGAGTCCTGGGTGACGAAGCACGATCTCTCCTCACTCCGGGTGCTCGGCAGCGTGGGCGAACCCATCAATCCCGAGGCGTGGATGTGGTATCACAAGTACGTGGGACAAGAGAAGCTCCCGATCGTGGACACCTGGTGGCAGACCGAGACCGGCGGCATCCTGATCACGCCGCTGCCGGGTGCGATCACGACCAAGCCGGGCTCGGCCACGCGGCCCTTCCCGGGCGTGGTGCCGCAGGTGGTAAAGGAAGACGGCTCTCCGGCAAAGGCGAACGAGGGCGGCTACCTCGTGATCGACAAGCCCTGGCCGGGCATGCTGCGCGGCACCTACGGGGACGCGGAGAACAAGCGCATCAAGGAGGTCTACTTCAGCCGGTTCCCGGGCAAGTACTTTACCGGAGACGGCGCGCGGGTGGACGAGGACGGAGACTTCTGGCTCATGGGCCGCGTGGACGACGTGATCAACGTGTCCGGTCACCGGCTCGGCACCGCCGAGGTGGAGTCCGCGCTCGTGTCCCATGAGGCGGTCGCCGAGGCGGCGGTCGTGGGGTATCCCCACGACGTGAAGGGCGAAGGCATCTACGTGTACGTGACGCTCAAAGAAGGCCAGAGCCCGTCCGAGGAGCTGAAAAAAATGCTCGCCGGACACGTGCGGTCCGTGATCGGTCCCATCGCCACGCCTGACAAGCTCCAGTTCGCGCCGGCCCTCCCCAAGACCCGGAGCGGCAAGATCATGCGCCGCATCCTCCGGAAGATCGCGCACAACCAGATCGACGAACTGGGCGACACCTCGACCCTGGCAGACCCGAGCGTGGTGGACAACCTCGTGAAGGGGAGGGTGTAGCGTCGCGGATCAACGGAACCACTGTGGTCATGCAAGCCCGCCTGAGCAGTCCTTGAGTCAGGCGGGCTTTTTGTGCGCATGGATTGGCAGAATCCCAGGCTCGAAACATCTTATGCTATCCCCGCGACCATTCGACGATCATATCCGCCTGAATGCCGTGCATCGACACGCAACATATTGGCCATTGACAGCGTTAGGAAATTTCTCTACCATTGTGCTCCGGGTATCGGGTCCGATTTCCGTCCCATCCCTGTGCGATGCCGTAAGGAAATTCTCTCCGGAACCGAGGAGCGAGAGGGTCTCATGCGGAAATATATAGCGGTCTTGTGCATTGTGCTGATGATCTTGGCGGCATGCGGAGTCGCTGCGGATCAGTCAAGGGACGTCATCCTCAGCGACACCTGCAGCGAATCCTTGGCGCAGATACTTCCTTCCGTAACCGCGATTGTGGTTGCGGTCCCGGCACGGCTCGCTCCCGCGTTTTTTCACTCTCCGCAAACGGAACTGATCCTTCCTGAAGCCCCACCCGCGACCGTTGAGAGTCGCGGTCCGCCCGCGTAGGCACTCTTCGCAAACAGCATAATTGAATCCCTTCATACGACGATCGGGGCGGACGTTTTGCCGCGTAATGCCCTGCGGCAGGAACGCTCTGCGCGTTCGGCGGCCGAATTGGATTTGCCGACGACGCCTCGGTGTCTCACCGCGGGCATTGCGCCGAACGATCTCGATCCGCGATAGCCTTCATGCGGAACGGACCAGACGGTCGTCATGATGAGTTGAGAAACGCTGATGCCTCCGGTACGTCCGTGTTCTCGATCAGGGGCTTTATAGTTCTTACCGGAAAATAGTGCAAAAAGAACCCGGTGGGGTCTGCGTGAGCGCCCGCAACCGGGAAAATACCGTTGAGGAGGGTACGATGAAGGGGAAAAAGCATCTGATCTCGGCGATTCTCTGCACAGCATTCCTGGTGCTCTCGGGCTGCACGAGCAGCAGTACGACGTCCGGCAGTGACGGCAACAGCAACAACAACATTGCGACGCACAGCATCTCGGGAACGGTGACATCGTCGGGCGCCGGTCTTTCCGGGGTCTCGGTGGCTCTGGGAGGATCGTCGTCAGCACGGGCTACGACCGATGCAAATGGCAATTATTCGTTCGCCGGTCTTGTGAGTGGTGCCTATGTCATTACGCCGAGCAAATTAGGCTATACGTTCAGTCCGGCGAGCAGCTCGCAGACGGTGAACAGCGCGAATATTTCAAGCGTAGATTTTTCCGCAAATGCCGCAACGACATCGGCATCTTCTCTTGTCGGCAGTTGGCAGGCGGTTTATGGCGCTTTTGGGCTGGACAATAACGCGACCTATTCCGGAGCCGCTTGGATATTTTATCCGAACGGGACCTATACGGCATGGGACAGCGATACGAGCAGCCAGGACCCCGGCGGCGTGTGCGGGGACATCAACGGCGATACGGGGCTGTTTTGCACGGCAGGACGGGAGTGGGGCACGTACAACTATGATGCCGTGAATCATGTATTAACGGCCACCTCGACGATCGACGAGAACGGCGCCAACGGGTTCACGCACAATGCCGGTGAGACATGGACCTCGCAAGCAGGCGCCTTTACGGTAAACGGTGACGTCATATCAGTGGTCATCGGGACGACGACCGTCACGTTGGAGAGGGTCGCAGATACGAGTAATCCGATTGTCGGCAGTTGGATCGCCGTGTACGGCGTTTTCGGTCTGGACAATGCTGCGACGACCTCGAAAGCCGCGTGGACCTTTTATCCGAACGGGACCTATACGGCATGGGACAGCGATACGAGCAGCCAGGACCCCGGCGGCGTATGCGGGGACATCAACGGCGATACGGGGCTGTTTTGCACGGCAGGACGGGAATGGGGCACGTACCGCTATGATGCCGTGAATCATGTGTTAACGGCCACCTCGACGATCGACGAGAACGGCGCCAACGGGTTCACGCACAATGCCGGTGAGACATGGACCTCGCAAGCAGGCGTCTTTACGGTAAACGGTGACGTCATATCAGTGGTCATCGGGACCACGACCGTAACGTTGGAGAGGGTAAGATAAGTCCCCCTCTGCCGCCATCATGGAGGGGGCGAGCACAATCTATTAGCGCGTTATCAGCAGGAATACTGTTCGCGGGAACACCAGCAAACCCGCCTGCAAGCAACGTGCTGCAGGCGGGTTTGCTATTTCTCGGGGTGCTTCATCGTCCCTTCCAACTGCTGCAGGTCGTCGCGGAGCGCCTCTGCATCAGGATGGCGCTTCACGGCGTCCCGCAGGGTGATGAGCGCCTTTGCCGCGAGCCCGTTCTTCCGGTAGAAATTCGCGAGCTCCCGGTGGTGATCGACCTTCGCCGGATCCAGTTCGACCGCCTTCCGGAGCCACTCCTCGGCCTCGCGGCCGCGGCGCGGGATGCGCGAGAGCGCAAGCCCCAGATGGAAGGCGTATCCAGGATTCCGCGGATCGATGCGAACGGACCACCGGAAGGCCTCCTCGGCGCCCCAGAAGTTCCCTTCCTGATACTGCTTCATGCCCTCGCTGAACTTGGTCGCCGCGATGTGCTGCTGACCGTCGCTCCCGGTCTCCCGGGCGCGGGCCTCGTCGCGCTTCTTTTTCGTCCGCAATGCGGGCGCGGCGTCATAGGCCGCCCGCTTCTCCCGGGAAGTGAGGACGGTGTACGCCTCGTTGATGCCGACGAAGAGCGTCTCCAGCTTTTCCTGGAGATCCGCAAAGGCAGGATCGTTGTGCCGGTCGGGATGGTACAGCTTGGCGAGGCGGAAGTAGGCTTTCTTGATGTCCGCAAGCGGGGCGTCAGGCGCTATCCCCAGGATCGCGTAATGATCCTGATCGCCGGAAACGGCGTAGGCCTGCTCGATCAGTTCCCGTGCCTTTGCCGGTGAAGCAACGGCATCCGCCAGCATCCGCTCCTGCTCCCTGCGCAGCGCCGTATCGTCATCGGTATCCCGGTGGCGCATGCCGGAAGGCGCAGCACCTTCCTCCACGGCGTGCAGCGCGAGCAGTACGTAGATGATCCGGAGGGTATTGAAGTCGCCGAGGCCTGACTGCACGCAGAGATCGGCGATGGTCGTCCTCCCGTCGATCAGTGCAAGCACATCCTGCTCGTCCTGTTCGAGCGCGAGGCCGCGCATCCCGGCCTGTTCACCCGCAGGGCGCAGCAGGGTATCGAGCGGCGGGAGCGCCTTCCGGACATCCCGCCATTCCGCGGCGCGAACGCCCTGCAGCAGGAGTGCCCCGGTATCCAAGGGCAGAGAAACGACGTCGTCAGGCAGGACCGCCGTTTCGTCAAAGGAGAACCGGCCCTCCCGCCAGGAGAGAAGGCCTTGCACGATCTCACGCACCTGGAGCTCGGCTGCAGCAACAAGGTCGGGCGGCGAGAGAAAGCCGCATTCCACCAGTACTGCGGCAACCTGTTTCTTGCGTGCCTCCGCGATCTCGACCGACGCATCGTGCTGCTCGGGGCTGATCCGGCCCGCCCGAAGCAGGCATGTCTCCATGCGGTCATCTGCGATCGTCGAGGAGGCGGAGATGATCTCGCCGAATTTATAGTAGATCGTCCTGGAGCCCCCATCCCGTGTGAACACGGCGGCACCCGTCGCCTTTGCGGCGCGGAGCTGCTGGAGATACCGCGGGACGGTCAAAAGGGTGATGCATTGCGTCTCTGCGTTCATGCGTGCCTGCCCGGAACGGTCATTGCTTCCCGATTGGATCATTATACCATTTTAAACAGTTTATTACATTTTCTTTGTGGGGTTGACGGCCGCTTCTCCGTCCGGTGGATGCTGTGCGGGGCAGTATCCACGGCAGAGGACCATAGTTGACTTGCCCGATGCGACTCACTATAATAAGGACGTTCTGTGTCCCGAGAACGGTCATCGACCCGGGGGGGCGCGACGAATCAACCGCACGGAAAGGGCAGGATTAGTCATGAGCAAGAAGTGCTATCTCGGCATCGACATCGGCTCGGTCAGCATCAAGACAGCGGTCCTCGACAGCGACCTTCACCTCCTGGCGGAGTCCTATGACCGCATCCTGGGAGATCCGGCAAAGGCGCTGCTTGCGCAGCTTCGCACGCTGCAGGCCGCCATTCCCGAGCGCAGCATCGCGGGTGCAGGCGTCACCGGCAGCGGCGGCAAGCAGGTGGCCGATGCCGTCGGGGCGCTGTTCATCAACGAGATCCTTTCCCAGTCCGCCTTCGTCGGCCGGTTCCAGCCCGGGGCGCGCACCGTCATCGAGATGGGCGGCGAGGACGCGAAACTGATCAACCTCGCGGGCGACCCGGCTACGGGTGCGGTCAAGATCGAAGACTTTTCGATGAACAGCGCCTGCGCCGCGGGGACGGGGTCGTTCCTGGACCAGCAGGCGCAGCGGCTGCATCTCACGATCGAGCAGTTCAGCGATATCGCGCTCCGCTCGAAGACGCCGCCGCGCGTGGCAGGCCGCTGCAGCGTCTTTGCCAAGAGCGACATGATCCACCTGCAGCAGATCGCGACGCCGGACTACGACATCGTGGCGGGGCTCTGCTTTGCCATGGCGCGGAATTTCAAGGCCACGGTGGGCAAGGGGAAGAAGTTCACGCCGCCGGTGCTCTTCCTGGGCGGCGTGGCCGCGAACCTCGGGATGCGGCGTGCCTTCCGCGAGGTCCTGCAGCTCGCCGAAGAGGACCTGACGATCCCCGACCATTTCACCACCTCCGGCGCCATCGGCGCCGCGCTCATGGTCATGCAGCAAAACGCGGAAGCGCCGGCGTACCGGGGCGCGGAGTCCTTTGCGCGGTTTCTGTCGCTCCAGGAGAAAAAATCGCACGGCGGAATGCATCCGCTTTCCGTTCCGCAGGGCATGATGCCCAACCCCGACCACGATCCGGTCCCGGACGCGGACGGCCTGATCGAGGCGTATCTCGGCGTGGACGTGGGCTCGGTCTCCACGAACGTGGTCGTGATCGACCGCAACCAGCGCGTCCTGTCCAAACGCTACCTGCCCACCGCGGGCAGGCCGATCGAGGCCGTCAAGCAAGGACTCGCCGAGGTCGGGGCCGAGGTCGGGGCCCGCGTCAAGATCCTGGGCGCCGGGACGACGGGATCGGGCCGGTACCTTACGGGGGACATGATCGGCGCAGACGTGGTGCGGAACGAGATCACGGCCCAGGCCACCGCCGCGGCGGAGATCGATCCCCGGGTGGACACGATCTTCGAGATCGGGGGACAGGATTCCAAGTACATCAGCCTGCGGGACGGCGCGGTCGTCGATTTCGAAATGAACAAGGCCTGCGCCGCAGGCACCGGGTCGTTCCTCGAGGAGCAGGCCGAACGGCTCGGCATCCGGATCAAGCAGGAGTTCGAGGGCCGCGCCCTCTGCGCCGAATCGCCCTGCCGGTTCGGGGAGCGCTGCACGGTCTTCATGGAATCGGACCTGGTCCATGAGATGAACACCGGCGCGGGTGTCGAGCAGTTGACCGCGGGGCTCGCCTATTCCATCGCCTACAACTACCTGAACAAAGTGGTGGCGGGGAAGCGCGTAGGGGAGCGCATCTTCTTTCAGGGGGGCGTCGCGGCGAACAAGGCCGTGGTGTCCGCGTTCGAGAAGATCACCGGGAAATCCATCACCGTGCCGCCGCACCACGAGGTGACCGGCGCGATCGGCGCGGCGATCCTGGCGCGGCGCGCCGGCACCGGCACGAGCGCATTCAAGGGGTTCGATCTCAGCAAGCGCTCCTACACCGTCACGACCTTCGAGTGCGCCGAGTGCGCGAACCGTTGCGACATCCGGCGCGTGAGCTTCGACGGCGAAAAGCCGCTCTTCTACGGGAGCCGCTGCGAAAAGTACGACGTCAAGAAAAAGGGGCCGGCGGGCGTTTCGCTCCCGGACCTCTTCGCGGAGCGCGAACGCCTGAT
>JBJKRX010000139.1:0-24350 GCA_046704425.1 Nitrospirota bacterium
CTACAACACCTGCGACCCCGGTGTGAACATGCATCTGCCGTCCAAGATCCGCGATCTCGGGGTCCAGGCGATCCCGCTGGACTTCCTGCCGCTCCACGAGACGGATCTGACGGGCAGGGAAGACATGTACTGGCGTTCCGGCCAGAAGATCATGGCCGCCGCGCGGATCATCCAGGGCCGGCCCGCGCTTTCCCCGATCTACATCACGAATTTCGGATGCGGTCCCGATTCCTTCATCACCCACTTCTTCCGGCAGGAGATGGGCAAGAAGCCGTTTCTTCAGCTGGAGATCGACGAACACAGCGCCGACGCGGGCGCGATCACGCGGATCGAGGCGTTCCTGGACAGCCTCGAAAACGTCCGGACCGAGGCGGCAGCGCCATTCGCGGTCCGGCGCAAGGGGAACGGAAACGGTTCGCTGCTCGGGAAGAAGGTGTACGTTCCTCCGATGACCGATCACGCGCACGCCCTTGCGGCCGCCTTCCGATCCTGCGGCGTCGAATCCATCGTCCTGCCCGAGTCCGACGACGAGACCGTGCGTCTGGGCCGCGAGCACAGCTCGGGGCGCGAATGCTACCCGCTCGCGCTGACCACGGGCGACATGATCAAGGCGTCGCGCAGGCCGGATTTCGACCCCGACAAGAGCGCCTTCTTCATGCCCACGGGGAAGGGACCGTGCCGATTCGGCCAGTACCACCGCTACCACCGGCAGGTGCTCGACCGGCTCGGGATGGAGCAAGTGGAGATCCTGGCGCCCATGCAGGACGAGTCGCTCCACGACGACGTGAGCGCCTTTGACAAGGATTTCGTGCTCATGAGCTGGCGCGGGATCTTCGCCGTGGACATGATCCAGAAGGCACTCTGGGAAACGCGCCCCTACGAGAAACAGGCCGGCGCAACCGACCAGGTCTACCGTTCCGCCCTCGCGCGCGTTGCCGATGCCGTGGAACGGCGGGGCGACCTCGTGCCGGTGCTGCGCGGGATCTACGAGGACTTCATCGGAATCCCGATCGCCGATCGGAACAAGCCCGTGATCGGCGTGGTGGGAGAGATCTACATCCGGTCGAACCGCTTCAGCAACGAGGATGTGGTGCGGCGGATCGAGGCGCTCGGCGGCGAGGCGTGGGTCGCGCCGATCTCCGAATGGCTGCTCTACGTGAACTCCTCCGCCAAGTCGTCCGCCCGCATGAACCGCTCCTGGAAAGAGCTGCTCCGGGCATACGTCACCGGATTCGTCCAGCACCGCGACGAGCGCCGGTTCCTGAGCGGGTTCAACGGATCCCTGCGGAGCCTGCACGAGCCTCCCATCGAGCAGACCCTGCGCACCGCGGCACCCTACATCCACCGCTCCTTCGAGGGCGAGGCGATCCTGTCCGTGGGCAAGGCGATCGACTATGTCCGCCGCGGCGCCTCCGGCATCGTGAACGTGATGCCTTTCACGTGCATGCCCGGCACCATCGCGACCGCGGTGTTGAAGCGCGTCCGGGAGGACCACGACAATATCCCGCTTCTCAATATCGCCTACGAGGGACAGGGCGATTCCCAGACGACCACCCGACTCGAGGCGTTCATGCACCAGGCCCGCGCCTACCAGCATCGGGGCCGGTGACGATGCGTCTTTTTTCCGGGAACGGCTTGACATGGGGCAACGAGTACGGTATGCTGTAGCCATTCCGCGGATGCAACCCGGAAGGCTGCTAAAAAAATGAAGCAAGAGGAGAACCGGAATGGCAAATGGAGTTGTGAAGTGGTTCAACAACAGCAAGGGGTTCGGTTTTATCACGCAGGAGAACGGTGAAGACGTTTTCGTGCACTTTTCGGCCATTCAGGGCGACGGCTTCAAATCCCTGAACGAGGGCGACAAGGTAACCTTCGAGGTTGTGAAGGGCCCCAAGGGTCTGCAGGCCGCAAACGTAGCCAAGATCCAATAAGCGATCGGCAGAACGGAACTCATACATCTCCAGCCCCGGTGAAAACCGGGGCTTTTTGTTTGGTGCGCCCCCTGGGGGAAGCGGGGTGTGCGTTGCTTTTCCCGGAGGTTGCCGGTATAATGGGCGGCAAATGCAGGAACGTCTCCAAAAAATACTTTCCGCGGCGGGCGTCGCGTCACGGCGCGCCGCGGAGAAGATCATCACCGAGGGCAGGGTGCGCGTCAACGGCCGCGTGATCGACACGCTCGGCGCGAAGGCGGACCCCGCTCAGGATCACATCAAGGTGGACGGCAAGCTCATCAATCCCGTCCAGCCTCACGTCTATCTCATGCTGAACAAACCGGCGGGCTACGTCACGACCCTGTCCGATCCGCAGGGAAGGCCCACCGTGCTCGATCTGCTGAAAGGCATACGGACCCGCGTGTACCCCGTCGGCAGACTGGACTACCATACCGAAGGGCTGCTGCTCCTGACGAACGACGGCGACTTCGCGCACCTGATCACCCATCCGCGGCATGAGATCCCCAAGACCTACCGGGCAAAGATCAAAGGCGTCCTGGACGATCGCCGGATCGGCGAACTGGAGCGGGGGGTGTTTTTGGAAGACGGCAAGACCGCGCCGGCAAAGGTCCGGAAGGTCCGCAAGGAAGAGGCGAACTCGTGGGTTGAGATCACGATTCAAGAGGGCAGAAAGCGACAGGTGCGGCGCATGTTCGACCGCGTCGGCCATTCAGTCATCAAGCTCAGGAGGATCCGGACCGGCTCCCTTACGCTCGGGGACCTGAAAGAAGGCTCGTATCGCCGTCTGACCGCTGAGGAGATCGCCGCGCTCCGGGAAGAGGCGACGCGGTCGGTGCCCGGCGCCGGACGGAAGGCGTCGTGAAGGGCAAGAACGTCAACGGACTGCGCGGTCGCGTGATCGTTCACGGGATCGTCCAAGGAGTGTTCTTTCGCGCATCCACGCGGGACGAGGCGCGGAGGCTCGGCGTAGGCGGCTGGGTCAGGAACCTCCCCGACGGCACGGTGGAGGCGCTCTTCGAAGGGGAGACCAAAAAGGTCGAAGAGATCGTCGGGTGGTGCCACACCGGACCGCCGGGGGCGCGCGTCACACGCGTGGAGGTCGCCTGGGAGTCCTACCAAGGCGAGTTCCCTCAGTTCGAGATACGCTATGGGTACAGTGCGTGGTAGTACGGCGCTTGCATGCTGTTTGCTGTGCATCGCGAGTGCCTGCAAGATGCAGATGCCGGCCGGGCGGGACCATTCTGACCCGCTCGTGATCGTACGGTCGCAGCGCGCCTATCTGACCGCCGTACAGCGCCGAAACCTCGGTTTTCCGCCGGATGTGATCGCCAAGGTGGAACGCGCCGCAGGAGCCGAGGCCGAGCCGTTTTTCATCAGCGTGCTGGAGCACTCCGAGAACCTGAAGGGGGGAACGGGGTTCGAGGAAAAAAGGCTCGTCGGTTTCAGCGTCCATACCGCGAAAGCGGACCGGCTGATCGCCTCCTTCCGCAGAGGGCTCCGGATCCGCGGGTTCCTGATCTTTCGCAGCCGGAACCAATACGGCAACCTGCCCGACGTGGTGACGGTCGTGCGGGGCACTTCCTCCTATGATCTGCTGAAGCTTCAGCAGACCGAGGCGCCGAGCTACCATCTCTCCACGAAGAAGATCATCGCCTGGCTCAAGGCGAGGCAGCGGGAAGGTCCGTTCGTCATCACCGGGGCGGGCCAGTATTGGGTCGAGGCGCGGTTTGTGCGTCCGCCGCAGGACCGGCTCTCCTTTGCACGACAGATCGCCTCGTTCGCACCGGACGTGCTGGTGCGCGGTCCGCACACCGTCCAGGGGCTCGCGAAGCGCATGCAGGAGGAGAACGGCTTTCGGCTCCTGTGGGAGTAGCCCCGCGGTCCGCGGACGATCGGCGGATGCGTCGCTCTTTCGATCTGCGCGGCCGTCCTTATCGCATCCCTGCAGGTGTTCTCCGTCATTCGCGACACCTCCATCGCTCTCTCTCCCGGAAGACGGCAGATGATGTCCCCGTGCATATCCCGATCATGCGGGCACGACGGTACCGGCAGCAGGGAGCAGGAACCATCTGCCGACGGACCAGGAAAGGCCGGAACGGGTCGTATCCCCAAGCGCCCCTTCCGCGTTGATTGCAAGTGATGAGTGCCATTCGCGATATGCGACGATGGTACGGCGCTCTGCCGCCCGTTGTCCGCCGTCTGATGGCGGCGCGCGCTGCGCGCAGCCTGGGCCAGGGCGCGCTCGTGGCTGCATTTACGCTCTACCTGAATGCCCTCGGATGGACGGCCCCGGCGATCGGTGCGACGCTGTCGCTGGCGCTCTTGACAGGAGGCGCGCTGACCCTGATCGTGGGCCCCGTAAGCGACCGGCGGGGGCGCCGCGCTTTTCTGCTGATCTACGAGGCGTGCCAGGCAGGGGCCGCACTGCTTGCCATGGCGACGGCATGGCCTCCGGCGCTCGTGCTGGCCGCGATCGTCGGCGGCTTCGGCCGCGGCGCCAATGGCAGCGCGGGACCCTTCGGCCCGCTGGAACAGGCGTGGCTTGCCCATGCGCTGCCCGTCCGCAGGCGCGGTGCGGTCTTCAGTGTCAATGCGGCGATCGGCTTCTGCGGCATGGGATGCGGTGCTCTGCTTGCGGGCGGCGTCCGATTCCTGATCAGGCCGCTCGGCACGACGCTTGCCTATCGGCCGCTGTTCTTGATCTCCCTGGCCGGTTCGATCGCGGCCTTCCTGCTCCTTGTCGGACTGCGGGACCCTCCACACGACAGCCGGACGAGCGGGGACCAGCCGGGGCGCCACGAACGGCATAGGGAAAACCGCATGCTGGTGCGTCTCGTCGTCGCCAATACCCTGAACGGATTGGGGATCGGCATGATCGCGCCGCTCATCGCCTACTGGTTTGCACTGCGCTTTCTGCACGGACCGGGAACGATCGGCCCGGCGCTCGGGGCGAGTTTCCTGTGCGGGGCACTCGGATCGATCCTGGCGGCGCGGCTCGTGCGGCGGCATGGACTGATCCGGCCCGTGATCGGCATGCGCGGGACAGGCCTTGTACTGCTTGTGGCCATCCCGCTCATGCCGGCATTCGCACCGGCGGCCGCCTTGTTCGCCCTGCGCACCGGGCTCAATCAGGGGACTGCAGGCGTGCGCCAGGCGCTCGTCGTCGGTCTGACCCGCGACCGGCGCGGCCTCGCGGCCAGCCTGCAGAACGTTTCCATCCAGATCCCGCGGGCGATCGGGCCGCTCGTTGCAGGGTTCCTGCTGCACGCGGGGATGTTGCGGACGCCTTTTTTTCTGGCCGCAGGCCTCCAGGCGGCGTATTTGTTCCTCTATGCGCGGTTCTTCGGGGACTATGCAACGGGCGGCACCGCGTAGGCCCGCGCTGAACCGCAGAAGAACGTTTTGACTTCCCGCCCGATTTCCGTTAAGCTGTGCTCGGCATGATGATCCTCGGCATCGAGACCTCCACCAAGACCGGCAGCGTCGCCGTTGCGTCGGACACGGGCGTCGTGGCCCAGTACAGCCTGAACATCGAAACGACGCACTCCGAACGGCTGCTGTCCACCGTGGACCGGGTGCTGGCGGATACGGGGCGTGTGATCGCGGATCTCGACGGACTGGCCGTTGCGATCGGTCCGGGGTCGTTCACGGGACTCCGCATCGGGCTGGCGACTGTCAAGGGGCTCGCGCTCGCGTCGGGAAAACCCGTTGCCGCGGTGCCCACCCTCCACGCCCTTGCCGCAAACCTGCCCTATGCCCGTCACGCCGTCTGTCCGTTACTCGACGCCCGGAAGGGAGAGGTCTACGCGGCGCTTTTCCGACACGAGGACGATATCCTCGTCCAGGACATGCCCGAAACGGTCCTTTCGCTCGCGCAGCTCGCCAGCCGCGTGCGCGGCAAGACGATCTTCACGGGGGAGGGGGCGCTCCTCTTCCGCGCCGAGCTGGAAAAGCTGCTCGGCGACGCGGCCCTCTTCGCTCCGCCCTCGACAACGCTTCCGTCCGCGGCAACGGTCGCACAGCTCGGCATGCACCTGCTCGCCGGGGGCGAAGGAGCAGACATCGATTCTCTCGCGCCGCGGTATATCCGCAGGCCCGAGGCAGAGGTCATGTGGGAAAAGAACCGGCGATCACGATAGCGCCCATGCGGAAAGAGGACATCGATCAGGTCCTTGCCATCGAGCAGGCGTCCTTCAGCATGCCCTGGACCCGGAACCTTTTCCTGTCCGAGTTCCGGAGCCCGGGGGTGTCCACCCTGCTTGTGGCCATCGCGGCCGGTCCGGTCAGGACCGTGATCGGCTATATCGTTTTCTGGCGCGTCACGGACGAGATGCATATCTTGAACCTGGCCGTGACCCCGCAGATGCGCAGAAAGGGGATCGCCCGCACGCTCGTGCTCGACGCGATCCGCAACGCGTCGCACAAGGGAGCGCAGCGGGCCTTTCTCGAGGTGCGGTCTTCGAACAGGGAGGCGCAGAAACTGTATGCGGGCCTCGGTTTTACCGGGACGTCCCTCCGGCGGGACTACTATGATGCCCCGGTCGAAGACGCCGTGGTCATGACGCTCGAACGGGAGCCGTTCCGGGTGCTTGCGCGGACGACAAACATCGCGTAATGTATTGAAAATACAGGACGAGATACTGCTTGCCTTTTTCTTTGCACTGTGCTATTTTTTTCACAACGAGTGGAAAAAGCCGTTTCCGGCCGGATTTTTTAGTTCATCGGCACACCTTCTACTGAACGGAAAAAATCTGAACATGAAGGAGGGCTGCTTATGAATGTGATGGAGGTCAGTGAAGACGTAGTTCGGGATCGACTCAGGAAAGAGAATTCGGAATACCGGCAGTACGAGCATGAACACAATTCATTGGAATCGACCCTGGCCAGCATGGACGCACATCCCTATCTCTCTCCTGAGGAAGAAATCGAGCGCAAGCGGATCCAGAAGCTGAAACTGGCGACCAAGGACAAAATGAGAGAAATGGTCAGGCGGTACCAGACAGGGCAGGCCTGACAGCGACGCACGGCAAGGCAAGGGCCTTGCCGTTTGTGTTTTCACCGCCTGGAGCGCGGTGCAGGGAACGATCCCTCTCCCCGGTCTGTCTCGGGAGAGGGATTTTTTTGTTGACTCATCAGTTGCCCTTATGTTAAAAATTACAACTATTTTCTGACGGGAATCCTCTATGAGAAGCGATCGAATCACCAAAGGCATCGAGCGTGCTCCGCACCGGGCCCTGCTGCACGCTACCGGCATCACGCGGGAAGGGCTCAACCAGCCGCTGATCGGCGTGGCGACAAGCTGGAACGACCTCATCCCCGGCCACATCGGGATGCGCGATCTCGAACGGTTCATCGAGAAAGGCGTTCATGCGGGAGGGGGATGGCCCCTGTTCTTCGGCCTGCCGGGAATCTGCGACGGCATCGCGATGGGACACGCGGGGATGCACTACTCCTTGCCGTCCCGCGAGCTGATCGCCGACATGATCGAGTCCGTCGGCACGGCCCATGCCTTCGACGGCCTGGTCCTGCTCACGAACTGCGACAAGATCACGCCCGGCATGCTGATGGCCGCGGGCAGGCTCGATATCCCCGCGATCGTGGTGACCGCCGGACCGATGCTGTCCGGACGGCTGCACGGCCGCAGGCTGTCCCTGGTGAACGACACCTTCGAGGCCGTGGGCAAGTTCCGGAAAGGGCTGATCACCGCCCGGGAGCTCGGGCAGCTCGAAATGTGCGCCTGCCCCGGGGCAGGCTCCTGCCAGGGCATGTATACGGCAAACACCATGGCCTGCGTGACCGAGTCGCTCGGGATGAGCCTGCCGTTCTGCGCAACGGCGCTCGCCGTGTCGGCGGAGAAACGACGGATCGCCTTCGAGAGCGGCAAACGCGTCATCGAGCTGGTCAAAAAGAACATTACGCCCCGGAAGATCATGACCGCGCGGGCCTTCGAGAACGCGATCCGCGTCGATATGGCGCTCGGCGGTTCGACGAATACCGTACTCCACATCCCGGCCATCGCGCGGGATGCGGGGCTGCGCCTGCCGTTGGAGCTTTTCGACCGCCTGAGCAGGACAACGCCGCATCTGGCCGACATGCTTCCCGGCGGGAAGAACTACCTCGAAGACCTGCATTACGCGGGCGGCGTCCCGGCGGTACTGAAACGATTGCAGGGGAAACTGCGGGACGCGCCGACCGTTTCCGGCAAAATGGTGCGGGCCATCGCGCGGGCTGCGGAGATCACGGACGAAGAGGTCATCCGCCCGATCGCCCGGGCCCATCACCGCGAGGGCGGCATCGCGATCCTGCGCGGGAACCTCGCTCCGGACGGCGCGGTGGTGAAGCAGTCCGCGGTAAGCAAGGGCATGATGACCTTCACGGGCACGGCCAAGACCTTCGACTCCGAAGAGGCGGCCATGAAGGCCATCATGGGAGGGAAGATCAAACCGGGCAACGTGGTCGTGGTGCGCTACGAGGGTCCCAAGGGCGGTCCCGGCATGCGGGAGATGCTCTCGCCCACGTCGGCCATCTCCGGCATGGGGCTCGGCGATTCCGTGGTGCTCCTGACCGACGGCAGGTTCTCGGGCGGTACGCGCGGACCCTGCATCGGCCACATCTCTCCCGAGGCCGCCGAAGGCGGTCCGCTCGCGCTCGTCAAGGACGGAGACCGCATCGTTCTCGATATTCCGAAACGCAGGCTGGATCTCGCCGTGCCGGACCGGGAGATCGCCAGGCGGCGTGCCGCATGGAAGCCGCGTCCCCCCAAGATCAAGTCCGGCTGGCTCGCGCGCTACGCGCGCGTCGTGACCTCGGCGAATACCGGCGCGATCGTCGAGTGACGGCGCACGGAGCTGGCGCAACGACTCTCTTCCGATAGATAGGTGCAATTATGGCGACGAAACAGATAAGCGGTGCCGATATCCTGCTCGAAAGCCTCAAGAAGGAGAAGGTCGATACGATCTTCGCCTATCCGGGAGGCGTGGTGCTCCACATCTTCGACGTCCTGTTCGCGCAGAAGGATATCCGCTACATCCTGCCGCGGCATGAGCAGGGGGCGGTCCATGCGGCGGACGGCTATGCCCGGTCCACGGGCAAGGTCGGCGTGGCGCTCGTGACCTCGGGCCCCGGCGCGACGAACACCGTCACCGGCCTCGCCACGGCCTACATGGATTCGATCCCCCTGGTGGTCTTCACCGGCCAGGTGCCGACCGCCCTGATCGGCAACGACGCCTTTCAGGAGGCGGACATCGTCGGCATCACGCGGCCCTGCACCAAATACAACTTCCTGGTGAAGGACGTGAAGGACCTGGCGCAGACCATCAAGGAGGCCTTCTACATCGCGTCGACCGGCAGGCCCGGCCCGGTGCTGATCGATCTCCCGCGCGACGTGGTCACGAACAAGACGGAGTTCCATTACCCCGAGAAGGTGAAGATCCGGAGCTACAACCCGACGGTCACCGGCAACCTGCGCCAGATCAAACAGGCCGCCGAGGCCATCGCCGAGGCAAAGAAGCCGGTCTGCTACATCGGCGGCGGGGTGGTCCTCGCCGACGCGGCGGAGCAGATGCTGGAGTTCGCCGAGATCACGAAGGTCCCGGTGACGCACACCCTCATGGGCATCGGGGGATTCCCGGGCACGCACCCCCTGTCGCTCGGCATGCTCGGCATGCACGGGACGTACTACGCCAATATGGCGATCCACAACTCGGATCTGATCGTCGCGGTCGGGGCGCGGTTCGACGACCGGGTCACCGGCAAGGTCGAGGGATTCGCGCCCGGGGCGAAGATCGTCCACGTGGATGTGGACCCCACGTCCATCCGGAAGAACGTGCGCGTGGACATCCCCGTCGTAGGCGACGTGAAGCACGTCATGACGGAGATGAACAAGGAACTGCGGGCGCTCAAGGCGCCCTGGGACGCGATCCGCAAACACTGGCTCCGGGAGATCGATGCCTGGCGCGAGGAGCGTCCGCTCTCCTATGAGTACGACGAAGAGGTGATCAAACCGCAGTTCGTGATCGAGAAGCTGTACGAGCTCACGGCCGGCAAGGCGGTCATCGTGACCGACGTGGGCCAGCACCAGATGTGGGCCGCACAGTACTACAAGTTCGACCGACCGCGAATGTGGTGCACCTCGGGCGGGCTGGGCACCATGGGCTATGGTTTCCCGGCTGCGATCGGCGCCAAGGTGGCCCACCCGGGGCAAGAGGTCTTCAGCATATCGGGCGACGGCAGCATCCAGATGAACATCCAGGAACTGGCAACGGCGGTGGAGAACAACATCCCGGTCAAGGTGCTGATCCTGAACAACCGCTACCTCGGCATGGTGCGGCAATGGCAGGAACTGTTCTACCAGGAGCGTTACTCCTCCGTGGACCTGGGCGCCACGCCGGACTTCGTAAAGGTGGCCGAGGCCTACGGTGCGGTGGGACTCCGGGCCACGCGTCCTGAGGAGGTCCTCCCGGTCCTGCAAAAGACCATTGCGAGCAAACGGCCGGTCTTCGTGGACTTCGTGGTCGCCCGGTACGAAAAGGTCTTCCCCATGGTCCCCGCCGGGGCGGCGATCAACGAGATGCTTTTCGGGGAAGAGACGAAAAAAGAGGAGAAGAAGCTGCGTGCGGTGAAATGATCCCGTGAAGGGCAAGCGTTCGGATACCGGCTTCGCCGGGGAAAAAGGGCCTATTCATCATGAAACATATCATATCCGTTGCGGTCGAAAATAAATTCGGGGCGCTTTCGCGGGTCTCCGGGCTCTTCAGCGGCCGGGGGTTCAACATCGAGACCCTCTCCGTGGGGCCGACGCTCGATCCGACGGTGTCGCAGATGACGATCGTGACGTCCGGGGACGACCGCATCCTGGAACAGATCATCAAGCAGCTCAACAAACTGATCGACGTGATCAAGGTCACCGACCTCGCGGAAAAAGAGTTCGTGGAGCGCGAGATGTGCCTCATCAAGATCAATGCGTCGACGGAGCACCGCGCCGAGGCGCTCCGGATCGCCGATATCTTCCGCGCCCGCGTCGTCGATTCCACGGTCAAGACCTACACGTTCCAGGTCACGGGCGATGAAAAGAAGATCGCGGCATTCATCGAGCTCTTGCGTCCCATCGGCATCAAGGAGATCGTGCGCACCGGCAAGGTGGCCATCACCCGCGAGTGATGCGCGAACGATTGGAGGGCAAGGGCATGCGACAGAGATCCGTCCGTTCCGGCTTGTTGCTGGTATTCACCGTGCTCGTGCTTGCAGGCTGCGCCCATCAGGGTCCCATCCCCCTCACGCTGACCTATCAGCCTCCGGCGACAGCAGCGCCCGCTGGTGCGCCGAAAACGGTCGTCGCGATCGGCGTCTTCCGGGACGGCAGAGGCATGCCGCCGCAGACGCTCGGCCGCCAACGGATCCCGGACGGCTCCGAGAACGATTACCTGCTGGCGGATACCGTCGCCGACCTGGTCACCGCGGAGGTGCGTACGGCCTTCACGGCGCGCGGCTTCACCGTGCACCAGAGCGGCTGGGACGGCGCCGCGGGCGATATCCCGGCGGGTACGGGCCTGCTGCTCGCAGGGACCATCGAGGAACTCCGCGTGGACTCCACGTCCGCTCCCTTCAAAACGCAGGTGACCGCCGTGGTCAGGGTCCAGATCGTTGCCGCCGACGCTGCGCAAGGGAAGATCGTCCGGAAACTGACCATCAACAGCAAGATCGAGAACACCATCTGGCCGTTTTCACCCGCCAAGGTGGCCGACGCGCTCTCCGGAGCGCTGTCTTCGGCCATCGACCAGCTTTTCATCGACAGTGTTTTGCAGGAGCGGCTCCGGTAGCCGCGGCCCGGCCATCCGGGCGAAGGGCTGCGGAAGCGCCGCCTGCATTGATGCGTGCTCAAGAGTATTTTCCGTCTCAGGAAAGGGGACATGATGAAGATCTACTACGACAAAGATGCCGATCTGAAACTGCTGAAGGGGAAGAAAGTCGCCGTGATCGGCTACGGCAGCCAGGGGTTCGCTCATTCCAACAACCTGAAGGACAGCGGGGTGGACGTGATGGTCGGGCTGCGGAAAGGCAGCGCTTCCTGGGCAAAGGCCGCCGGCGCGGGGCTCACGGTCGTCGAGGTAGCCGAAGCGGCAAAGACGGCCGACATCCTCATGATCCTGGTGCCCGATGAGCTCCAGGGGGGGATGTACCGGAAGGACATCGAGGCCAATATTAAAAAAGGCGCCTATCTCGCCTTCGCCCACGGTTTCAACATCCACTTCGGCCAGATCGTGCCGCGGCCGGACGTGAATGTCTTCATGGCCGCTCCCAAGAGCCCGGGACACCTCGTCCGTTCCCAGTACGCCAAGGGCGAAGGCGTCCCCGGCCTGATCGCGGTACATCAGGACCCGTCGGGCAACACGAAAGACGTTGCGCTCGCCTATGCCTGTGCCATCGGATTGGGCCGCGCCGGGGTGATCGAGACCAGCTTCCGCGAGGAGACCGAGACCGATCTCTTCGGCGAACAAGCGGTGCTCTGCGGCGGGACCACCGCCCTGATCCAGGCGGGATACGAGACCCTCGTAGAAGCGGGCTACGCCCCGGAGATGGCCTATTTCGAGTGCCTGCACGAGCTGAAGCTCATTGTGGACCTGATCTACGAGGGCGGGATCTCAAACATGCGCTACTCGATCAGCAACACGGCGCAGTACGGGGACCTGACCCGCGGCCCGCGGCTCATCACCGACGAGACCAAGAAAGAGATGAAGGCCATCCTGGGCGAGATCCAGTCCGGCCGTTTCGCCAAAGAGTGGATGCTCGAGAATATGGCGAACAAACCGACCTTCACCGCGCTGACGAAGAAGGGTCAGGCCCATCCCATCGAGGAAGTAGGCGACCGCCTGCGGAAGATGATGCCCTGGCTCCAGAAGGGCAAACTGGTGGACAAGAGCAAGAACTAGGAACATATCCCGCATGATGAAAAACTACGGCATCCCCGTGGCCGCCGAAGGCTGGCCTTTTATTCTGCCGCTTGCGGCAATAACGGCCCTGTGTTTCTTCCTGGGCTGGATCATCCCGGCATGGGTCCTCTGCGTCCTCACGCTCTTCGTCCTCTATTTCTTCCGGGACCCGAAACGGACCATTCCCCAGGGCGAGGGGCTGGTCGTTTCTCCGGCCGATGGCAAGGTCATTGTGATCAAGGACGTCTTCGAGCCCGATTATCTCAAGCAGGAGATGAAGCAGATCAGCATCTTCCTGTCGGTCTTCAACGTCCACGTGAACCGCACCCCCTATGGGGGCGTCGTGGAAACGGTGAAGTACAATCCCGGGAAATTCCATGTCGCCTCGGTGGACAAGGCATCGCTCGACAACGAGCAGACCGCCCTGGTGATCGAGGGCGGCGGCCGGAAGGTGCTGGTGAAGCAGATCGCGGGGCTCATCGCCCGGAGGATCGTCTGCTACGCCAAGCCGGGCGACCGGCTCGCGACCGGCGAGCGCTACGGCCTGATCCGGTTCGGTTCGCGCGTCGACCTCTTCCTTCCCCGGGATGCGGATCTCCGGGTGCAGGTCGGCGACCGGATCAAGGGCGGCCGCGATGTGATCGGGGTTTTGAAATGAAAAAAGGGATTTACATCCTGCCGAACCTGATTACGCTTTTCAGCATGTTCGCCGGATTCTATTCCATCGTGTCTTCCTTCAACTCCGATTACGAACACGCCGCCTGGGCTATCCTGGTGGCGTCGGTATTCGATGCCCTCGACGGATGGGTGGCGCGGCTGACCCATACGGCAACGCGGTTCGGTATCGAGATCGACTCCCTGGCGGACGTCATCTCCTTCGGCGTGGCGCCGGGCATCCTGGTCTATACCTGGACCCTCTACTCGTTCGGCCGCCTCGGCTGGCTCGGCGCGTTCGTTTTGGTCGCCTGCGCCGCGCTTCGGCTCGCGCGATTCAATGTCCAGATGGGAGGCGCCGAAAAGAAGCACTTTAAAGGACTGCCCACGCCGGCCGCGGCGCTCATGATCGCGACGACCGTTCTCGCCTATCAGCAGGTCATCGACATCCTGGAAGGCCTGCATCTGGAGGGTTTTGCCGAGGCGGTCGGCAAGGACTATTGGGTGCTCGCGCTCACATTCGTCCTGGCGGGGCTGATGGTCAGCAGCATAACCTATCACAGTCTGAAGGAGGCAAACCTGAAGCAGCGCCGCCCCTTCGAAATCCTGGTCGGCATTGTCGCCCTTCTGGCCGTGGTGGCATACCATCCCTCGCTCGTCCTGTTCTTTATCGCCGCCGTCTATATCCTGTCCGGAATCACCGAGGCACTCTACCATCTGTTCCGGAAGAAGCAGGCTGCAGCGATCTAGCGTTCTCCGTTCCATCCGTAGTACGAAGCGTCCTGAGGAAGACCCGTGAATAGGAATATTGCAATCTTCGATACGACCTTGCGCGACGGCGAACAGTCTCCCGGTGCGCGCATGAACACCGCCGAGAAGATCGAGATCGCGCGGCAGCTCGTTCGCCTCGGCATCGATGTCCTGGAGGCGGGCTTCCCCATATCGAGTCCCGGCGATTTCGAGAGCGTACGGCGGATCGGCGAAGAGGTAGGGGACGCCGTAACGGTGTGCGCGCTCTCTCGCGCCGTTCCGAAGGACATCGAACGCGCCGCCGAAGCGCTCGCGACGGCAAAGCGTCCGAGGATCCATACCGGCATCGGCGTGTCCGAGAGCCACCTCCGGCATAAACTGCGCATCACCGCGGACGAGGCCGTCGACCGGGCCGTCGCCGCCGTCAAGCTGGCCCGGACCTTCGTCGGCGACGTGGAATTCTACGCCGAGGACGCGGGACGCGCCGATCCGGCATTCCTGTACCGCATGGTGGAGGCCGTGATCAAGGCTGGCGCCACGGTCGTCAATATTCCGGATACGACGGGATATACGTACCCCGAGGAATACGGCGCGCTCATTCGCGGCATCATCGAGACCGTGCCCGGCGTGCAGAACGTGACCATCTCCGTGCACTGCCACAATGACCTCGGCATGGCGACCGCGAACGCCCTCGCCGGGGTCAAGAGCGGCGCGGGGCAGGTGGAGTGCACGGTGAACGGCATCGGAGAACGCGCGGGAAACACGTCCCTGGAAGAGGTCGTGATGGCCCTGCGCCAGCGGCGGGACTATTTCGGCGCGGATACCTCCGTTCATACGAAAGAGATCCTGCGCACCTCGCGACTGGTGTCGTCGATCACGGGCATCGTTGTGCAGCCCAACAAGGCCATCACCGGAGCCAATGCCTTCGCCCATTCCTCGGGCATACACCAGGACGGCGTCCTGAAAGAGCGCTCCACCTACGAGATCATCGATCCTGCGGACGTCGGCGCGGGAGGGTCCTCCATCGTCCTGACCGCCCGTTCCGGCCGCCACGCACTGCGCCATCGCATCGCCGAACTCGGGAGCGATCTGCCGGAAACGGAATTCGAACGGGTTTACGAGGCATTCCTCGTCCTGGCGGACAGGAAAAAAGAGGTCTTCGATGAAGACATCGAGGCGCTCGTATCCGACAAGATCAAGCAGATCCCGGAAGTGTACACGCTCAAGAGCCTGAAGGCGGAAAGCGGGACGGGATTCACGCCGACCGCCGCGGTAGAGATGGAGATCGACGGCAAGACCGTCCGGCAGACCGGGACCGGCGACGGCCCCGTGGACGCGGTGTACCGCACGATCGCGGCCCTCACCGGCACCAAGAGCAGGCTTGCCGCGTATCTGGTCAAGGGAATCACGGGAGGCACCGACGCCCTCGGCGAAGTGAGCGTGACGGTCGAAGAGGGGAACAAGCGGGTCGTCGGGCACGGCGCGGACACGGACATCATCGTGGCAAGCGCCAAGGCCTATGTCAAGGCGCTGAACAAGCTTGCCTCCTGGCAGAAGGGAAGAGCAGACAGCGGCGCCTCACGGTAACGTCGTATGAACGGAGCGAGGCTCTCCGTTGGGAAAGACTGCAACCGTGCCCCCTCTGTGCAGAGAGACCAAAATTGCAGGATTACTTCATATGCAAACCGGAGTTTTCCTATTTTATTGATTTTCAAAGCTATTTTCTTTGACAATTCCGTTCTCTTCCTTTAGTATCTCCGAGGTGTCCTGCAAGGACACACAACCTCGCAAATACAGCGAACGACTGTTCTGGAGGGGAGGAATCGCGCGCGTGGAAGGATACCGCTACCAACAACTTGCCTATCTCATCATCCCGATCCTGCTCGGAACGGATTTTTTCAAGACCGCGCGGGTAGTACGATCGAGGGCGGCAAAAGAGACCGCCTGGACCGTCATCATGGAAGGACTGGGGTATGCCTTTATTGTCTTGCTTCCGGCGCTGTTCCTGTTCACCATCATCAGCATCGAATACCGTCATCTTCCGCTTTTCACTGCCTTGCTCCATCGTTTCGACCGCTACTGCGTCATGTTTTTCTTTCTGGGGTCCTGGTGGCAGGTATTTCTCCTGACCGCGCTCAGGGCCCGAAGAGTCGCGGACGGCGAAAAACACGTCAGGGCGACCATCTGGGTCCCGTATCTGCTCTGCGGTGCCTTCATTTCGGGTCTGATCCTTTGGGCGGCACCGTGGAACCTCATGTGGGTATCCGTTTTTTGGTTTGTGGCCAGCTGCGGCATCTTCCTGGTTCTCGACACGCCGCCTCTCAAGATCTACAAAACCTTTCTGGTCCTTGCGATCGTCGGGCTCATCGTCGAAAACATCCTGTTCATGGCGCTCGATGCGATTGTCTAGAAACAGCCGCTGCAAGCTGCTCCGACGGGCTTTTCCTCCGCACTGCCGTTGTTGACCGCAGAAAGGATCTCGCTCATCTCATGCCCGACCATTCAAGTTCAAACGCACAGCAGGGAACGAACCTGAAACTGACCGTTCGGGAGGCGCTTGCAAAGAACGACCTGGATGCAGTTGTTGCGATCGGTCATGACCGGAAGGTGATGAGCGTCCTGATCCGGCTCGCCTACGACAAGGAAACGCTAGCCGGATGGCGGGCCATCAGCGCAGTCGGACGCGTCGCGTCCCTCTATGCCGCCGATGATCCTGCGTTCCTGCGGGAGACCGCCCGTAAACTCCTGTGGTCACTGACCGACGAATCGGGAGGCATCGGCTGGTCCGCGCCTGAGCTTCTCGGCGAGATCGTAAGCAGCGACCCAGCCGGTTTACACGATATAACGCCGCTCATCGCAGAGGTCTTCTTCGTCGAGGAACGCGTCTTCCGGCCCGGCGTCCTCTATGCACTGCGCCGCATTGCCGAAAAAGATCCGGGAGCCGTGCTGGGCTATAGTGACATCATTGAGCGCGGGCTGTATGAAGAAGAGCCGTTGTCCAGGATCCATGCGCTTGCCCTTGTTTCCTTACTCAAAGATCGATTTCCCGATGAGCGGAAAGAGGCCATCCGTGCCCGCATTCAGGAACTCACGGCGGACCGGGGTGAGTCGTGGGTATACAAAGGCCAGGATTTCATCTCAATAGAAGTTGGAGAATTTGCTCGATCTGTGCTCGATAATTATTGAATCCCTATTTTTAATAAATATATGTAATGTTGTGGAAATAATTCTACTATAAAATGACGATTTTTTTGTGAAAGTGGGCTGGCTTTTCAATTGACAAGCCAGTATTTTTTTATGTCATTACTTGACAACGATTAACTCATATTATATATTGGTTATATTATAATGTTTGGAAAGAGAGACCATGAGCCCTGCAACGAAAAAAGACTACTATGACGTCCTCGGGATCAGCAGATCGGCCTCCGAGACCGACATCAAGAAGGCCTTTAGAAAGCTGGCGCGTAAATATCATCCTGACGTAAATCCCGGTGATAAGACCGCAGAACAACGATTCAAGGAGATCAACGAGGCCTACGAGATCCTGTCGGACTCGAAGAAGCGGTCTCAGTACGATCAGTTCGGACATGCGGCCTTTGAACAGGGAGGAGGACCGAATGCCGGACCGGGATTTGAAGGATTTTCCGGTTTCACCGGCAACGCCGGGTTTGGGGGAGCGCGCGGCTTCGAGGACATCTTCGGGAACATGTTCGGCGGGCGCATGCGGCAGCAGGGGCCGGCAAAGGGAGAAGATGTAACCTATTCCGTCGAGATCGATCTGGAAGACGCCATCTTCGGCAGGACCATGCAGATCAATCTGGATCGCGAAGTCGTCTGCTCCTCCTGTAATGGGTCGGGCGCACAGCCGGGCACCTCGGTCCGCACCTGTCCCGCCTGCGGCGGGACCGGAAGCGTGGTTCAAGGGAAGGGATTCATGCAGTTCTCCCAGATCTGCCAGACCTGCCAGGGATCCGGATCGATCAATCCGAATCCCTGCAGGACCTGCGGAGGCCGCGGCAGGGTCAGCCGGTCGGAACGGATGAACGTCAAGATCCCGCCGGGCGTGGACAACGGGTCCAAGGTCCGCATGGCCGGTCTCGGCGGTCCGGGGGCTGCCGGCGGACCGCCGGGCGACGTGTATATCGTAACGCGGGTAAGGCCCCATGGTTACTTCGAGCGAAAGGGAGACAACCTCTATTCCGAGGCCGCAGTAACCATGAAAGAGGCCGTATTCGGCGATAAGATCGAGATCCCGACCGTTGACGGAATCGTATCGCTCTCCCTGCCCGCAGGGGTCCAGACCGGCCAGCAACTCAAACTGCGGGGCAAAGGCGTACCGCACCTGGGCGGCGGGGGCGTCGGGGACCATTACGTGACGATCAAGGTCGTCACCCCGACGGGCCTTTCCGATCACGGCAAGGAGCTGGTACGGGAGATCGACCGTATGCATCCGTCGAACCCGCGCAGCGAAATTGCCTTTCGCGGTTTCCGGAAGCGGAACTGAGACGACGACCCTCGGAGAACGCGGGGAAGAGCCATGACACCACGGCAACACCATGTTTTCATGATCAGCGCTGTTTCGGAGATGCTCGGCATCCATCCGCAGACGCTCCGGCTGTACGAGCGGGAAGGGTTCATCAAACCCCGGCGAAGCGAGGGTAATACCCGGCTCTATTCCGAGGAAGACGTGGAGAAGCTCGAGATGATCCTCCGGCTTACGCGTGAACTTGGGGTGAACCTCGCAGGGGTGGACGTGATCCTCTCGATGCGCGAAAAGATGGAGCGGATGCAGCAGGAAATGGAAGCGACGATCACCCGGCTCCGTGAAAATCTGGCCCGGGAGATGCTGCGCCGCGAGGAGATGCGGAACGCCCTGGTGCCGGTCCGGAAGATCCGGGTGGTTCGCGAAGAGGAGGATTCCTGAGAAGAACCGGGAGGATGAAGCACTATGGCACGATTCGATAAATTAACGCTCAAGGCCCAGGAGGCGGTGCAGGCCGCGCAGGACGAGGCCGCCAAACGACGGCACCAGCAGATCGAGACCGAGCACCTGCTGCTTGCGCTGCTCGACCAGCAGGACGGTGTTGTCCAGCCTATCCTGAAAAAGCTCGGGGCCGATCCCGGCGCGATCCGCAACGGGATCGACGCCGCACTCCAGCGACTGCCGCAGATCGAGGGCCTCGTCCAGACCTATCTTTCGCCGCGGCTCAACAAGCTGTTCGAACGCGCGGAGCAGGAAGCCGGGAGACTCAAGGACGAATATGTGAGCACCGAACACCTGCTGATCGCCGCTGCGGACGGCGACGGCCCCGCGCACGAGGTCCTGGGAAAGAACGGCGTTACGAAGGACCGGATATTCTCCGTCCTCGTCGATATCCGCGGAAGCCAGCGCGTCACGGACCAGAACCCCGAAGACAAGTACCAGGCCCTGACGCGCTACGGCCGCGACCTGACCGATCTGGCGCGGCGCGGCAAGCTCGACCCCGTGATCGGCAGGGACGAGGAGATCCGGCGCGTGGTCCAGGTCCTGTCGCGCAGGACCAAGAACAACCCGGTCCTGATCGGCGAGCCGGGGGTGGGCAAGACCGCCATTGCCGAGGGACTCGCTCAACGCGTCGTTTCCGGCGACGTCCCCGAGGGGCTCAAAAACAAGCGTGTCGTCGCCCTCGACATGGGCGCGCTCATCGCGGGCGCCAAGTACCGCGGCGAGTTCGAGGACCGGCTCAAGGCCGTACTGAAAGAGGTGACCGAGGCCGAGGGGGCGGTGATCCTTTTCATCGACGAGCTGCATACCGTGGTCGGCGCGGGAGCGGCCGAGGGTTCCATGGACGCCTCGAACATGCTGAAGCCTGCCCTGGCGCGGGGCGAGCTGCGCTGCGTGGGCGCCACGACCCTGAACGAGTACCGGAAGCATATCGAAAAGGACCCGGCCCTGGAGCGCCGGTTCCAGCCCGTGCTGGTGCGCGAACCGTCGGTGGAGGACACCATCTCGATCCTGCGCGGGCTCAAGGAGCGCTACGAGGTGCACCACGGCGTCAAGATCAAGGATGCCGCGCTCGTGAGCGCGGCCGTCCTGTCGCACCGGTATATTGCGGACCGGTTCCTGCCGGACAAGGCGATCGACCTGATTGACGAGGCTGCATCGCGGCTGCGTATGGAGATCGACAGTATGCCGACCGAACTGGACGAGGTCGAACGCAGGATCCGGCAACTCGAGATCGAGCGTGAGGCCGTCAGGAAGGAGACGGAGCCGGCATCCCGGGCGCGGCTCGAAAAGATCGAGAAAGAGCTTGCGGAACTGTCGGAAAAGCGGTCCGGTCTCCAGGCCCAGTGGCAGACCGAGAAGGGCGGCATCCAGAAGATCCGGTCGATCAAGGAACAGATCGAACAGGCGAAGCTCGACGCGGAACGGGCCGAGCGGGAAGGGAACCTGGGCCGTGCGGCCGAGCTGCGGTACGGCACCCTCCTGGACCTCCAGAAACGGCTCGAAACGGAATCCGCATCCCTGGAACAGGTCCAGTCCCAGGACAAGATCCTGAAGGAGGAAGTGGACGAGGAGGACATCGCGGAGATCGTTTCCAAATGGACTGGAATCCCGGTAAGCAAGATGCTGGAAGGCGAGCTGCAGAAGCTCGTCCATATGGAGGACCGGCTCCGCTTACGCGTCGTGGGCCAGGACGAGGCGATCACGACCGTGTCCGACGCGGTGCGGCGGGCACGCGCGGGCATCCAGGACCCGAACCGGCCGATCGGCAGCTTCATCTTCATGGGCCCGACGGGCGTGGGCAAGACCGAGCTGGCGCGGGCACTCGCCGAGTTCCTCTTCGACGACGAGCAGGCCATGATCCGCATCGATATGTCCGAGTACCAGGAGCGCCATACGGTATCCCGCCTGATCGGGGCGCCTCCGGGATACGTGGGGTACGAAGAGGGCGGGCAATTGACCGAAGCGGTCCGGCGCAGGCCCTATGCCGTGGTCCTTTTCGACGAGATCGAGAAGGCCCATCCCGAGGTGTTCAATGTGATGCTCCAGGTCCTGGACGACGGCAGGCTGACCGACGGACAGGGACGGACCGTGGACTTCAAGAACACGGTGATCATCATGACCTCGAACGTGGGAAGCCAGCATATCCAGGACCTGCGCGCCGACGAGGACGAGATGCGGCGGCGGGTGACCGAGGCCATGCGCCTGCAGTTCCGGCCCGAATTCCTGAACCGCATCGACGATATGATCATCTTCCATCCCCTGAACGCCGAGGTCCTGAAAAGGATCGTCGCGATCCAGGTCGGCCTCGTGCAGAAACGGATCGCCGACCGGAAGATCACCGTGTCCCTGACGGACGCAGCAAAGGCCCTGATGGCCGAAGAAGGCTTCGACCCGGTATACGGCGCCCGCCCGCTCAAGCGGGTGATCCAGCGCGAGATATTGAACCCCCTTGCCGCAAAGATACTCGCAGGAGAGGTCCGGGAAGGATCGCGGGTCGAAGTGGATTGCCGGGGCAGGGAACTGGTCTTCCGGGTCGCTGCCGAAGCGGTCGCGGCCCCCTGATCCTCCGTGTAAAAAAACTGGTTTCCTTTAGGAATTTGTGTTATAGTTAGGTATTCGTACCCGGCCCGGTCTGCGGGAAAGGTGATCATGCTCAAGGAAAGCCGTCCACAAACCAGGAAAAAGGGCAATGGCGCGCCTGTGCGCGACTATAAGACGCTGTTCTACCGCAAGCTGAACGAGACCCATCTGTTCTACGAAGTGGGCAGGATCATCGCTTCGGAGCTCGAGCCTTCCGAACTCGTCCAGAAGATCATCGCGACCATCGAAAAGACCATCCACTTCGAGGATGCCTCGCTGTACCTCGTGCGGAAGGACCTGACGGGCCTGAAGCCGATCTACTTCCACAACAGCCATCTCCAGTCCCGGATGGAAGACACCATCTACTTCGACAACGGCGCCCCGGGGACGATCGCCGTGTCCGGCGAGCCTTTGTTCCTGGACGATACGGCCCTGTTCGATAACTTTCTCCATCATCCCGACGAGCGACGGGAGCAGGGGAGCTACATCGGGATCCCGCTCAAGAACGAAAACCGCATGGTCGGCGTGATGGGATTCAGCCACAGCAAGACCTCCGCCTTCCGCGTGGAAGAGTTCGACCTCCTGCGCACCCTGTCCCATCTGATCTCCACGGGCCTGGAAAAGGCGGAACTCTTCAAGAAGACCCTCGAGCTCTCGCGCGTGGACGAGCTCACCGGGCTCTTGAACTACCGCGTGCTGATCGAGAAGCTTGACGAGGAAGTGCGGCGGAAGATCAGGACGGGCCGGGAGTTCTCGTTCATCATGATCGACATAGACGATTTCAAGCGCATCAACGACCGGTACGGCCATCTGGAGGGAAGCAGGCTGATCGCCCAGATGGGGCCCCTGTTGAAATCCGCCTGCCGCACCGGCACCACGGACACCTGTTTCCGCTACGGCGGCGAGGAGTTTTCGATCCTCTTGGCCGAAACGGACATCGCCGAGGCAACGGCGGTCGCCGAGCGCGTCCGCTCGTCCGTCGAGGAATATCCCTTTTCGGTCAAGGTGGCCTATCCCGAGGAGCGGGTGACCGTCAGCCTGGGGCTTTCGTCCATGGAGCAGGGGCGGATGAAGACCATTCCCACGCTCATCCATGAAGCCGACGTCGCCTTGTACCGCTCCAAGGCCCTCGGCAAGAACCGCGTTACCTGTTTCAGCGACTCCTTCACCATGCCCGGCTACGTCGGCGACGGGGGAAGGAAAGAAGCCCCCTGACGACCGTCCCTCCCGCCCCCTCAGAAACAGCCGAGGCGGCAGACGACGATCTTTATCTTCAGCTCGTTGCAGATCCTGCCCAGGTCTTCGGGCGTCATCCGCAGCTCGGCCGCCAGTGCATGAGCCTGATCGCAGCTCAGGCGGTTTCCCTGTGCAACCTCCCGTATCCTGCGTTCCTGTTCTCCCCGGTCCATAGCTTCTCCTTCGTTCGCTATCCCCACATGATACCCGAAGAGACCGCGCTCCGGCAACGGGGTTTTCCGGCTTTCCGGTTGACTTGTCCCCGACGGTCAGATACAATGAACGATCACCGACGGCTGCGGCCGACCGGTGCGTGAACGGGAGGGAGGAACGACGCATGGCGCAATCCTACGACGCGATCATCATCGGCTCGGGTCCCGCCGGCCTGACGGCCGCGCTCTATCTGGGCAGGGCCGGACAGAAGTGCGTGGTTCTGGAGAAGGACTTCGTCGGGGGCTACACGGCCAAGATCGCCCACATCGAGAACTACCCGGGTTATGAGACCATCAACGGCATGGACCTCACCCAGATCATGGCCAAGCAGGCCGAGAACTTCGGGGCGACCATCGTCTACCCCGTGGAGGTCGTGGACATGGAACTGGCGGGCGAACGGAAGCGCGTCCGCACCCGCGACGAGGTCTACGAGGGTCACGTCGTGATCATCTCGATCGGCGTGGCCCGCAAGAAGCTGGAAGTGCCCGGCGCCAAGGAATTCCTGGGGAAGGGGGTCTCCTACTGCGCCACCTGCGACGGGAACTTTTTCAAGGGCCGCACCGTGGCCGTGGTGGGCGCCGATGACGAGGCGGCGGAAGAGGCCCTGCACCTGGCAGATCTTGCAGAACGGGTCACGCTGGTCCCCCACAAGGAGCTGGACATCGTCACCGCCGTCCTGAACCGGCTCAAGTCCAAACCAAACATCGAGATCCTGCCGGTGTCGAAGGTCCACGCCATTACCGGCGACGAACTGGTGACCGGCCTCACCATCAGCCGCGACAGCGTCGAGACGACCCTCGCCGTCGAGGGGGTGTTCATCGCCATGGGATCGACGCCCATCTCGCAGCTCATCCTGCGGGCAGGGGGGCTTACGGACGACCGGGGCTGCCTGATCGTGGACAAGCACCAGCGCATGAACCTCGAAGGCGTGTTCGCCGCGGGCGACTGCACCTGCGGGGGCATGCAGATCGTCACCGCCGCCGGGGAAGGTGCCGTGGCCGGCATGCGGGCGGCAGCCAATATCCGTAGGATCAAGGCCAACACCGCAGG
>JBJKRX010000140.1:0-3547 GCA_046704425.1 Nitrospirota bacterium
GACGGTCCTGCCCGGCACCAGGTCCGGGAGGGTCCGGAGGTAATAGATCAGGGACAGGGCATCCTGCACGTGAGTGGGCACCGATACGGTCTTGGGCGGATCGTCGTTCAGGATGCTCACCACGCGATGTCGCGCGGGATCGAAATCGAGAGACTGATGACGCTGTTTTTTCCCGTGCTGTTCGCTCAGACGATAGGACAGGCTCTGCATGCGCCGGGGATCGAAGACACTCTCGATCCGGTCGTGTATCGGATAGAGCCGGTCCGCCATGCCCCGCGTCTCGGCCGTGACGACGAACCGGTACGCCTGGCGACCGTCCGGCAGCCTCTCCGACCGAACCTCCTGCACGAGGGTGCCGGCCTGGATGAAGTGCGACCAGCTGAGCGCATAGGTCAGCCGCTCCCCCGCGTGAAAGGGAAGGCGGTACTGCACGCCGGCGCTTCTTGCCGCCGCGGGCACGGCAGGCAGCAGCAGTGCGGCAACGAGCAGGCACCAGCGCAGTCCGCCCGCGGCGCGCGCCGAGATCCGTTCCGTCATGTGCCCTCCTTCCGGAGCCTGAGCCTGGCCTTGCGCAGCATCAGGTCCGGCACGTAGGACGATTTGAAGACCCGAAGGTTTTCCTTGTCCAGGTCCTGTTCCAGGTTCAGGAACCGGTATTTCGGCGGCAGGATCCCGGCAAAGTTATTGAACAGGTACTGGTAGATCCCTTTGAAGACGGTGCGCGCCTTCGCAAAATGCAGTACGAAGGTCTCTTCGTTCAGCTCCTCGCCGAGGATGAACCCCGCGGGCTCGTTGTCCGCGTAATAGATGCCGCCGCACAGGACCAGCTCCTCGTACCGGTCCAGGGCCTCGAGACAGGGGGCGTAATCCGTCTCGGCCTCGGGCTGGGAGGAGGACGCCAGCCACTCGCGCAGCACAACGCGCGCGTCGCCGAGCCGGTCGTTCGTAAGCGGCTGCGCGTCGTGGGCGTAGGCGTTCAGGAACTGCTTCAGGAGATTGCGCTTCTTGTGCATCCGCCGTCCCTTGTAGGTGCTCATCTTCTCCACGGTATAGACGTAGTCGGCGTCGCCCTCGGCAAAGTCCGCCGCGAAGAGGCCAGGGTCGAACGACGGCAGCCATTCCTCGGGAACGGGAAAGAGGAAGTCCGCGTCCTCCAGCAGGTGCGCCACATACCCCTGTTCCAGCAGCCGGGCGTCCATCGTGGGCATGAGGTAGCGGCGCCCGTCGTAGGTCCTTCCCCGGATGAAGAGCTCCTTGTCGAAGACCACCTCGTACTGATGGGCCTGCCGGAAGAGGTACAGGTTCGTGAAGGTGTATTCGGAGAGGGCGGCCGGAACGGCCTTGAGCCTTTCGAAGAGGATCTCTTTGTGCGCAATACCGAGCGGTTCGCTGTTCATCGTCGATCGCCTGTCCCCGGGCGGCATTTCGTAAGGAAGCTGCAAGAGAAGACGCCGCGGACGGCGACCAATCCATTGCACGGAAGCCTATTATACGAAAAGCGTTCCGATCCCGTCAAGCACCGGACTCACCGTGTGCGGTTTCGAGCAGCCCCCCGAGCGGGGTCATGCCGCCCTTGCCTTACTAGTATAGCGCTTCCCGGCGTGCCGGGCGAAGGCCTAGCCTGCATACTTGGCGAGCCGCTGCCGGAGGGTATTCCTGCTGATCCCCAGGTATTTCGCGGCCCGTACCTCGTTTTCTCCCTGCCGCTCCATGCCAAACCGGATGACCTCCCGTTCCGCCGCTTCGATGAATCGCTGGTACACCCTGCCCTCCTCCCGCGCCGCGACCTCGAGCAGCGGCGCGAATGCGGCCCGCGCATCGGGACTCGTTCCGGCCGGCGCGTCGCCGTGCTCCTCCTGCCCGCCGGCAAGCAAGGCCTCGAAGTCGTCCACGAGCAGGGTGTCCCCGCGGCTCATGACCACGGCGGAATGGATCGTGTTCTTCAGCTCCCGGATGTTTCCCGGCCAGGGATAGGCGAGCAGCAGCTTCCGCGCCGCGGGCGCGATCTTCATGACCGGCTTTCGGTTCTCCCGCGAGAACTTCCTGACGAAAAAATCGACCAAAAGCGGCAGGTCCTCGGTCCGTTCCCGCAGCGGCGGCAGAAAGAAGGTGATGACCCGCAGCCGATAGAAGAGATCCATCCGGAAACTCTTCTCCTTCACCGCCCGGATCAGGCTGCGGTTCGACGCCGCGATGATCCGGACATCGGCCCGCAGGGTCTCATTCCCGCCGACCCGCTCGAACTCCCGGCTCTCGAGGACGCGCAGCAGCTTCGCCTGGTTGTTCAGGCTCATCTCGCCGACCTCGTCCAGGAAGAGGGCGCCGCCGCTGCACTGTTCGAACCTGCCGATGCGCCTGCTGACCGCGTCGGTGAAGGCCCCCTTCTCGTGGCCGAAGAGCTCGCTTTCGAGCAGGCTTTCCTGTAACGCCGCGCAGTTCACAGCCAGAAAGGGCTTCTGCCTCCTGCGGGAGTTGTTGAAGATCGAGCGCGCCAGGAGCTCTTTCCCCGTGCCGCTCTCGCCCTGGATCAGGACGGTCGCATCGGATTCGGCGATCTTCCCGACCATCTTCCAGATCTCGATCATCTCCGGCGACGTTCCGATCATGACGTCCGCGTCGTCCTCCTCCGGTGCGGCAGGGGTCGCCCCTTCGACGATCCGGATGGCGCGCGTGAGCCGGCTGCTCTGGAAAGCCTTGCGGATCACGCTTTCAAGCTGGTTCAGGTCGAGCGGCTTGATCATGAAGTCGAAGGCCCCGTGCTTCATCGCCTCGATGGCATGCTGGGTCGCGGCGCCTCCGGACATCATGATGACGCAGAGGCGCGGGTCGATCTCCTTGATCCGCTGCAGGACCTCGATGCCGGCTCCCGCAGCGCCGCCCATATCGACCAGGACCACGTCGGGACGCTCCCTGCGCGCCTGTTCAAGGCCGGCAGCCTTGTCCTGTGCCGCAAACACGGCCAAGTCCGCGCGGCTGAAGTGTTTCGTCAATTCGCCGAGTTGCTCGCGGTCCGCATCGATGATGAGCAGTTTTTTCCCGATCATGGCTCCTCCATAAGCGCTGCTGTCCGTAGAACATATTGTACCATGCCGCATTTCTTTTTTTGAACAGCAAAACGTTCAATCATTGCACAATTAAGGCCATCATATTTTTCTCTTTTCGCAATGTCAGAAAACTATCTCTTATTTAACATATAGATACGTATCGCTTTTCACTTTTTTGTTCTGGCATGCTGCTTGTTATAGGAGAAGATAGAGACGGGAGAGCATAGGAACAAACGGGGGGTTGCTATGATGCACCGGCAAACAAGATCAGCGGATCGAGCAAGGGGCATCATCCTTTCTCTCTTGGCAACAAGCCTGCTCCTCATCCTGGTCGGGTGCGGCAACAACGCGGCCCCGGCCGGGTCAACCAGCGGCTCCGGCACCCTGCGTGCGACAGGAACAACAAGCACCGCCCTCCCGGACTACTTCCGCGTCTCGGCGGACAGCTATGCGCTTCTGACGCCGACCTTCTATTATTCCACGATCAACCAGTACTTCTGGTC
>JBJKRX010000141.1:0-3187 GCA_046704425.1 Nitrospirota bacterium
TCCCATCTGGGTCCAGATCCGGCGAGAAGTCGAAGACCGATTGCAGGCCGAGAACTTCGCAAAACTCGTCTGATCGCCGGAGGGATGTCCCGACCTCAGGACCGGTCCTTCTCTTCCGCTCGCGTCACGATCCAGAACACGCATCCGATGACCAGGATCCCCGCAATGAGCACGTAGATGGCAGCAGGCTGCTCGTGCTTCAAGGTGGCGATCATCAATTCCCTGATCACGGTCACCAGGGCCACGCCCACGAACACGCTGATGTGAAACCTCCCCCCCTTGAGGTGTTCGATCTCGGTATTCATCAGCTCGATCATCAGCCAGAGCAGCAGCATGGATCCCAGAGCGGCGATGATGCCTCCCTCCACGTCGCCGGACACAAGAAGGTGCATAACGTCCTTGGCAAAGAGCCACACCACACCCAGGGTGAGTCCGATGAGCGCCATCACCAGGATGTGGTTCGTGGTCTGGGAAAACTTCTCCGCGAAGGAGACGAGGGCGCTCTTCACCTTGTAGACCGGCGAATAGATGCGCATCTCCTCCTCGACATAGGCGGTCATGATGATGTTGAGGCTGATGTCGAGGATCTTGCCGACCGAGATGATCTTGTCCGTCGCGTCGGTCCGGTCCTCGATCGACTTTTGAATGATGCCGATGCAGGAGTTCTTGACGATGTTCACGACGCGGTGCAGGTAGTGGATATCGACCGCGCGCCGCACGTGGCCGTTTCCCGCCCTGATGAGCTTTTCGTACCATCGGTTCCCGTAGTCCCCCGAGAAGAGGTCGAGGAACCACTCCCGCTGGACCTCGTAGACATGCCGCCGGAGCGTCTCGTCGCTGAAGTAGCGCATGGCGCCCGCCGTGCCGCGGAACCAGAGGTTGATCGTGCTCATCACTTCCTCGGCATGCTCCGCCATGAGCGGCCGGAGCGTGGCGAGACGGTATTCGTCCTCCTCGACGAACCGGTAGTCGTGCTTGATCTCCTTGATCGATCGCATGGATTTCCCCTCCGTTTCACCACTCTAGCATATCGGCACCGTACTGTCAAAGCACTGGCCGTCCGCACGGCATGCCTCAGGGAGCCATAAGCACGCTCAGAAAGATCTCCCGCACGCGGCTGCGCATCTCCGCGTACTCGTCCAACAGCCTCGCTCCCGCGCTCTCCCCCGCATCGGGATATCCCATGCGGCGCGCCAGCGTGCGGACCGCCTCGGGGTCCTGGGACAGGGCATTCGCGGCCTGATTGGTAACGATCCGCATTCTGCTTTCGAGCCTGCGCAGAAACTCATAGGCAGCGAGCAGTGTCCTGCCCTGCGCGGGGTGCAGCAGCCGATCCTTGACGAGTGCGCGCAGGGCGTCACGGGTCCCGGGAAGACGGATCCGGCAATGCTTCGCGCCTTCCCGGAGCTGGAGGTACTGGACCAGGAACTCGATGTCCACGATCCCGCCCTCTCCCTGTTTGATATTGGAGAAGCCCGGTTCCGGCCGGGAAGCCTCCGCCATCCGTCTGCGCATGGCGATGATCTCCTGCGCCAGACCGGCGGGCTCCCGCTCTTGGTACAGGATGCCGCGGAGACGATCCCGGAACGCCTCCCCCACGACCGCGTCTCCCGCGATGAAACGCGCCCGCAGCAGCGCCTGGAGTTCCCAGGTGCCGGCCTGGTGCCCATAGTAGTTCTCTGCCGCCTCGATGGTCTGGACCAGCGGCCCCTTGGTCCCGTCGGGACGAAGACGGGCATCCACGCGAAAGACGAGCCCCTCGCGCGTGATCGTCGAGAGGAAGGAGATCGTCTTTTCCGCTGTTTTGCTGAAATACTCGGAGACCGACGTTCCGGTCGGCAGGGCCGGTGCACGTTCTTCGGAACAGACGAACAGCACGTCCAGATCGGAGCCGTAGGTCATCTCCCGCCCTCCGAGTTTGCCCAGGCCGATGACGGCCATGCCGGAGACCGTTCCCGGGATCCCGTAGCGCCGCGCGGTTTCCGCTGCAGCCAGTCGCAGGGCCGCGTCCAGACAGACCTCTGCCAGACGCGAAAGGTCGCGCGAAACCGCGCTTGGGACCTTGCCGGCCAGGAGGTCCGCCATCCCGATCCGGATCTCCTCCTGGTGCTGATATTGCCGGAGAACATTGAGCTTCGCGGGCAGGTCCTCGGCGTGTTCGAGCATCTCCGCGAGCTCCTGCGCAAAGACAGCGCGTTTGCCCGGAGCCCTCTTCCGCGGCTCAAAGAGGCTCTGGAGGTGCGCCGGCCTGCTTATGATCATACGGGAGAGATAGGCGCTGTTCGCAAACAGGGCGACCAGGACCTTTACCACGTCCGGGTTGATCCGCACGAAGGATTGGAATGCCTCCCAGGACCCCTGCGCGGCAAGGAAGGACTCCAGGTGGTTGAGCGCCATGTCCGGGTCCGGCGACGCAACGATCTCCGAAAAAATCGCAGGAAAGATCCGGATGAACAAGCCGCGGCTTCGCGGTGTTTGGTGCACAAAGGCGGGGCCGTCGCGCAGGAGGGTCAGGTTGCGGAACGCCTTCTCGGGGTCCCGAAAGCCGCGCTCCGCGAACAGGCTCGTGATCTCATGCTCCGTTGCCCCGGGGTCGAGCAGGAGATCGCTCTCCCCATACCCCGACCCGGCAGCCGCAGGTTCGCTGGTGAAGGCGAACAGGTCGTCGTAGATGCGCCGTACGTTAACAGTGTGCTCCCGGTAATCCCGCAAAAGCAGTTCTGCCTCCCTGCCGTTTTCGCGATACCCCGCCCGGCGCGCCAGGGTGCGGAGTCCCTGTTCGTCCGACGGCAGCATCTGGGACTGCAGGTCGTCGAGGACCTGGATGCGGTGCTCCACGATGCGGAGGAAACGGTAGGCCCGTGCGAGGAGGTCGTGCTCCTCGTAGGTGATCAATCCCCGCTGCGAAAGCGCGTGCAAGGCCTTGCGGGAGTTCCGTTCGCGGAGCACGCGGTCGCGGCCCCCGTAGATGAGCTGAAGCGCCTGGATCACGAACTCGATCTCGCGGATGCCCCCATACCCGAGTTTGACGTCGCGGTGCGTCTTCCCCTTCTGCTCCACCTCCCGGTTGATCTTCTGCTTCATGGCGCTGATCTCGGCGATGGCGCCGTAATCGAGGTACTTCCGGTAGACGAACGGCGTGATCCTGCGCAGAAACTCTTCCCCCACGGCGCGGTCGCCCGCGACG
>JBJKRX010000142.1:0-12332 GCA_046704425.1 Nitrospirota bacterium
CGAGACCGATACCGAGGTGATCGCCCACGTGATCGACACCTTCCCCCGGAAGGGGTAAGGGCTTGCCCATGGGGTCCGCGAGGCGGCGCGCCGCCTGGAAGGGGCCTACGCGATCGCGGTCGTGGACGAGCGCGACCCCGAGGTCGTGGTCGGGGCGCGCAAGGGGAGCCCGCTCGTGGTGGGGCTCGGCCAGGAAGAGTTCTTCCTCGCCTCGGACATCCCGGCGCTCCTGCACCGCACGCGCGACGTCCTGTATCTGAACGACGACGAGATGGTCGTCCTGTCGCGGGAAGGCGTCCGGATCAGCGACCTCGCAGGCAACGAGCTGTCGCGCGACGTGACGCGCGTTCTCTGGAACCCGGTGATGGCTGAAAAGGGCGGATACCGCCACTTCATGCTGAAGGAGATCCATGAGCAGCCGCGCGCGATCATGGACACGATCCGGGGGAGGATCTCGCAGGAGACCGGCGCGGTCCATCTCGAAGAGCTGGGTTCGGCCGCGACCAAGCTCCCGTCGGTAAAGAAGATATTCATCGTGGCATGCGGCACGTCGTGGCATGCGGGGCTTGTGGGGAAATACCTGATCGAGGAACTTGCCGCGATCCCCACGGAAACGGACATCGCCTCGGAGTTCCGGTATCGTTCGCCGCTCGTGGGCAAGGACGATCTCTTCATCGCCATCACCCAGTCCGGGGAGACCGCGGACACGCTGGCTGCCATGCGGGAGGCGAAGAAGCGGGGCGCCACGGTCATCACGATCTGCAACGTCGTGGGGTCCACGGCGAGCCGCGAGGCCGACGGCGTGGTCTACACCCACGCGGGACCGGAGATCGGCGTGGCCTCGACCAAGGCCTTTACGGCCCAGCTCACGGCGCTCTATCTGTTCGCGCTGTACTTCGCGGGCCAGCGCGGCACCCTTTCGGCGGAGGACCGGAAAAAGCGGATCGCCGAGCTGGTGCATATCCCGACGCTCGTGGAACAGTGCCTGGAACAGGACGACGCCGTCGAAGAGATAGCGAAGCATTTTTTCAAGGCCGACGATTTCCTCTATCTCGGCAGGGGGCCCAATTTCCCCGTTGCCCTGGAAGGTGCGCTGAAGCTCAAGGAGATCTCCTACATCCACGCCGAGGGCTATCCCGCGGGAGAGATGAAGCACGGCCCCATCGCGCTCATCGACGAGAACATGCCGGTGGTGGTCCTGACCTGCAGGAACGGCGTGTACGAGAAGATCCTGGCGAACATCCAGGAGGTGAAGGCCCGGGGCGGCATCGTGATCGCCGTGGCCACGGAGGGCGACGGCGAGATCGCGAAGACCGCGGACCGGGTCGTCTTCGTGCCCGCGACCAACCCGTTCCTCACGCCGCTGCTCGCGGTCATCCCGCTCCAGCTCCTCGCCTACCACATCGCGGTCCTGCTCGGGGCGGACGTGGACCAGCCGCGCAACCTCGCGAAGAGCGTGACGGTGGAGTGAAAAAGCGACAGAGTAAATCACGGGGATGAACCGTGAGTGACAGATCGAAACCATGAACCAGCATATGCATAAACTGAGAAAGGCTCTTGACAGCAAGGACCGAGAGCGCCTGATCGAAACAATCGCCGAGATCGTGGGCTCAAAAGAGCAGGTGCTTTTTGCGTATATCTTCGGCTCATTTTCCCGGGGCGAGCAGTTTCGAGATATCGATGTCGGCGTTTACCTTTCTGACGGCTCCCACACTTCGACGCTGCATGATGAGCTGGAGCTGGAATCCGAACTGGAGGCGGCGTGCCGGGTCCCCGTGGACGCGCGGATCATGAACAATGCGCCGCTTACGTTCGTTTACCATATCCTGAAAAGCGCTATCGTGATCGTCGACAAGGACGGGTTCAGGAGGTCCGATTACGAAGGATTGATTTATAAAGAGTATTTTGATGTCCTGCATCTCAGGCGGGAATATTTGCGGGAGATGGTGCATGCCTCGGTATAACCCGGATAAGATAGCGAAATTGATTTCCGAGATGCGCCGCGCCGTAGAGCGGTTACAGTCGCTCAAAATGCTCGACAAAGCTTCCTTTCTGAAAGATCCGGACAAGGTCGGCAGCGCGAAATATCATTTTATCGTGGCCATAGAATCGGCAATCGACATCTGCAACCATGTCATCTCGCAAAATGGGTTCAGGGTCCCCGAAGATTACGCGGACACGTTTCGGGTCTTGGAAGAGCAGGGGGCTTTCGACGGGGACTTTGTCCGTGTTCTCGCAGACATGGTGAGATTCCGGAACAGGTTGACCCATCTCTACTGGGAAGTGGACGATGTGCAGGTATACGAGATCCTGCTGTCGCGACTCGATGATTTCAAGTCATTTGAGGAGCGGATAGCCGTGTTTCTGCAACTGCACAAGCTTTAGACCACATCTTTAGCGGCCCGAAAGTCTCTTATCGATTATTTTTGTCGGAGGCAAATCTTCGATGCTTTTCACAGAGGCGATAAGCGTATCTTTGATTTCGACGCTCAATAGGCGATCTTCCGCTTCGGCAAGGGAGGGACGCGATCCGGTTCGGCAAGTCCCAGCCGGTAGTGCCAGTACGCCCACGATCGGGCATTGAATTGTCCGATTTCCGCATGAATCAGCACGTCGCGCAGATAGCCTTCACCGACGCTTGACACAAGCGCCTGCACGTCATCGTAATCGCCTATGTTCATGACCTGAGATGCGACATATTGCGGAAATTTAATTGCCTCTCCCGGGGTCTTCCACCAGACGTATTTCCCGGCGAAGCGTTTAAAAAGATCGATATCCAATGAACGCTGCCTCCAAGAGCGCGACCTCCCGCCTGTAAAGCGCGGGAATCATAATCGCCTTCTCTTCCGGATTTACGGTATCAATTCCGGAGAAAGAAGTCAACCGCAAAACCGATTTTTAACGGTCGGTCGGATGTTAGAAAGAAGGAAAATCAACCAGGTGGGTAAAAAATCGCAGGCCACAGCGGCCTGTCAGGAGAACGTGGCGACAACGGTAAACTGCCGGTGGCCGGGAGCGCCGGTGAGGATGACCTGGCCGCAGCGGAGCCAGGCATGGGCTGCAAGCTTCTGGGGCAGGGACTCGTTCTTCGCCACGCCTAGGTAGAGCGTGGCCGGGATGCGGCGGCGTATGAGCATCCACTGGGCCGCAACGGCCTGGGGAAGGCAGACGCTTTTCCAGGGCGTATAGTTCGCGGCGGAGCGGATTGCCTGCCCCACCATGCGGGCGAACTGCAATTCGGCGGGATCGACGTTCTCGCCTGATTCGTTCATATGCTTGCCGATCGAGCGTGCGAGCCACCTGAACGGTATGGTCAGGACCAGGAGCCGGGCGATCCCGAGCAGGACAAAGGCTTCCAGAAGCAGGAAGCGCTCTACCCATGAACGGCGGCGCCACTTGGCCGGGGCGTCTTTGAATAGTGAAATCCACGTCATCATGCCGTCTTCATCCTTCGTCAATACACGATCTTCCCGCTCTCATCCAGATACCCGAACCGCCGCATGACCTCGCCGTGGTCCCGAACGATGCGCTTTGCCTGCTCTTCGGAGAGCTCCTCTCGCCACGACCCGGTCCGGCCCTTGCGGAAAAACCGCTTGCATCGCTGGCTCTTCTCCTGGAAGCTGTTCTTTTCTTCCTGTTCCTGCAACGATTCAAAGGAGCTGAAGTCGAGGGCCTTCTGTATCTGCTCCCTGGTATGGGAAAGGCCGGCAAAGCGGACGGCCTTTTCAAAGGTCTCGAGCGGACGGGCCTTCATGTCTTCGTAGCGCAGTATGCAGACCGGAAACGCTGCGCCGTCGACCCAGCTTGTGACGTGTCCGCTCCAGGAGAGGAGCTTCTGGCGCAGCTGGTTCTGCAGCCGGTCGTCCTTGCCGCAAAAGCAGAACGTCTCGCTGGCCATATGGGATATGGATTTATCGTAGTCGTCGTTCCCGTTGTGATGGGCGAATGAGACCGCCACGTCCAGGGGGTTCCGGAGAAAGTAGAGCGCGCCCCCTGTGGCATCCCGTGGGAACATAGGGGTGTTTTCCGCAACGTCGGTCAGGGCGTCGTGGACCTTCATAAAAGGCGTTTCCTCGGCTGTTTCTGCAATATAACGGTACAAATCGGGCCGCAAGAGGTCGATCTCGTCAGCCGAGAGGTCGGATGCCTCGAAGCCCATGTTATCGTCAAAGATGTCCCGGGCGCTCGCTATGGGCGAGGTTTCGAGCTCATTGATGTTCGCGGGGGTGTCGGAATCTCGGAGCAGATTGGTCAGAAAGACTCGGAACCATGTGTTCCCGGACTTGGGGTATGACGCGAGCCAGACAATGCCGCTCATGACGAGAACCGTGCCTCAATCATGTTCATCAGCTCGTCGAGCAGAAATCCATCGTTCGGCCGCACGGTCTTGTGGACAGTTGCCTTTGCGGCAATGGCCGAGCATTGCTTGAAGTGGTATTTTTTGCCGCCGAGCCCGTCCAGGAAGCGCTTGCGGTAGGTGTTCGCGATGAGCGGGTCGATCTTTTCATTGCCCTTGAGCTCGGTGAGTTTCATCTCGCCCGTATTGTCGGACTTGAGGATGAACACGGATTTGACCGGCACGGGCGCGGAGGGAATATCCTGAACCGGAAGGAAGTATTTTTTGAGGTCCTTGCCCCAGCGGACGCTCGTGAGCGTATCCTTGTCCGTGTCCAGTTTTTTGAGCGCATCGGCCCAGAGCTTCAAGCGCGGAAATCCGGGGACCACCATGGGCCGGTTGTTTTCAATCGTGATCGCGCAGACATCGTCGGACAGGACCGGATACCCGCGCTTATGAAACCCCGCTGCCAGAGTCGACTTGCCGATCCCGGAAGGCCCGGTAAAAAGAACGCTCCCCCCGTTCACCTTGATCGCGCCAGCGTGGAGTGCCAGGATGTTTCTCTGGTGCAGGAGCGCGCCCATGGCCGAGCCCATCAGGAACACGAGGATGTCGTCGGGAGTCGAACCGTCTTCCGGCGTGATCGTGATGTTCCTGCCTGCCTGGACATAGTACCGGGCAACGTTGTCCACGCGCATCAGGAACTCGTCCTTGCCTGCCTGATACCGGACCCCTTTGTACACGGGATTCTCCAGGGCCAGGGGAGTCTCGCCGAACTCGATAACCACATCCGGTGCTTCATTCACCCGTGAGGGATGAACAGGAAGCGCGGGCAGAGGGATGACTGAGCTGATTGTAAGCCCGAAGGCATAACACGTGCTGTGCATGAGAAATAAAAGCACTCCTTAAAAGGACGCGTCGAAGGTCAGGAAGGGCCCATAGAGGGGGCATACTCTACCACAAAATTAACTGTCTTCCCGGCCGTGTCGGAATGGTCGATGCGACGGATCCGCGGTTGGGACCATTTCATTTTCTGCTGTTCGTGGTCCTGGCCCGGATGCATCGACTGCGCGTCCGATGAAGATGAAATGCCGTGTTCATTATTGCGGTTCCTACCATTCTCCTCTTGATATAAAATTTAAGCTGTTGTTGCAATTTATTGTGGTGAGGCTATATCATTATTTGCGAAGTCCGTCAAGATACTTCATCCAATCGCTGACAGCCGTCGCCGCTCTGATGTTCCTGTTGATCAGGAGCCCTCTGGTGTCTTCCGTTCCGGCAGCAGGCGAAGACAGTAGCCCGACTTGATGCTTCATTTTTTTTACATCGACGTATTCCGCGAGCGCGGGATGCAGATCGTCGGCCGAGAGATGACAACCCGCCCCATGCCGGCCCCCGTCGATGGGCTCGCCCATGTATTTGCTCTGCTTCCATGCCACCAGCTTCGGCACAACGCCGTCTATTGCCCGGCGGTGCAGATAGCGGCCCATGCCCCGGTAAAAGTTTTCTTCCGAGGGGATGGACAGAAACAGCCGCACCAGCCGGACGTCCAGCAATGGCCAGCCGTATTCGATCTTCCTGGCCGCGGCCATGAGGGTGCAGTTCTCCATCCGCGTCGGCACAAAGGGCTCCCAGCGCTTCTCAAGGGTGAAGCGTTTGAGGTCCGTATACCCCGAGTCGAAGCGGGCGACGTCGAAATAGCGCTGCTCCAGGTCGTAGCGCCTGACCAACTCTTCGCGGACGATGCGGTTCGGCCAGCGCTTTTTGTATGCCTCATGAAAGCCGAGATTGACAGCCGTCTTGAAGTTCTGCGTCTTTATCCGTTTGGCCTCCAGCTTGAGAATGCGCAATAATCGAAAAAGCGCGTTGCCCGGTAGGATATCGAATAGTTCCCAAAATCGCCGCTCGACAATCATCTGCATCGGGACCAGGTACCCGTGGATGGTGGTGCCGAATTCGTCCCCGCCGAAGCCGGAGAGGAGCGTCCTAATCTCCAGCTTTTCCGCCACCCGGTAAAAGGGCTCGTGAAAGGTCGCGTTGCCGTGTTCAACGGGATAGCCGAGGATGGCAAGCGACCGTTCCGTGGCCTGCCTTGACTCCGCTTCCCATTCCGCAATGACATGATTGTTCTGCAGGCCGAAAGCGTCGGTCACGGCCCGGATATGCTGCAGCTCCTGCTCTAAATGGGAGAACGAGAAGGTATGGAGACGCGACAGGGGATGCAGGAATGTTGCGGCATAGGCCGCGATGGTGGAAGAATCGACCCCGCCGCTCAATTCGCAGCCGATCGCGTACTCGGAGTCCAGGCGGCACTTGATCGCTGTTTCGAGCTGCTCCCGGTAGGCATCCACGTAGTCGCGGGAAGCCTTGAGCTTCAGCTCCGGTTCGGCTGAGAGCGTAAAATATCGGCGCAGTTGTATCCCTTTTGGGGTCGCCCTCAGGCAGTGGGCGGGCGGGAGCTTCTTTATCCCTTCGTAGGGCGTGCTATCGAAACTCATGGAAAGATGGAGTAGATATTCCGCGATCCATTTTTGTTCGACCCGGACAGGAACGCCCATGAGACCGAGGATTGGCGGCAGGCTCGTGGCGCAGACAAAGAGATCGTCGAAAGCGTAGTAGTAGAGCGGGCGGACGCCCATGTGGTCACGGCCGCAGAAGACCGCTCCGCGCTTCCGGTCGTATACCACGAATACGAAATCGCCGATCAGATGGTCGACGCAGTTCTCTCCCCACGTGAGATACGCTTGCAGGATCAGCTCCGTGTCACAGAGACCGGCAAGTACCGGAGGTGCGAGTCCCAGCTTTTCACCGAGTTCGTCCCGGTTGTCCAGCCTGGCCCAGGATGCGGCAACTAACCCGCTCGGTCCGTGATGCAGGGGCGCGGGCTCCAGGCGCGAACGGGATGTGTTCCAGGTCACGCACTGGACGAGCAGGCTGCGGCTGTCGGGAGCCAAGAAGCCGCTTCTGTCGGAAGGGTTGAACGGCATCAGCCGTTGGATGACGGCTTGGGGGTCGATGTCTCCCGCGGGGAAGCGTGTGCTGCGATTGAAATAAAAGAAGAACATGAATCAGTCGCTCTTCCGGGAGCTCGCCTTTTTGCAGCCCGCCGGAGCGCAAAGACATTGTTGTAATAGAGATGCACCCTGAATCTTGAATCAAGTTTCAACAGCTAAAAGCATATTACCGCGAAGACGCTAAGAGCGCGAAGAACGCCAACGTTTAAAATCTGATGTAAAAAATGACAAGGTCCTGATTTATTGTTCCTTCCCGTCCTTTCCTTGCGGTCACGGTTAAAAAATTCGGTTTTTATCGATACCTTTTCAGTAGCGCGACGTGGAACATCAGCGGCATCCCGCACTTCCCGGCCTTGGACTTAAAAGGCTATCGAGCCGCTTCCAGATTCAAAAATGAAATGTTTGCGAAGCATTATGAGGGTGCATACGAACCAATTTCGAATGCAGCAGTGGAGGGCTTTCCAGATGTCGTGGAATGCATGATTTTACGAACCTGCGGTTCAGACCATTTTAATCTCTGCTGCCCGTGATCCGATCCGGAAGGGATCGTTCCGCCGTCGGAATTCGATGCAATACCTTGTTCCTTGTTATGGCTCATGTCGTATCTCCTCTCATCGTAAATTTGTCCTGCCGCTGCTATTTTTTGTGATTCTATCAGCATCGGGAGAATTCGTCAACCGTAAAGTCGGCCGAGCATTCCCCCGGGGGCTTGCTTTTCAGCAGTCCGCCGTGGAGCATCTGTGATGTTGCCGTTCCCCAGCCGGTGTTGCCCTCCAGCATGTACGGCCCGTTGGGAGTTATTATGTAGTCCCAGGCTATAGCGTACACGTCCGGAAAGCATTGGTGCGCGGCAACGGCGCTGTTTCTGATCGCGCCCCAGGATGGCACGACGAGCCCGACCAGCCGGGCATGGCATTCTTCGGAACGACGCCGGGCTGAAGGGGACAGCCGCCCATGTTCTGAAAAACGCATCACCCTGCCGGTGGACGGCTCTATCGGTAAAATGACGTGGCATACGTTTTTCGCCTCATCGGCCCTGTACGGCATCTCCAGGGCCGCGAAATAGCACCGTATGGCATGATCTTCGCGGGATTCCGTGATCAGGCGAAGCGTGACCGCATCGTCTGTCGCTTCCGGGGCCACGAGCTCGGGATGGCTCTCCAAAAAGGGCTGGACCAGATAGTCGTCTTCGGCCATTGTCTTTCGCGCTGCCGCGAGCGTCGTCTTTCGTGTTGCCGCGCCCTGCCTGGTCTCAAAGATATTCGTGTGATTATCAACGACGATCGCCTTCCTGCCACCCGACCCGTGGCGCGGCTTGCAGAAAATCCGGGGATGCCTTTGCAGCCAGGATTCGGGGTCGAACGTCTGGCCGCGCGGCACGACGCCCAACACCGGCGCCATCGGGATCCCCTGTGCCTTCAGCAGGTCGGTCAAGCCGAGCTTGTCTTGTAAGAGCGTGAGCGATTGCCGGTTATTGCCTAGTCGGGCGTTGCGCCACTGGTGAAAGCCGCCGCATTCATTGGTGAAGATATAATCCCACAGGCTCTCTGTCGTCCCAATCCGATATAGTCCGAACAGATAGATTTCCGATGGTGGGATGCAATGCAACAAGCTCAGGGAAAGAACGGTCCGGAACTGCCTGGCTTTGCCGATCCCTTCGCTCTCGCTCACCGTCGCCCCCCATCGCCGTACGGCGAGCCACGAATAACGCCAGCATGCGAACGACACCCACCTCACCCAGAGCAGGGATTCGATGAGCAGAAAGAGGGGACGGGGCATCCGGGACGGTCTGGCGAGGAGCCAGAGCCGCCGGTGTATGCTGACCTTCCGGTCTCCACGGGGTGCAAGATAGCGCCAACTGATGAGCCCGTGCGGCAGGGAGCGGCCGAGGAACCAGCGAACGGCAAAGGAACGAAGGCGTTTTCCGAACATGCGCAGGAGCCCGGTTACCCATCTACCCGGATGATCCCGTCTTCCCTGAGCTGCTCAAGGAAGGCCATGACGTCTTTCTCACAGGTCGTGCGGTCCACGTCATATTTCTGCAGCAGCGCATCGATCAGCGCAGCAACCCTGATAGGTTGCTCGATCAGCTCCCACACGCGGCTAGCCACGGGATCGAGCCCGTAGTATTGGCCCTTTTCGACGTTCATCATGACCTTCTCGTCGTCGATGTCGTTCGTGACGATGCCGTCGATCCATCCGACAACGCTCTCCGGCGAAATATTTTGCATGGAGCGCTCCTTCCCGGGATGGCGGCGCTACAGGCGCGACACCCAGTTCAATAACAGCTTATTGCTCGTGGAACGATCTTACTACACTTGAGCGGTCATGGCAAAGGGTTTCATGGTGTCAGAGGCAGGGTTCATCCTTCTGCTCACGACAGCAGGTCTCCCGGCCGCAGGCCGAAGATCTTTGCCATTCGTCGGCCGGAAAAAAAGCCGTCCATCCCCCAGACGAGTTCCAGCAGCAGCGTCTCTCCCTGACCGCAGGCTACGCGGAGGCCTTCGGAGGAGTCGGCCGCGACGATCGTGCCGGGTGGTGCGCTGTCCGGACAGGGAGGTGCGGGCGATACCTCGAGAAGGCGCACCGGAATCCCCTTCACGTGCGTCATCGCGCCGCCGTAAGTCGGATTGCAGGCGCGCACCAGGGCGTCGATCTCCACGGCCGGCCAGAACCAGTCGATGGACCGGTCCGCCTCTGTCGGACGCGGCAGCCAGCGGGCCGCTGCGGCATCCTGCGCCTGCAAGGGGAGCTTGTCGCCGTGTATCGCCAACTGCTGGACAAATTCGATCGTCACCCGCGGCAGGACCGCGCCCAGGCGCTGCATATGCAGGCCGTAGGTGTCGTCGGGTCCGATTGGAACCTGCGCGGCATGGGCCATGCCGCCGCAATCGAACTCCGGAGTCATGCGATGAACGACGATGGCGCCGGAGGGCTCCCGGTTCCTGATCTGCCAGAAGACCGGGTCCGGCCCCCGGTAGCGGGGCAGCGCGCCTCCGTGGAAGTTGAAGAAGCCGAGGCGGGGCAGTTCCAGAAGCCCTGCCGGGACCTTGCACGGGAACCCCATGCAGCAGACCGCATCGGCGTCGATCTTGCGCAGCCAGGGGTCGAGCTGCCCTGCCGGGTTGGTCCTGTCCACCCGCAGAAAAGGGACACCCGCGTGCAGGAGAGCGGCCTCGAGGGGAAGATTAATATCAGCGCTTCCGTTGCTCACGGGCATGGCCACGCCCGTGAGCAGTCCCTGGCTGTGGAGCGCTTCGAGGGCCGGCTGCAGGACAACACCGTTACAGAGGACGGCGATCTTCACACCAAGAGCCCTTTGTATGACGGCGGCATCCAGACCGGGGTCTCTTTATAAAAGACCTTCTGGCGGGGTTTCAGCCATGCGGCGTGGCCGGCGTGCTCCGCTGCCTCGTCCGCCCGGCGCTGTTGCGGAAGCAACCGGGCCAGGTGCTCGTGGGCCTGCAGGTGATCGGGCGCCATCCTGACGGTCTGCTGGAGATAGAAGATCGCCTCGATGGTGTGCCCTTTCATCTCAAGGGTCATGGCAAGATTGAAGCATGCCGCGGCAAAGTCGGGCTTCACATTCAAGGCCTGCTTGAAGTGGAGGATCGCCTCGTCGAAGCGGAACAGGTCCTTCAAAAGATTCCCCAGGTTGTTGTACGGGTCGTGGTGGCCGGGGTTCAGCTCCAGGGCACGCAGAAAGAAGGCGCGCGCTTCCTCAAAGCGGCGGAGGGCGTGGGCCGACACGCCTGCGTTGTTGTAGTAGTTCGGTTCCAGGGGCTTGAGTTCGATGGCGCGCTGCAGCCAGGCGAGGGAGTCGTTGTACTCCTCGCACTGGTAGCAGATGATCCCGAGCAGGTTATGGGCCTCTGCGTGGCGCGGGTCTCCCCTGACACAATCCTTGAGCATCATCTTCGCCTGGGGGAGCAGGCCGAGCTTGTAGTTCTCGATCCCGCCGAGAAAGTCGGTTTTACTTCGGTCCATGCCGGTTTCCGTTCGAGTATCAGGAAGGAAGGGGAGCGGCCTTGTTTCTCAAAAGCAAGGCCGCTCCCTTACGATACGATACGGTTCACGGATTCCGCTGAAAGCAGAGCCGTGAACCTTCCTGCGCTAGTCCCGTGATGGATATAAACCCATCGTGCAGATGACGAAGTTGATCGCCAGCAACGGCTGCATCAGGGAGACGGGAGCGCCGGAACCGGTGTTGGCGGCGGTCACGTTGGACGCATTGAAAGTCGGGGTGACGGTAACCTGTACGGCGTCCGAGGCCATGGTGACGTCTTTACTGCTGTGGTAGGCCGGTAGCGCCCCTGAGCCGCTATTGACCTTTGCCCAGTATTTGCCTGAGCCATTCGGAGCATCGCCCAAGGCGTCGCTTGCGTTCACGGCAGCGGCTGCCGTTGCCGTTACCGTCTTGTTCGGCTGCGATTCCTGTATCGCGTGGTTGTGAGCGGGGATCTGAGCCTTGGTCAGAGCGATCGTCTCCTGACCGCCTTGTTCACCCCAGTTCCAGTTAGTGCCCCACGGTGTCGTGCCCATGTTAAGCGGCACCCGGCCCCGCAGGTCCGGCAGGGCGAAGGTGGCCGGAGGGCTGCCGCCGAAGGTGTTCCCGAGCAGCGAAAAGAGCGCTGCGTTTTGCGATACCTGCAGGACCGTGCCGTTGCAGGCCCCGAAATTACGCGGGGTAAAGTTGAATGCGCACATCGTGATCGTACCCAGATAGAAATCGTCCATTTCCACTCTCCTCCTTAAGGTAATGTAGAATATAATTCCGGAAGCAAGCTATTTATGGCACAACACCAATTTTGACGATCTCGTAAGAAGTCCCGGCGCGAGTTCGGCAGAAAAAAAGCGCGCGGATCATCACATTTCCTTTGCACCACAAGGGGTTTCGTGATACATACAGGCATCACTCGTTTTTTTGAGGAGCCCGCATGATCTATACCAAGGATCACAAAACCCGCGACATGTTCGACCCG
>JBJKRX010000143.1:0-9003 GCA_046704425.1 Nitrospirota bacterium
CGCCGGCGGACTTGCCGGCCCGTCCGCGCCGGATGCCCAGCGGCGCGCCGATGATGCCGAAGAGGACGCAGGCGAAGGGGATCGAGAGCCGTTTCTGGAGCTCGGTTTCGCGGGACGCGTCCGGTGCGCCGGCGGCGCGGGCGCGACGCACCTGGCGGAGCAGCTCCAGGCTGCCCGTGTCCCCCACGGCCTTGCCGGGCGCCCCTTTGCCGAGCAGGGTGTTGCTGATGTCGAGGTAGAGCCGCGCGTTCGCAAACCGCATGAGGCTGTACTTGCTCCCGGCGCGCGGCTGCCCGTAGAGCGCGCCGTTGTGCAGGGCGAGCGTGACGTTCAGCGACGAGGGGTCGGACAGCAGCTTGCCCTCCTTCGCGACGATGGCGTAGGGCTCGCTGGCGGAGCGCTCGTCGTAGATGAAGACGCCGTCCAGATCGTCGTCGGGTCCCGTCTTGTCCACGTAGATGATCATGCCGTCGAAGGTGCTGCTGAACACGCCGGGTTCGATCCCGATCATGGCCTTCGACTGCACCAACTGGAAGAGCTGCGCCTTGAGCGACGCGTTGGAGCGGGGGACGAGGAAGAGGGAGGTCACGGCGGCAGCGGCGAAGCAGATCAGGGAGAAGAGGAAGACCGGCCGGACCATGCTGGGGAGGCCGATCCGGGAGGCCTTCATGGCCGTGACCTCGGAATCCGCGCTCAGCCGGGCGAAGGCCGTGAGCGCCGCGACCAGGAGCGACATGGGGATGGTGATCACGAGAAACCCGGGCAGGACGAGCACGAGGATCTTGAGGGTGTCCGTGAGCGAGGCGCCCTTGGAGACGACGAGATCGGAAAGGCGGAACAGCTTCTGCAATATCAGGACGAGCAGCAGCACCGCGGTGCTCAGAAAGAAGGGGGGCGTCATCTCCCGCAGTACGTACCGGTCCAGGATCCTGATGCGCGCCATGGCTACTTTCTGATCTCGTCGAGGATGTCCCGCTCGATGCGGTTCAGCTCGAAGTAGTCCTTCTCCAGCTCCTCGACGTAGAACCGGTCCAGACCGCTGTTCAGCAGGAAGTCCTCGCGTACGCGGGAGTCGCGCGACACGATGATGTGCGGCAGGAGGTTGTTGAGGTAGAACGACTCCTTCCGGATGTCGAGGATGATCTCCTCGAACACGGCGTGCGGAACGGGCCCGTGCACGATGCCCCGGGACTGGATCTCGCGATTGAGGTCGTGGATGAAGATCTCCTGGTCTTCCTCGGAGTTGATCTCGGCATAGATGCTCTTGAACCGCTCCTTGATATAGTGATGGATGGCGGCGTACATTTTGTCGACGGCGTTGATGTTCGCGATGGCGGTCGCGAGCTGCCGGTAGGTCAGGTCGCCGGCCTTGATCTTCTGGAGGCCCTGGAAGAGCGTCTCCATCTTCTTCCTGCCGTACCGGGTCAGGTAGTGGTTCTCCCGCAGCACGTCGATGAAGAGCTCCTGGAACAGGCCGTCGTCGAGTTCGTCGAAGACCTCCTTGTTGCCGAAGATGCTGCGGATGGTGTCTTCGCTCAGCGAGGAGCTCTCCATGAAGGCAAGGTTGTTGATCGCCGTCGCCGTGCTGTCGAAGCGGTCGAAGTATGTCAGGATGCGGCTCATGGTCTCGAGCACGCCCATGTCGTTCGCGTCGCGGGCGTGTTCGTCGCACGCGCGGACCGTGTCCAACAGGAGCCCCTCGAAGGCCTGATCGCGCACGATCGTCGATTTCTGCTTCGCCTTCAGGAGCTTGAGGAGGTCCTCCTGGGTGATGTGCCCCGTGAGGTTCTCGGTCCGCAGGAAGAGGCCTTCGAAGATCGCGCGTACGTCGCGGACGTAGTCGGGCTCTTCCACTTCCACGATATTCATGTCCTTGAGCAGGAGCTCGTCGAGGGTGTCGAAGAGGGTGTGGGGGATGTTCAGCCGCAGGCTGAGCGTGCGGAGCCGCGAGAGCTTGGCCAGCTCCGAGGGGGTCACCTCCCGCTTTTCCGAGACGGAGATGAGGATGTCCTTGTATTCATCGACGATCTTCTTGTTCTCCGGGAGCTTGTACATCCCGTCGATCTTGATGCGCTCCTGCTGGTAGGGGATGATGTTGTACTGCTGCGCCAGGCCGTCCAGTTTGGCGACGGCATCGGGGGAGAGGGCCTTCTGCTCGGCGTAGAGATCGTTGAAGAGACGGAAGTACTCCTCGTTGCACCGGTTCAGGAGCCGAAAAAGGAAGACGAGCGCCTTGGGGTCGTTCAGGGCATCGTAGATCTCCCGGCAGAGCTGGGTGTCGTCCGCGTCGCCGACGGTGGCGCTGCGCTTGAGCTGCTTCCCGATGTTCTTCAGGAGATCGCGCTGCTGGTCCTTGATCTCCTGGGGATTGGGGGTGTGGATGAAGAAGTAGTAGTTCGAAACCGCGTTGCCCGTGAGGAAGACATGATCATAGCCTTCCTTCCCGCCGGTCGTGTTCGTGAAGGTGATGTTCTCGGACCGGTCGTAGAAGGCGCCGAACATGACCAGCCGGTTGAAGACGTCCTTGCGCAGCAGGTCCTTGAGCGGGAGGTCCACGCCGAACATGTACTGGCAAAGGCTGCCGCCCGTTCCGGTGTACGAGATGCCGCCCGGAGCGAAAATGAACTCGTTCCGTCCCGCAAAGAAGCGGTCGCCTTCGGGCAAAGATTCGTAATAGTACCGGCTGCTCAGATCGGCGCCGGCGATCGTGACGAAGTAGTCCAGGTGCTCGCCGGACTTTCCATGCAGACTGATCTCGTGAATCATACGTGCGTATTATACCAAAATAACTTTCTGTTTCAACAAGGAATCCCTCGCGCGCGATCTCCCGGCCCCGGCCGGGGACGGCTCCGCAGGCTGCACCCTGCACTCGCGCTTGCGCACGTGTAAACGCTGGGTGCAGGCCGGAGGTCGCGTATGCCTTGGGATGGAGAATCCCGTTGACGAACCTCCGGCGTTTCGCTACACTGATAGCGATCGGAGGATATCCCCATGAACGTCATCGCTGCCTTGGCCGCACGCCGTACCGTCCGTGCCTTCCTGCCGGACCCCATTCCCCCGGAAACGCTCCGCGCCATCCTGGAGGCGGCGCTCCGCGCCCCCTCGTGGGCCAACACCCAGCCCTGGGAATTGTACGCGGCCGTGGGCGAGCCGCTCGAACGCATCCGGAGCGCCTATGCCGAAAAGCTGGCTGCCTGTGCGCCGCGCGCCCTCGACCTGCCCGCTCCGCAGTCCTGGCCGGAGGCGCAGGAGGGGCGCATGAGCTCTCTGCGCGCCGAACGCGCGGCGACCCTCGAGCGGGCATGCCCGGATCCGGCGGATCGTGAGGAGATGGCCCGCCTGAACTATCGCTTCTTCAACGCACCGGCCGTCGTGTATCTCTGCATGGACCGCAGCCTTTCGGCGTGGTCGCTCTTCGACCTCGGGCTGTGCGCTCAGAGCCTGATGCTCGCGGCGCAGGACCTGGGGATCGCCTCGGCGCCCGCGGTCATGCTGGCCGCGCACCCGGACGCGATCCGCGCCGAACTCGGGATCCCGGGCTCGCTGTCCGTCGTGATCGGGATCGCGCTCGGCCGCGAAGACGCGGGGCACCCGCAGAACGCCTATCGCAGCCCCCGGCGCGCCTTCGCGGAGGCCGTGAAGATCAAGGGACGGTGATCCCGGGGAAAGGGAGATCGCATGAGCGCTGAATTCGTCATCACCTATGTCTTTCGGCTGCGCAAGGGGGTGAAGCGGGAGTTCCGTCTCGTCCTCAACCGCAGGACGCTGGCCCTTGCGCCCGACCCGGACCAGGTACCCCAGTGGTGGGCGCTGCTCGACTACAACCAGTGCTCCCTCTGTCCGCTCGACAAGGGGACCAGCCCGTACTGCCCCATCGCCGTGAACCTCATGGCAGTCGTGCGGGCGTTCCGGAACGCGGTCTCGATCGAAAAGGCGGCGGTCACCGTGACGGTGGCGGAGCGGACCTATTATAAGGTCGGCGCCGTCCAGGAGGGGCTCTCCTCGCTGCTCGGCATCATCATGACCACCAGCGGCTGCCCCGTCATGGAGCCGCTCAAGCCCATGGTGCGTTTTCATCTCCCTTTTGCCAGTCTGGAAGAGACGGTCTTCCGGATGGTCTCCATGTTCCTGACGGCGCAGTTCATCCGGTCGCGGGAGGGGCGGAAGCCCGAATGGCGGCTGGAGGGGCTCAAAACGATCTATGGCGACGTGGGAACGGTGAACCGGGACTTCGCGAAGCGGATGATCGCGGCGGCCCGGAGCGATGCGAACGTGAACGCCCTCGTGAACCTCGACGCCTTCGCCATCCTCGTGCCCCTGTCCGCGGACCGGATGCTCAAGGACATCGCCCCCTACTTCGCTTCCTACCTGCGCTGAGCGCGGGATTGCCCCTCGCTCCGCATCGCCAACCCGATGTCCATGCCCTTGTCGATCGAGTAGATGGGGTAGATCCGGAAATCCCGGACCCAGGGCTGGACCACCCAGTAGTCCGCACGGTGCCACATGAACACCCAGGGTGCGTCCCGGACCACGCGCGCCGCTGCCTCGTGGTAGAGCCGGTAGCGCAGGCCTTCGGCCGCGGTCCCTTGGGCGCGGTCGATCAGGCGGTCGAGCACGGGATCGGAGCACCGGGTCCGGTTCCCGCCCGCCCCGAAACTGGCGGAGTGGAAGAGGGGATAGAGGAAATCCTGCGGGTCGGGATAATCGGCCCACCACGAGAGCCAGAAGGCGTCCGCCTTTCCGTTGTTCACGGCCTGCTTGAATGCGCTCCAGTCGAGCTCGGTGATGGTGGCCTTGAGTCCGACCGCGGCAAGGTAGTTCTGGATCACCTGGACCACGTCGAGCACCGCGGGGTCCGGCGAGATATAGATGGCGATCGTCGCGCCTTCTGCCCCTGCCGCACGCAGCAGCTTCCGTGCCTTCTGCGGATTGTAGGGGTAGGGGTAGGCGGCCCGTCCCGTTTCCCTGCCGGGATGCCCTTTCCAGAGCGCGGGCGGAACCGGTCCTGCGGCAAGGACGCCCCGTTTCTCGAAGACCGTGTCGAGGATGCGCTTGCGGTCGATCGCATAATTCATCGCCTGCCGGACCCGCAGGTCGTTGAAGGGCGGTCGCGTGCAGTTGAGGCCCAGGTAGTAGGTGTCCAGGCCGGGCTTTCCGTACACCAGTCCGCGCCAATGCGGGTCGGTCGTATACCGGCGGTATTCCGAGGCCGGGATGAGCAGGGCGTCGAGCCTCCCGGTCTCGAATTCGAGCACCGCGGTGAGGTCTTCGGGGATCACGCGATACCGGATGCCCTTGAGCTTCGGCCTGCCGTCGAAGTAGTCCTGCCGCGCGGTCAGCAGCAGCTCCCTGCCGTTTTGCCAGGCGGTCAGGACATAGGGGCCGCTTCCCGCGGGATGCTGGCCGAAATCCGCTCCCCGTTGTTCCACGACCTCCTTCGGCACGACGTATGCCGTGGGCATTGCCAGGAGCGAAAGGAAGGGGCCGAAAGGCCGCGTGAGCGTGATCGAAAGGGTATGGTCGTCCAGAACGCGGATGCCCGCAACCGACTTCGATTTGCCGGCAAGAAAGGTCGGTGCGCCGGCGATCCGGTCCAGGACCCAGGTGAACGGCGCCTTGGTCTCGGGGGTCAGGACGCGCTCGAAGGAATAGCGGAAATCCTCCGCCGTGACCGGCCGGTGGTTCGAAAAGGTCACGTCCTTCCGGAGCCAGAACGTATAGGTGCGGTGGTCCGGGGAGAGCCGCCAGGAGCGGGCCACGTCCGGGACGATCTCCAGTCGTTCGTTGAACCGCACGAGACCGTTATAGAGCTTCGCGGCGATGCTGCCGCCCTGGACGTCGGTGATGAGCGCGGGATCGAGGGTCGTCGGGTTGTTGCTCAGGCGGAGGGTGAGAAAGCCCGGGATATTGCCCTCGCCGGGCTTGGTGCATCCGGGGATTGCGAGAACGGCGAAGAGAAGCAGGGCAACCAGAAGCGGGGCGCCCGTACCCCGCTGCCCGGGCGGATCACTTCTTTGCGGCGGCGATGAAGGCCGCGAAGAGCCTGCTGGTCGATCGGTCATGGGGGGTCTTTTCCGGGTGCCACTGCACGGCGATGAGGAAGCTGTTCTGCGACCGGGATTCCAGCGCCTCGAAGACGCCGTCCGGTGACGCGGCCGCAAGTCGCAGCCCCCTGCCGGGATTCTTGATGCTCTGGTGATGAGCGCTGCGCACCAGGAACGAGCCGTTCGCGCTCGGCCCTCCCAGGATCTGCGCGAGCCGGGTCCCTTCGAAGACGCTGACCGGATGGAACACCTTTTCCCCCGGCTTCGCGGCCCCATGCTGGATCGCCTTCGGGACCTGGAGGACGATGTCCTGGTACAGCCTGCCGCCGAGCGCGACGTTCACGAGCTGTGCGCCGTAGCAGATCGCCAATACCGGTTTCTTTGCCTTGACCGCGGCCTTGAAGAGCGCGATCTCGAAACGCGTACGCGCGTCCGGTGAAAGGGCAAGCCGGGAACCGGCGAGCGGCTGCTCCCGGTAGAAGCGCGGCGCGATGTCGTCGCCGCCCGAGAAGAGAAACCCGTCGAGACGTCTGACCAGGTCGACGACGGAGGACTCGATACCGGGCACTGCCACGGGTATTCCGCCTGCCTGCGCAACGGCCTTCCCGTAGTCCAGGTCCAGGACCGTGAGGTCCCGGGACTTTTGGGACTCGATGTTCGTGGTAATACCGATCAGCGGCTTCATCTCACGCCTCCCGAATATGCCGCCCTGAAAATTCCCTGGCGTAGTGTATAGCACATTTTGGGGAGCTTGTCAGCGTGAGATTCTAATTTGAGATTTATTGCCAATGCGTCCGCGAGGTTGCCGGGCCCGGAACGGGCATATCGATCCCTTCAGCGGTCCAGGAGCCATTCCAGGACGGCCTTCTGGGTATGGAGCCGGTTCTCGGCCTGGTCGAAGACCACGGACTGCCGCCCGTCGATCACCGCGGCGGCGATCTCCTCTCCCCGGTGGGCGGGCAGACAGTGCATGACCACGGCGGAGGGCTTTGCCAGGCCCATCAGCCGCTCGTCGACCGCGTACCCCCGGAAGGCGCGGACCCGCAGGGCGTGCTCCGCCTCCTGGCCCATGCTGGCCCAGACGTCGGTGTACACGGCGTCTGCGCCCCGGACGGCCTTCTTCGGGTCGTTCACGATCCGGAGCAGCGACCCCGTCTTCTCCGCTTCGCGCCGCGCCGTGCGCAGCACGCCCGCGTCGGGTTCGTAGCCGTGGGGACAGGACACGGTGATATGCATCCCTACCTTGACGCAGGCCTCGATGAGCGAGTTCGCTACGTTGTTGCCGTCCCCCACGTAGGTGAGCGTAATGCCCTTGAGCCTCCCTTTCTTCTCACGCAGGGTGAGAAGGTCCGCCAGGGCCTGGCAGGGATGGTGCAGGTCGGAAAGGCCGTTGATCACCGGGATGGTCGCGTGTCGCGCCAGTTCCTCGACCGTGGATTGGGCAAAGGTGCGGATCATGATCCCGTCGAGATAGCGCGAGAGGGTCCGCGCCGTGTCCGCGATGGGTTCGCCGCGACCGAGCTGCAGATCGTTGGCGGACAGGAACAGGGGCTGGCCGCCCAACTGGTACATGCCCACCTCGAAGGAAACGCGCGTCCGCGTCGAGGACTTTTCGAAGATCAGGCCGAGCGATTTCCCCTTGAGGGTCGCACGGCTCCTGCCCTGGCGCAACGCCTTCTTGAGGGCGGCCGCGCGTTTGAGCAGGGCATCGACCTCGCGGGGCGACAGGTCCGACAGGGCGAGCAGGTCTCTTTTTTTCATACGTGATCTCCCGATGGATACGAGGGGATTGCGCGATCAGCGCTTTGCGAAGACGGCGTCGAGCACGTCCAGGAGCGCGCCGATCTCGTCTTCCGTGATGATGAGCGGCGGCATGAACCGCAGCACCCGGTCCGCGGTGCAGTTGATCAGCATGCCGGCCCGGAGGCAGTCCGCCACGATGTCCTTGCCCGGGAAGTCCAGCTCCATGCCGACGAGCAGCCCCAGTCCGCGCACGTCCTTGATGAAGGCGTATTTCTCCCGCAGCCGCTCAAGGCCCTGCAGGAACAGGCGGCCGAGGTGCGCGACCGTGGGAATGATGATATCGTCCTCCACCAGGGTCTCGAATGCCGCGAGCCCGGCGGCGCAGGCCAGGGGGTTGCCGCCGAAGGTGGAGCCGTGCGTGCCGGGCCCGAGCGCCGGGGCGGCCTTTTCCGAGGCGAGCAGGGCGCCGATGGGCATGCCCCCGCCGAGCCCCTTGGCGAGCATCATCACGTCCGGCGCGATGCCGGAGTGTTCGTAGGCGAAGAGCCTGCCGGTCCTGCCCATCCCGGTCTGGACCTCGTCCAGGAGCAGCAGGATGCCGTGCCGGTCGCAGAGCTCGCGCAGGGCCAGGAGGTAACCGGAGGACGGGACATGCACCCCGCCCTCGCCTTGCACCGGTTCTACCAGGACCGCGCAGGTGCGCTCGTTCACGGCCCGCTCCACGGCGGCAACATCGTCGAAGAGAACGGCGTTGAACCCCGGCAGCATGGGCTCGAACCCTTTATGGAACTTCTCCTGGGGCGTTGCGGAGACGGAGCCGTAGGTCCGGCCGTGGAAGGCGCCGTGCATGGTGATGATCTCGTAGCGGTCCTCTTTTCGGACCTCCCGCGCGTAGCGCCGGGCGAGCTTGATGCCCGCTTCGACCGCCTCGGTGCCGGAATTGCAGAAGAACACCTTGTCCGCGAAGGAGCGCGACACCAGGGCCCGGGCGAGGTTGACCTGCGGCTCGATGTAGAAGTGGTTCGAGACGTGCATCAGCCGCTGGGCCTGTTTCTGCAGGGCCACCACGACCCGGGGATGACAATGGCCGAGATTGCAGACCGCGACGCCGGACACGAAATCGAGGTACTCCCTGCCGTCGGAGTCGTAGACCTTGGTCCCCCGTCCCTTGATGAGCACCAGCGGCTGGCGGCCGTAGGTATGCATGACATATTTC
>JBJKRX010000144.1:0-7285 GCA_046704425.1 Nitrospirota bacterium
TGGTGGACCTGGGGGATCCCCGATGGATTGAGGACGCTCAAGAGCAGGAAAGTGCTGTAGCTGACCGCAAGGGCGACGAAGGAGACGACATTGAATTTGAGCCCCCGGATATGGATCCGGGCGTCCAGGTTCCGCTTCGAGAAGGTCCAGAAGTTGTTGAAGAGAAAGTTCGAGATGATCGCGAGCTCGATCGCGAGCGGCGACGCGAGATACTTGCTCATCCCCCAGTGCATGAGCACGGTGAAGGAGCCGAGGTTCACGAACGCGCCGAGGGTGCCGACCGCAGCGAACTTCAGGAAGGTCTTGCTTCGTTCGAACCGTATCCACCAGGCGTTCAGCAGAAACTCGATGATGTCCGAGCCCCCCAGCTTCGACTCTCCCCGCTCGCGGTCCACGAACTCCACCGGGATCTCCCGCACCACGGCGTGGTTCAGGATCGCCTCGTGCAGCAGCGATATCTGAAACGCATAGCCCTTGACCTTGAGGGTGTCCGGATCGATCTTGCTGATTATCGCCGAACGGATCGCGCGGAATCCGGCGGTGCAGTCCCGCACCTGGGAGAGGCCCGCAACATACCGGGCGAAGATGTTTCCCCACTGGGAGTTCATGCGCCGCAGCAAGCCCCAGTCATCGGGGATCTTCCCCCCCGGGAGGTACCGGCTGCCGATGACGAAATCGGCCCCCTCGTCCAGGGCCGCCAGCAGGCGTGGTACATCCTCGGGCTTGTGGGAAAAGTCCGCGTCCATCTCCATCACCGCATCCGCACCGAGGACGTTGATCGCGTGCTTCATGCCCCGGATATAGGCGGCGCCCAGGCCGTGCTTCTTGCCGGTGATCAGAAACAGGTTCTTCCGGTGCGCCTGTTCGGCCCGGACGAGATCGGCGGTGCCGTCCGGGGAGTCGTCGTCCACCACCAGGATGTTCATGTCGTGGGAGATCTTCGCGAACTGCACGGCGAGCGCATCGATGAGCGGGATAATGTTGTCGCGTTCGTTATAGACCGGGAGGATGACGACGATCTTCATAGGGCGACCGGCGCTCCTTGCCGTTCCGGATGTGCGAAGAGCCGCACGACCAGATAGCCCGTGAAACAGATCGCCAGGAGCGGCGAGACCCAGCTTGTCCCGGCGGCGGGGGTGAGCAGGTGCTCGATCGTCCTGCTGCCGAGCATGCAAAGCACCATTGCGCCCAGCAGGAACGCGGGAAGGCGCCGCTTCTCGAGCTGGTAGGCGACGCTCAGAAAGAGGGCGATGGCCGGACCGAGCATGGCATAGGTGTTGTTCTCGGTGCGGGGGCTGAAGAGCATCAGGTAGGCCGCGGCAAGGGAATAGAGAAAGATTGCGGAGCGTGGTGCATCGTACCTGCGTCGCGCGATGGCGCACAGGACCAGGGTGCCGAGCGCGGCGCCCAGACGGATCACGGTTTGGACACGCTCCTGCACGGCGATGCCGAAGACGCCGAGTGCGTTAAAGAGCGTGGTCCAGCCCTTTTCGACCGCACCCACGTGCGCGGCGGTCGTCGTGTTCTGCAGAAAATCGGCATACTGCTGCAGCACGTATGCAGGGCGCTGCATCAGGAACGGGACGAGGAAGAGCACCGCCGCTCCCGCAACCGTCCGCCCGGTCATCGGGCGGTCGATGGCCGCAACGAGGAGGAGCAACACGACGGCAAGCGGCTTGAACGCCACGCTCAACACCAGCCACAGGGTCGCCCGCCACCACCGTTCGTGGGCGATATCAACGACCGCGAACAACATAAGTCCCGCCATGATCAGCGTCGCCTGGCCGTTGCGGGCGCAATCCCATGCCAGCGGGATCGAGAAGAACGAGACCAGGGGGAACAGCTCCTGGCCGGACCGCCCGGCGGCCAGTCGGCTGATCGCGCGGATCGCCGCCGCAAAGACGAGGATGCTCAGCAGGCGCCAGAGCACTTCGCTCACCATTGCCGGAAGCAGGGCAAAGGGCAGGAACAGCAGTGCGGACTGGGGCAGATAGGTGAAGCCGCCCACGCCGAGGCCGTCGTACAGGTTCTTTCCGGCGATCCAGTGGAGGGAGGCCAGCCGGTAGTTCATCACCACCGTGCGGGTGCTCCCGGTGAGCAGGTTCGCCGCAACAACGACAAAAAGAACGGCCCAGCCGATCCAGGCGCTCCCTACTGCATGTTTGTTGCGATACGGCAATCCGCTCCTCCTGCATGACATTCGCTTGGTGCACGGCGCACCTCGATGCCGGCGGGACCTTCTCCCGGCAAACGGAAGGTTTTCCGTAACGGGTATGCGGATCGAGGTAGTGCTGCAAGGTGCTCCCGGAAACGGGGTGCGTACCGGCCTTAATAGCGATAGGACACGAGAACGCCCCTATCGGTTCCATCAAGCCAGGGATCGAAACTCACGTAGCTCTTCGTCGCATGCGATTCCACGACGGTCTTTCCCGTAAAATACCCGATCACGGACGCAACGAAGACATCGGATGACCAATGGGCATTATTGTGAACGCGTTCGAATGCGATGAGCGACGCGATCCCATATGCTACCGGCGGAACGATCATATTATCATACTCTTTTGCGACCACGGTGGCTATGGAAAAGGCAGTCGAAGCATCGCCGGAAGGGAATGATTGATAGGGCCCCTTGCTCGTGTAACCGGAGGACCACGTATCGTGCGGGTCGCCCGTGTACGGACGGTGCCGCCCCGTTGTGTGCTTCAGCACTTGGACGAACGTCCCGGTGATGATGAAGCTCTCGGCAGACAAGAGAAAGGTCGTTTTGGCCTTGGCGTCCTGGGCGAAGTATCCGTATACGCCGAGTCCGGCAACAGCGGGAAAAGAAAGAAGATATATCTTCTTCGCATCATCGGACAGGTTGTTGGTCGTGGCGTTCTTATGGCTCTGCGCCCACCTCTTGGTGTGGTCATCCTGCGTATAGAGGCCGATCGCGGCGCCCGTTATCAGGGATGCCTCAAGCCAATCGGCTCCATCCCATCGTGCCGGCGCCGTCAGGATATTTTTCGTATCGGTCACATAACCGGCAAAATATGCCTTGTTGAGTCCGACGGTGGATGTTGCTGTCCCCGTGCCGGATGACTCAGGGAGCGGTTGCGTATCGGCGGCAAAAGCTGTTGAAAAGGTGAGAACGACCAAAAATGCGGTGATGCCGAATGCTTTGAGAGAATGACGGAGTGCCATGGGTATCCTTTCCTGGAGCCTGACGGTATGGTGAAAACGTGTCCCTATGCTACCTTAGCAAACGAAACATTACAAGAAGATGAATGCCCTTTGAAGCTCCCCCGGTCTTGCACTTTGCGATGAAGCTGAGTACAATTGGTTCAATGGGCGAGAAGAGCGAACATGACGGCAGAAGGCGCGTGGTGATCGAGAACGTGAAGCCCGAGATCGACGGCGGGGCCTTCCCGGCGAAGCGGGCTTTGGGCGAGACGGTGGAGGTCACGGCGGACATCTTCTCGGACGGCCACGACTCGCTCTCCGCCCGTCTGCTCTACCGTTGTGCAACGGACCCGGACTGGCAGTCCCTCCCCATGACGTCGCGGCCGAACGACCGGTGGCAGGCGTCCTTTGCGGTTACGGAGGTGGGCTTCTATATCTATACCGTCGAGGGATGGGTAGACCACTTCCGGACCTGGCAGCGCGATCTCCGGAAGAAGCATGAGGCGGGCCAGGACCTGCATCTGGACCTTCTGACCGGACTCACGATGATCGACGCCGCCAGGGAGCGGGCCGGAGCAGATCCCGGTGCAAAGGCGCTTCAGGACCTGCGCGAGCGGTTCGCGAAAGCGATCGAGGCGAATCCCACTGAGGCGACTATGCTCGCCCTGGGGCAGGAACTGACAGATGTTATCGAGCAATATCCGGACCGGCGCTTTGCTGCGACTTACGCCAAAGAGCTGGAAGTGGTCGTGGACGTTCCGAAGGCGCTCTTCAGCACCTGGTACGAGTTCTTCCCGCGGTCCGTACCCACCCGCACCGGGTCCCACGGAACGCTCAAAGACTGCGAGGCATTCCTGCCCTATGTTGCAGAGATGGGGTTCGATGTGGTCTATCTCCCGCCGATCCATCCCATCGGCAGGACCAAACGGAAGGGCAGGAACAACGTGGTCGAGGCCGGCCCTGACGACGTGGGCAGCCCCTGGGCCATCGGCGGGTCCGAGGGCGGCCATGACAGGGTGCATCCGGACCTCGGCACGGTGGAGGACCTGGAGCAGTTCGTCAGGAAAGCAAAGGACCTGGGGCTCGACGTGGCGCTCGACCTTGCGCTCCAGTGCTCGCCCGACCATCCCTACGTAAAGGACCACCCGAAATGGTTCCGCTGGCGGCCGGACAAGACAATCCAGTTCGCCGAGAACCCGCCGAAGAAGTACGAGGACATCTATCCGCTCAACTTCGAGAGCGAGGACTGGCAGGGGCTCTGGAACGAAGTGCTGCGGGTCGTACGGCTCTGGATCAGCCGGGGCGTGCGCATCTTCCGTGTGGACAATCCCCATACCAAGCCCTTCGCCTTCTGGCAGTGGCTCATCCGCGAGGTCCGGCAGGAGCACCCCGAGGTGCTCTTCCTTGCCGAGGCCTTCACGCGTCCCAAGATCATGTATCGCCTCGGCAAGATGGGCTTTGCCCAGTCCTACACCTACTTCACCTGGCGGTACACCAAGCGCGAGTTTATGGAATATCTGACCGAGCTGACGCGGAGCGACCTCCGGGACCTCTACCGGCCGAACTTCTGGCCCAACACGCCGGACATCCTGCCCGAGCATCTCCAGTACGGCGGCAGACCGGCCTTCATTATGCGTTATCTCTTGGCCGCCACCCTCTCGTCGAACATCGGGATCTACGGCCCGGCCTTCGAGCTCTGCGTGCGCGAGGCCGTGTCCGGCAAGGAGGAGTATCTCCATTCGGAGAAGTACGAGGTGAAGGACTGGAACCTCGACGATCCCGCGAGTCTCCGGGACGTCATCACGCGGATCAACCGCATCCGGAAAGAGAACAAGGCGCTCCAGACCACGTGGAACCTGGAATTCTACGAAACGGACAACGACAACCTCCTCTGCTACGGCAAGGCCACGCCGGACAACGAGAACGCCCTGATCGTCGTGGTGAACCTCGACCCCTTCCACGCCCAGTCGGGCTGGGTGCGCATCCCGGTCAAGGAACTGGGGCTCGGCGAACACCAGCCCTACCTGGTGCACGACCTGATCGGCGACGACAAGTACGTGTGGGAGGGGGAGCGGAACTTCGTGCAGATCGATCCCCGGGTGATGCCCGGGAACATCTTCCGGGTGCGGAAGAAGCTGAAGCGCGAGACGGATTTTGATTACTTTCTGTGACAGGGCAAGATCTTTTTTACCACAGAGGACGCGGAGGAACGGCGGGGCAGGGGAGAAGCAAAGGCGAAATCTTTTCTCACGCGGAGGCGCGGAGGACGCAGAGGAAAGCAAACCATGAATTCCTTCTTTAAAATTAGGGATGCGTATTTCTCTGTGAATTTTGTGCCTTTTGTGGCCAATTGTTTTTTGGTTTTCCCCCGCTTCTGCCCCCTCCGCGCTGCCTAGAGGCACCTACTTTTGGCTCCGCGTGAGAATAGCCTTGCGATTTGAGCGGTTCTTTGTGTGATTTCTGTGCCTTCTGTGGCTAAGCCGTTTTTGAGATCGTAGACTATGACGACCGGCAAACGAACGGAACTCGAAGACGACCCGCTGTGGTACAAGGACGCGGTGATCTACCAGACCCACGTCAAGTCCTTTGCCGACAGCAACGCGGACGGGATCGGCGACTTCCCGGGGCTCACGCGGAGGCTCGACTACCTCGAAGGCCTGGGGATCACGGCGATCTGGATCCTGCCGTTCTATCCTTCGCCGCTCCGGGACGACGGGTACGACATCTCCACCTACTTCGCCGTGAACCCGGACTACGGCGCCATGGCGGACTTCAAGACCTTCCTGCGCGAGGCGCACAAACGGGGCATCCGGGTGGTCATCGAGCTGGTCCTGAACCATACCTCGGACCAGCATCCCTGGTTCCAGCAGGCGCGGCGCGCCCCTCCGGGGTCCGTGCAGCGCGACGCCTACGTCTGGAACGACTCGCCCGAGAAATATAAGGATGCGCGCATCATCTTCAAGGACTTCGAGACCTCCAACTGGACCTGGGACCCGGTGGCCAAGGCTTACTACTGGCACCGGTTCTACTCCCACCAGCCGGACCTCAACTTCGAGAGCCCCTTCGTACAGCGGTCGGTCGTGAAGATCATGGACAACTGGCTCGATCTGGGCGTGGACGGTCTGCGTCTGGACGCGGTGCCCTACCTCTTTGAACGCGAGGGCACGAACTGCGAGAACCTGCCCGAGACGCACGCCCTGCTGCAGCGGCTCCGCAAACACGTGGACGCCAAGTACCGGAACCGCATGCTCCTGGGCGAGGCGAACCAGTGGCCCGAGGACGCGGCCGCCTATTTCGGGAGCGGCGACGAATGCCACATGGCCTTTCACTTCCCGGTCATGCCGCGCATCTTCATGGCCCTCCAGATGGAGGACCGGTTCCCGATCATCGACATTCTCGAACAGACGCCGCAGATACCCGAGATCTGCCAGTGGGCCATGTTCCTCCGGAACCACGACGAGCTGACGCTCGAGATGGTGACCGACGAGGAGCGCGACTACATGTACCGCGACTACGCCCGGGAGCGGCGCACGCGCATCAACCTGGGCATTCGGCGGCGGCTGGCGCCGCTCGTGGCCAACAGCCGGCGGAAGATCGAGCTCATGAACATCCTCCTCTTCTCCCTGCCCGGCACGCCGATCATCTACTACGGCGACGAGATCGGCATGGGCGACAACTACTACCTGGGCGACCGGAACGGCGTGCGCACGCCCATGCAGTGGAGCGCCGACCGGAACGCGGGTTTTTCCCAGGCGAATCCCCAGCGGCTCTATCTGCCGGTAATCATCGACCCCGAGTACCACTACGAGGCCGTGAACGTGGATACCCAGGAGCGGAACCCGTCGTCGCTCCTGTGGTGGATGAAGCGGGTCATCGCCATGCGCAAGCGGTACAAGGCCTTCAGCCGCGGCACCATCGACTTTCCTGCGTCGGACAACGCCAAGGTGATCGCCTTCGTCCGGTGTTTCGGCGAGGAGCGCATCCTCGTGGTGATCAACCTCTCACGCTTCGGCCAGGCGGTGGCGCTGGACCTCGGACGCTACGCGGGCATGGTGCCCATCGAGGTCTTCAGCCGCAACCGCTTCCCGGCGATCAAGGAGTCCCCCTATGGTCTGACCCTGGG
>JBJKRX010000145.1:0-11008 GCA_046704425.1 Nitrospirota bacterium
CAAAATCGTCCAGGGCCAACGTGCTGACCCCGGGCCGGACCTGCTCCTGCATCGCCTCAAGCACGTCGGCGACGACCAGGCAGGCCTTTCTGATCTTGTCGATCTCCTGAAGGGACTTGAGGATGATCATGCGGCCTGCACTCCTACCGCCTTCCCTTGGCCGAGCTGCCTTTCAGGAATCCTCCGTAATGCCTCTGGATGAGATGCGACTCTATCTGTGAAATCGAAACGAGTGCCACGCCGATCACCTACAGGAGCGACGTCCCCCCGAAATAGAACGGGACGTTGAAAAAATGATAGAAAATGTCAGGCAGTACGCAGACTGCCGAAAGGTACAATGCCCCCCCGAGGGTGATGCGGTTCAGTACTCGGAAAAGGTAGTCGGATGTCTTCTTGCCCGGTCGGATCCCCGGGATGAAACCGCCGTACTTCTTCAGATTATCGGCTATGTCCACCGGGTTGAAGACGATGGCCGTGTAAAAATAGGTAAAGCCTACGATCATGATGACGTAGATCAGGGTATAGAGAGGTTTCCCGGGACCCAGCTGCTGCGTGAACCAGTGCAACCATCCCACCTGGACAAATCCGGCGATCGTCGCCGGGAAGAGCAGGATCGAAGACGCAAAGATCGGCGGGATGACGCCCGCGGAGTTGATCTTAAGCGGGAGATGGGTACTCTGCCCTTTATAGATCTTTCGTCCGACCATGCGTTGCGCATATTGCACCGAGATCTTTCGGTTTCCGCGCTCCATCACGATGATGGCGGCCACGACGATGATGACCAGTGCGATGATGATGACGACCATGAAGTAGGCGATCTCACCGGAGCGGACGAGGCTGATCGTGTTGCCCACGGCCCGCGGGAATCCCGCGACGATGCCGGCGAAGATGATGAGCGAGATCCCGTTGCCGATGCCGCGCTCGGTGATCTGCTCGCCGAGCCACATGATGAACGTAGTGCCGGCCGTGAGGGTGATCATGGTGAGGATGCGGAATCCCCAGCCGGTCGACTCCACGAAGGCCCCGTCGCCCATCTTCTCGATGCCGACGGCCATCCAGAAGGACTGAAATCCGGAGATCAGCACCGTTCCATAGCGGGTATATTCAGTGATCTTCTTGTGGCCGGCTTCGCCTTCTTTGGAGAGCGCCTGCAGACGAGGGATCACGACGGTCAACAGCTGCAGTACGATCGATGCGGTGATGTACGGCATGATTCCGAGCGCAAAGATCGTGACGTGGGACAGCGCCCCTCCGGAAAACATGTCGAAGAATCCCATCAACCCGCCCGCGGTCTGGTGCAGATAGCGGCTGAGCGCATCGCCCCTGACGCCCGGCGTGGGGATGAATGCGCCGATCCGGTAGACGCCCAGCATCAGTAAGGTGAAGATGATGCGCTTCCGGAGTTCGGGAATATTGTATATGTTCTTGAAACCGCGGAACACGGCTCAGATCACCTCGGCCTTTCCGCCGGCGGCCTGGATCTTGTCCAGGGCGCTCTTGCTGAACTTGTGCGCGCGCACCGTCAGCTTCGTTTTGCACTCGCCGACGCCGAGCACCTTGACGCCGTCGCGCACGCCCTTGATCAGCCCCTGCTGTACGAGCAGTTCCGGAGTCACCGGGTCGTCGCCGCTCAGCGCGGCGAGGTCCCGCAGATTGACGATCGCGTATTCTTTCCGGAAAATATTCGTAAAACCGCGCTTCGGCATCCTTCGCTGGAGGGGCATCTGCCCGCCTTCGAAGCCGGCGCCTTTGACGCCTCCCGAGCGCGCCTTCTGCCCCTTGTGCCCCTTCCCCGCCGTCTTTCCGGAGCCGGAGCCCGGGCCCCTGCCGACCCGATGTGCCTTTCTTTTCGCGCCCTGCGCGGGTTTCAGTTCTTCTAATCGCATGATGTCACTCACAACTCATCGTATTGAAAAAATGCCTCGGTTCGCCCGTTAGAGCGTCTCGACCTTGAGGAGGTGCGAAACTTTATTGATCATGCCGCGAAGCTGTGGAGAATCGACGCGCACCACGGACGCGTTCAGCTTCCGGAGCCCGAGTCCGGCAAGGACCGTCTTATGCTTTGCCGGTCGGCCGATCCCGCTTTTCACCAGGGTGATCTTGACTTCCGCCTTCTTCTTCTGTGCCATGTTATCCGAGCTCCTCGACCGTCCTGCCGCGGAGCGCCGCCATCTGCTCCGCACTGCGCAGACGGGTCAATCCGTCCATCGTGGCGCTCACGACATTGTGCGGGTTGCTCGATCCGAGCGACTTGCACAGCACGTTCCGTACGCCGGCGACCTCAAGCACCGATCTGCTCGCGCCGCCCGCAATAAGACCGGTCCCTTCGGACGCGGGCTTGAGCAGAACGCGACCGGCGCCGTAATGGCCCAGCACCTCGTGCGCGATCGTACCGCCCTTCAAGGCCACCGCGACCATGCTTTTCTTGGCCCGTTCCACGGCCTTCTTGATGGCCACCGGCGCCTCTGCGGCCTTCCCTTTACCTACGCCGACCTTGCCCTTCCCGTCGCCGACCACCACGAGGGCGCTGAAATTAAAACGCTTCCCGCCCTTTACCACCTTGGCGACACGGTTCAAGGAAACCAGTTTATCCTTCAGGCCGTCGCCTTCTTCATCTGAATATGCTCGCTCCGCCACACAAGCCTCCGCTTACCAAAGCCCTCGCCCTAAAAACTGAGCCCTTTTTCACGCGCCGCATCCGCCAGCGCTTTAACACATCCATGATATTGGTATCCGCTGCGATCGAACACCACGGTCTTGATGCTCTTGTCGAGCGCCCTTTCGGCGATGGCGGCCCCGATCCGTTTCGCCGCCTCGACATTACCGCGGTGCTTCAGGCCCGCCGTAAGCGCCTTCTCCGTGGTCGCAGAGGAGACGATCGTCTTGCCCGTCGTATCGTCGATCACCTGGGCGTACATATGACTCAGGCTCTTGAACACGGTAAGCCTCGGCCTATCCGCCGTCCCCTGCACTTTTTTTCTGATTCGTTCGCAACGTCGCTGACGCGCTACTTCTTTGCTCTGTGACACGGTACACTCCGTTCGGTCCGGGAATCCGTCGGGAGAAGCGTCCCCTCCGGGTTCCGGGATAAGGGTTATTTGCCGCCCTTGCCTGCTTTGCCTTCCTTGCGCTGAATGACCTCGGCGCCGTACTTGATGCCCTTGCCCTTGTACGGTTCGGGCACCTTGAGGCCCCGGACATTCGCCGCGATCTGCCCGATCAACTGTTTATTGACGCCCTTCAGAACGATCTGGGTCTGCTTCGCATCAACGGTCGCCTTGATCCCCTGGGGCAGGGGAAAGACGATCGAATGGGAAAAGCCGAGGTTCAACATAAGGTTCGATCCCGCGACCGCCGCCTTGAATCCGACGCCGGAAATATCGAGTGTCTTTTCATATCCTTTGCTGACGCCCGCCACCATGTTGGCGATCAGGTTCCGCGTCAGCCCGTGCAGCTCGCGGTAGATCTTCTGATTCGACGGCCGCTCCACCAGCAACTGGTCCTTCTCCCGTTTGATCGTCAGCTTCGGGTTCACGTCCTGGCTCATCTCACCCAACGGGCCCTTGACGACGACCCTCCCGGGTTCCAGCTTTGTTTCGACCCCTGCCGGGATCGCGATCGGTTTTTTCCCAACCCTCGACATAGCGACTCCTACACTTCTCCCCGCACGCCCGACTGCGCCCGTGCCTACCAGACGTGGCAGAGTACCTCTCCGCCCACGTTGTCCTTCCGCGCTTGCTTTCCGGTCTGAATGCCCCGCGGCGTCGACAGGATCGCGGTCCCGAGTCCGGCCATGACCCGCGGGATGGTATCGCTGCCGGTATACACCCGGCGGCCCGGCCTGCTGACCCGCTTCAGCCCCTGGATCACGGGCGTCTCGGCGTCGGTATACTTGAGGTATACCCGGATCAGCCCCTGCCTGCGGTCCTTGACCAGCTTCACGTTCTTGACATACCCTTCGTCCTTGAGGATCTTGGCAATCTCGATCTTCAGCTTCGACGACGGGATATCCACCTTCTCATGCTTTGCCTTACTGGCATTGCGGATGCGCGTCAGCATATCCGCGATCGGATCGGTCATCATGAGCTTCTAACCCCTTTTTTCTTACCAGCTCGCCTTGGTCACGCCCGGGATCTCGCCGCGAAGCGCCCGGTTCCGAAAACAGATCCGGCACATATTGAACGTACGCAGATAGCCGCGGGACCGGCCGCACAACGGGCAGCGGTGATACTGCCTGACCTTGAACTTCCCCGGTCGCTGTGCCTTCGCCATCAAAGACTTCTTTGCCATGGTTCCTCCATCCCTCTCACCGTGCTACTTGCGGTACGGCATCCCCATATGGCCGAGCAGCGCCCGGCCTTCCTCGTCGGTCTTCGCCGTGGTCACGATGGCAATATCGAGCCCATGGATCGAGTCCACCTTGTCGATCTCGATCTCCGGGAAGATGACCTGCTCCCGGACCCCCAGCGAATAGTTGCCTCTCCCGTCGAAGGACTTGGATGACACCCCTTTGAAGTCCCGGATGCGGGGCAGCGCAGCGCTGATAAACCGATCGAGAAACTCGTACATGCGCTCCCGCCGCAGCGTCACCATGCACCCGATCGCCATCCCCGTCCGGAGCTTGAAGGTCGCGATCGATTTTTTGGCCCGCGTGACGACCGGACGCATACCGGTGATCCGTCCCAGCTCATCCGTCGCCGATTCCAGGGCCTTGGCATTGGCAATCGCCTCGCCCATGCCGACGTTCAGGACGACCTTGACGAGCTTCGGCACCTGCATGGGATTCCGATATTGGAACTGCTTCATCATGGCGGGCACGACGACGTCGTGGTACCGCTGCTTCAGCCGCGGGGTCGGCACCGGCTCCGCGACGCGCGGCTGCTTTGCACCGGATGCCTCCTTTGCCGGTGCCGCCGGAGCCTTGGCCTTTGCCGCCGCCTTCGCTGGCTTCTGGGCGGCCTTTTTCTGGCCACCGTCTTTCTTCGCCGTCGTCTTTTCGTTCTTCTTGTCCGCCATAGCGTGCTTTCCTGTTCTGTCCGTTCTGCAGCGCAGAAACGGATTAATCGATGGTCTCGTTGCAGACCTTGCAAACCCGAAGGCGAACACCGTCACCCTGGTCCTGGCGGGAGACGCTCGTCGGCTTGTCGCACTTCGCACAGATCAACCGTACGTTCGCGGCCGAAAGCGGGCCTTCTTTCTCCACGATACCGCCCTGCCGGAGTTCCTGGTTCGGCCGCATGTGGCGCTTGATCATGTTCAGCTTCTCCACGAGGACCTTGTTCGTCTTCGGGTGCACGGCGATGACCCTGCCGCGCTTCCCCTTCTCCTTGCCGGAGATGACCACTACCGTATCGTTCTTTTTAATCTGCATTCTCGTGTCCTGCTCTTCTCTGTACGAGGCTCTCGCCTGGCCCGCGATTACAGCACTTCGGGGGCCAGCGATATGATCTTCATGAAGTTCTTTTTCCGCAACTCACGGGCGACAGGGCCGAAGATGCGGGTGCCGATGGGTTCGTTCGCGTTATTGATGAGCACGGCGGCATTCCGATCGAACTTGATATAGGAACCGTCCTGACGGCGCACTTCGCGCGTGGTCCGGACGACCACCGCCTTGGCGACCGTCCCTTTCTTGACCTGCCCCTCGGGGATCGCCATCTTGATCGCCACGACGATCACGTCGCCGAGGGTGGCATACCGCTTCCGTGTCCCGCCGAGCACCTTGATGCACATCACCTTTTTCGCGCCGGAATTATCGGCGACATCCAATATCGTCTGCTGCTGAATCATGGCTCAATCCTCTGCACGGAGCGTCGTGCGATCCCTAGTGCGCCTTCTCCAGAACCTCGATCACCATCCACCGCTTGTCCCGGGAGAGCGGTCGCGTCTCGATGAACCGCACCTTGTCGCCGATCTTACACTCGTTCTTCTCGTCGTGCGCCTTGTACCGGGTCGTGCGCTTGACCGTCTTGCCGTAGCGCGGATGCGTCACCCGCATGGTTACGGCCAGCACCACGGTCTTGTCCATCTTGTCGCTGACGACGTGGCCGATATAGGCCTTTCTCTTCTTAACTGCGTCCATGGTTTTCCCTTAGCACCGTTTTGGTTTTCGCGATGTCTTTCCTGAGCAGCCGGATGCGCATGGGGTTTTCGATCTGCCCCATCGCCTGCTGCACCCGAAGATTGAACAACTCTTTCCTGAGGTCTTCCGCCTTCGCCTGAAGCTCGTCCGCCGTCATATCCCGCAGGTCACGCGTCTTTACTTGCATGGTCACTCCGCCTCCCGGGAAACGAATTTCGTCGCGATCGGCAGTTTGTACGACGCCAGCCGGAACGCCTCCCGCGCGACGGTTTCGTCCACGCCGCCCATCTCGTACAGGACACGGCCCGGCTTCACCACGGCCACCCAGTACTCGGGAGCTCCCTTCCCTTTTCCCATACGGGTCTCTGCCGGCTTCTTGGTGATCGGCTTGTCCGGAAAGATCCGAATCCAGATCTTGCCGCCCCGCTTGACATACCGGGTCATGGCGATACGGGCCGCCTCGATCTGCCTGCTGGTGATCCAGCCCGGCTCCAGGACCTTGAGGCCGTATTCTCCGTAGCTGACCTCGGCGCCGCGATAGGCCGTACCCGTCATCCTTCCCTTATGTGTTTTCCGGTGCTTGACTCGTTTGGGTGCCAGCATAGTGACAATCCTTTACGTATGGCGCGCATCGCACGCCCGAATTCTGTGATCCTACGCGGCGGCGGTCGGCTGCTGGAGGATGTCCCCCCGATAGATCCAGACCTTCACGCCGATCTGTCCCATCGTGGTCTTTGCCTCGAAGAACCCGTACTGCACGTCCGCGCGCAGCGTGTGGAGCGGGACGCGCCCCTCCCGGTACCATTCGGTCCGGGCGATTTCGGCGCCCGCCAGCCTGCCCGAGCAGGTGATCTTGATGCCCTGCGCCCCGAGACGGAGCGCCGAGGTCACGGCCTTCTTCATGGCCCGCCGGAAGGCAATGCGCCGCTCCAGCTGGAGTGCGATGTTCTCCGCCACAAGCTGTGCGTCCAGTTCCGGACGCCGGATCTCCTGGATGTTGATGTACATCTGTTTGCCGGTCAGGGCTTCGAGGTCTTTCTTCAGTTTGTCTACCTCCGCCCCCTTCTTCCCGATGATGATGCCGGGACGGGCGGTGTGGATGTTGATCTTGGCCTTCTGGCCGGCGCGCTCGATCTCGACCTTGGCGACGCCCGCGTGCATAAGCCGCTCCTTGACGATCGAGCGGATCTTGATGTCCTCGTGCAGGAGCCCTGCGTAGTTCTTCTGGGAGTACCAGCGCGAATCCCAGGTCTTGATGATCCCCAGCCGCATGCCGACCGGATGTACCTTCTGTCCCATGACGCCTCCGCTCCTGCCTATGCCGACAGGACCAGCGTAATATGGCTGGTCCGCTTCTTGATCACGTTGCCCCGTCCCATCGCCCGCGCGCGCATCCGCTTCATCGTGACCCCCTGGTTCACGTAGGCCTGGGAGATCTTCAGGGTGTCCGGGTCTCCGATCTTCTTCTGCTCGGCGTTCGCAACGGCCGAGTCCAGCAGTTTCTTGACGATGCGCGCTGCGTGAAGCGGGGTAAAGGAGAGGATGTTCAGCGCCTCCCCGACCATCCTGCCGCGGATGAGATCGACCACCTGGCGCGCTTTGCGCGGGGTGATGCGGATATGTCGTACTGTAGCACTCGCTTCCATAGAATCAACCTCGCTCGTTCCCACCGGTTCTGCCCCCGCTCTGCCTACTTCGGCGCGGAGGCCTTTTCCGCGGCCTTTGATCCGCCGTGTGCCCGGAAGGTTCGCGTCGGCGAAAACTCGCCGAGCTTATGCCCTACCATGTTTTCGGTAATGTACACCGGGATGAACTTCTTCCCGTTGTGGACTGCCATGGTATGCCCCACGAATTCGGGCGTGATCGTGGACCTGCGGGACCACGTCTTCAGGATCTTCTTGTCCCCGGTGGAATTCATGGCCTCAACCTTCTGCATGAGGCGCTCTTCGACAAAAGGCCCTTTTTTTACCGATCTCGGCACCGTACCCTCCGTTCAAATCCCTCTTCGCCTATCGGCTCTTCGTTCTGCGCGATACGATGAACTTCGCCGTGGTCTTGTTCTTGCGCGTCTTCTTGCCGTCCGGCAGCCCCCAGGGAGAGCAGCCGGGCCTGCCGCCGGACGACTTGCCCTCGCCGCCGCCCAGGGGATGATCGACGGGGTTCTTCGCCACGCCGCGAACACGCGGCCGCCTGCCCAGCCAGCGAGACCGCCCCGCCTTGCCGAGGCTGATGTTCTCATGGTCCAGGTTGCCCACCTGGCCGATGGTCGCCATGCACTCGGAACGCACCTGGCGAATTTCTCCGGAATTGAGCCGCAGCGTCGCGTAGTCGCCTTCCCGGGCGAGCAGCTGCACGGACGCCCCTGCGCTTCGGGCGAGCTGTCCGCCCGCGCCTTTCTTCAGTTCCACGTTATGCAGCACGGACCCCACGGGAATCGATGCGATCGGGAGGGCGTTGCCGGACTTGATGTCCGCATCGGGACCGGACATGACGCTGTCGCCGACCTTCAGCCCCACCGGGGCGATGATGTAGCGCTTTTCCCCATCGGCATAGTGAAGCAGGGCGAGCCGCGCCGAGCGGTTCGGATCGTATTCGATCTCCGCCACCTTTGCCGGTACGCCGAACTTCTCGCGCCGGAAGTCGACGACCCGGTATTTCTTCTTGTGCCAGCCGGCCCGGTACCGAACGGTCACCTTCCCGCGGTTGTTCCGGCCGCCGCTCTGGCTGATCTTTTCCACGAGCGACTTTTCCGGTCTGCTGCGCGTTATCTCTTCGAACGTCAGCGACGTTTGGAACCGCCGTCCGGGCGATGTGGGATGATATTTTTTTACCGGCATCTAGGCACCCTCGAAAATGTCGATCTTTTCACCCGGTTTCAGGGTCACGTAGGCCTTCTTCCAGTCCGCCCTGCGGCCGACCCGCGTACCGACCCGCTTGACCTTCCCGGCGATCCGTACGGTCGTCACATCGGCCACCTTGACCTTGAAAAGATGCTCGACCGCTTTTTTGATCTCAACCTTGTTGGAGCTCACCTTCACTTCGAAGGTCAGGACAGTGGGCCTGTCTTTGATCCGCGTGCCCTTCTCGGTGATCCGGGGGACCCTGACGATGTCGTAGAAATCCTGAGTCATTTCCCGTACACCTCCTGAAATGCATTCAACGCGTCGGGTGTCGTAATGAGATAGTGGTATTTGAGCAGATCGTATACGTTGATGTTTTCCATCCGAAGCACCTTGATCGACGGGATGTTCCGGGACGCCAGCACCAGGTTCTTGTTCTCCCCCGTAACCAGGACAAGCGCAGGCGCCTGAACACCGAGGGCGGCCAGCAACGTCGCCATCTGCTTCGTCTTGGGCTCCGCCAGCTTAAGGCTGTCGACCAGGACCATCCGGTTCTCACTGACCTTCACGGAGACCGCGTCGATGAGCGCCGCCCGCTTCTCCTTCTTCGGGAGGGAATAGGAGTAGTCCCGCGGCTGCGGTCCGAATACCGTACCGCCGTGCCGCCAGAGCGGAGACCTGTTGCTGCCGGCGCGGGCGCGGCCCGTTCCCTTCTGTTTGAAGGGCTTCTTGCCGCCTCCGCTCACCAGGCCCTTGGTCTTCGTGGCCGCCGTGCCTGCACGCCGGTTCGCGAGTTGATTCACGACCGCGGCATGAAGGAGATGCGGCCGGACCGTCGCGGCAAGCAGGGCCGGAAGCTCAAAATCCTTCACCTTCGTGTTGTTCTTATCGACTATGACGACTGACGGCATTTCCGTAATCCTCTCAGTACCGCTCTTAATCAGCCTTGCAGAGCTCCAGGAGGCCGTTCTCTCCGCCCGGGACCGCACCCCGGACAAAAAGCAGATTTTGCTCCGGACGCACTTCGACGACCTCGATATTCTTCATCGTGACGTTGGCGTCGCCCATATGACCCGGAAGCTTCTTGCCGGGCATGACGCGCGACGGCCAGGCGCTCGCCCCGATGGACCCGGGGGCCCGGTTGAACATGGAGCCGTGCCCCTCCGGACCGCCGCGGAAGTTATGCCGTTTCATCACGCCCGCAAAGCCCTTCCCCTTGCTGACGCCCCGGACGATAATCCGCTCGCCCTTGGTGAACATGTCCACCGTCACGACCTGTCCCTGCTCGAATTCGGCGGTGCGGAATTCGCGAAGAAACCGATGCGGCGGGACTCCCGCCTTCTGATAGTGGCCGGCCATCGCCTTGGTGACCCGTGTCTTCTTCTTCTCTTCCGCAAAGGCAAGCTGCACGGAGTCGTATCCGTCATGCTCCGCCGTTTTTTTCTGCACGACCGTGCACGGCCCCGCCTGGATCACCGTCACCGGAATGAGCTCCCCGCCGGCGAACTGCTGGGTCATGCCTATTTTCTTACCGAGTATTCCCTTGCTCATCGCCTGTCCCTTCACCCGCCGCCTTAGAGCTTGATCTCCACATCGACGCCGGCGGCAAGATCCAGCTTCATCAGCGCATCCACGGTCTGCGGCGTCGGGTCCAGAATATCCATCAGCCGCTTGTGCGTCCTGATCTCGAACTGCTCGCGCGACTTCTTGTCCACATGGGGAGACCGCAGGACCGTCCAGCGGTTGGTGCTGGTCGGCAAGGGGATCGGCCCGGACACCCTGGCACCGGTCCGCTTCGCCGTATCCATGATCTCCACCGTCGACTGGTCGAGCAGCCGATGGTCGTATCCTTTCAACCGTATCCTGATCTTCTGTGTCACGTGCGCTCCCTCGCCTTACTCGATCACTTCGGTGATGACGCCGGCGCCGACGGTCCGACCGCCCTCACGGATCGCGAACCGCAACTCCTTGTCCATCGCGATCGGCGTGATCAGCTCCACCGAGCAGCTCATGTTGTCCCCCGGCATCACCATCTCTACGCCTTCCGCAAGCTTCACCACGCCCGTCACGTCCGTCGTCCGGAAATAGA
>JBJKRX010000146.1:0-7158 GCA_046704425.1 Nitrospirota bacterium
CAAACTGATTTTGGGCCGGGAGTTGTGTGCAGATAATAGAATTTGGGGCCTACCCTCAGAAAATAGTACGATTTCCGATTAGAGTGTGGCATGTGTATTAGCTGTGCGTTGATTGTTTAATTCCAGATGAACTATTGGAGTTATCAGAGTCTGAAACCCTGAGAGCTTCAGGATGTTCTTAAGTGTTTCACAGACATGCACCTTCAACGACTACAGCAAGAACATCGCGATGGCCGGTAGAGCCGTCTCGCTCATTTCTTCTTCATAAACCACGGATCACTATCAAACTGATCAAACGCCGTCCCCCCCTCGGTGTTCTGCGTGACCATGACGAACGACAGGTCCCCGGAACCGGTCAGCGTGGGTTCTCCCACGCCGGCCGTGGTCCCGGCAGAGACCACGAGCTGTTTGCTCTGCCAATCGTCCCAGTTCCCTGCCCGTCCCTGAACGGCCCGAAAGATCCCGAGTTTCCCGTCCGCTGGATTGGTGGCTGCATAGTAGAGCCACCAACTGGTCCCGTCGAAGTAGAGATGGGGCTGTATCTCGTCGGCAGTCGTATCGATCGAGGTCACGGCAAGGGGATCGGCCCAGGTGACTCCGCCGTCTGCGCTCGTCGTATACCAGATGTCATGCCCCCCTGCACCGCCCGGCTTATCGCTGCTTTCGTAGAAGAGGACCAGGTTTTGCGGGTTCGCGCTGTCGTAGCGCTCCATATGGGGATTGTCCTGGTCGATCCCGGGCTCGTCCACATTGGGAGGCAGAAGCGTACCGGACGTTGTTGAGGCAAGGCTGCGGCCTACGTTCCTGAGCATCTTGATCTTGATGCCCTGGCCGCCGGTATCGTCGGTATAGACGAAATAGTCGAACTGGCTGCTATTCGCGCTGTCTACGATTCCCTGCGGTGCTCCCAGGTCGTAGTACTGGTCTTTCAGGTTCGAAAGGGTCCAACTACAGAAGGGATCGTTGACGCTGCTCCGCTGTGACATGGCAACGTCCGCATGCAGCCAGGTCATGGTCTGGCTGGAGAGGGGGCTCGAAAAGTCCTGGCCGATCAGGTTGCCGCGCTCGTACTTGTAGAAGGCGGTTGGCGTGACCCCGGAGAGCACTGCCTGCAGGAGGTCCATGGGGATATAGGTCGCATAGAGCGTCAGGCCGTCGCGCGTAATATACAGGCCGTCCTCCCAGGCGAGGTTTGCCAGGGCCTGTCGAACAGGGGCGTTGAATTCATTCGGCAATTCGTTTATCGGTACTTGCGCTGCCTTCGTGTCGTCCCAGCTCTGGATTGAGGCAGTGCCGGGAAAGACGTCGCTCGTCTGCGTGCAGAGGGATCCTGACGGAGTTGGGCTGTTGTTCCCGGATTTACTGCATCCCAGGAGCAGCAAGAGAAGGACCGATGAGAGAATAAATATGATATTTTTTCGCAATGGAGCCTCCCCTACTAACAAATATAATAACGAAAACCATTTATCACGCGGAGTCGCGGAGGACGCGGAGAAGGCTTATTCTTTATTACGAATAGCTCACTGCAGCTTAGCCGTTCAAGAGCCGGACCACGCTCATCCCGTCCGGGAAGTGGTCGATGATGTTCAAGGCCCCGTAGCTCTGGTCGATCCGGAAGAGGTTCAGGAAGTCCATACCGAGCGCATTCGCCAGGATCACCCGGTTCACGCCGCCGTGCAAGAGGAGCGCGATCTCGCCACCCGGATGCGCGGCCACGATCTCCTGGTATGCGGGCAGGACGCGGTCCCGCACGTCCAAGAGACACTCTCCCTCGGGTGGGCGGTACTGGAGGAGATCGGAACGCCAGGCAGCGTACTCTTGGGGAAAGCGCTCGCGTATCTCCTCGCCGGTCAAGCCCTCCCACTTGCCCACGCTCCGTTCGCGCAGGGTCCGGCGATGGATGGGCGAGAGCCCCAGCCGGTCCGCGATGATCCCTGTGCCGCGGGTCGAGCGAATAAGATCGCTCCCGTAGATTGCAGCGATCGGCTTGCCGGCGAGACGGTCAGCCAGGCACTGCATCTGCTTTACCCCGGTCTCGGTGATGTCCACGTCGATCTGGCCGTTCAGCCGCATCTCCGGCCCGTTCTGCACCTCGCCGTGGCGCATGAGGTAGACGCGCGTCGCCTCTTTGCCCCCTTTCGCGCTCATAGGCCGATTCCGGACAGGATCACAAAGAGCAGGAAGACGAGCGCTTCGTTCACCTCGCTCACGGCGCCGATCGTGTCACCGGTCACGCCGCCGAGCCGGGCGGCAAAGACACGGCGTCCCATGAACGTGAGCACTGCCACGCCGAGGACCAGACAACCGGGCAGCACCAGGGATGACGGATCTCCTTGCCAGGTCACGAGGGCAGCGAGCAGGAGACTAAAGAGCGTGGCAGCAATGAGCCTGCCGCCGGTGAGCCTTCCCACAAAGGCCTGGGCCGTGCCCTCTTCCCGGGCATAGGGCATCCGAAAGAGCAGGAGGAGCTGGGACCAGCGCGCAAGCATGGGCGCGAGCAGGAGGGCAACGACCTTGTCTGTTCCGGAGAGGTTGTTCAAACAGAGATATTTCAGGAAAAGGACGAAGAAGATGGCGAGGCCGCCCGCGGTCCCGAGCCTGCTGTCCTTCATGATGGCGAGCCGCGATTCCTTATCGTGGCCGCCCATGAGGCCGTCGAAGGTATCCGCGAGACCGTCGATATGGAGCGCGCGGGTTACGAGCACGGACAGGAGGACAAGCAGGAGGTTCGTAATGGTCTGCGGCAGGGAGATCGAGAGAAAGAGGCTGTCCGCGGCAACCAGGCAGAGGCCGATGAGAAAGCCCACCAGGGGGAAATAGGCCATGGCCCGCGCGAGCCCGGCCTCGCCGGGCATCCGGTCCCTGCGCTGGGGCAGGATCGTGAGAAACTGGAGCGCTGTGATGAGATCCCTCAGCATGGCTTCTCCTTGATCACTTGATCCTGAGCGGGATCCCGGCGGTGATCAGATAGACCTCGTCCGCCGCCTTTGCCACGCGCTGGTTCAGGATCCCGGCAAGGTCCCGGTATCGCCGCGCCAAAGGATTGTCGGGCACGATCCCGAGTCCCACCTCGTTCGAGACGCAGATGCAAAGTCCATCGAATGCCTTTATAGCCCGGATGAGCCCGTCCGCGCGAGAGTGCACAGCCTCGTCCCCCTCGGTGTGGGAGATCACGTTGCTCAGCCAGAGGGTCAGGCAATCGAGCAGCACCACGTTATAGGAGCCCGTGAGCCGGGCGAGCAGGTCGGCAACGGCCAGGGGCTCCTCAAAGGTGTCCCAGGAGGTCCCGCGGTCCTCTCGGTGCTTTTTGATCCGCGCGGCCATCTCCTCGTCCAGGGCCTGGGCGGTCGCGATGTAGGCGCGCCTGCCCGGCGCCCGGTTCGCCAGGGTTTCGGCAAAAGAGGATTTCCCGGAGCGTGCACCGCCGGTGATGAAAGAGAGCGTCGAGGGCATGGGTACAAGACGGCGTAGGGCTTGCAAAGGCGCGAGAACGCCGTCGGGAATTAAAACATACTCCTTGACGGGAGTCAAGAGGGAATCGCAGGGAGCCAGGTCGCGATGCTACCAGCCGGCCGCGGCATAATAGGCATGCAGGAACTCGTCCCACCGGAACTGGTTGATGAAGTCGCCGTTGTTCCCGACATGCGCTGCAGGATCGTAGTTGCAGTAGTTCGGATCAAAGGTAAGGGACTGCGGAGAGGGGAAAAAGACGATGGAGATGCCGTGGGCATTCGGCCGTCCGGAGCCGTGGTATTCGGCGATCGTCGCATCAGCGATCAGGCGCGTCAGGGTGTTGCCCTGCCCCAATCGGTCAGCAAGGTCGAGGAGATCCACCGAGACGTCGGGTTGAATATACCGGTCGATCTCCTGCACGTTCCGGCGCGCGGTTGTGACGAGCGCGATCGTCTCGTTCCGGACGATCCCGCTGTCCAGGCCGTCGATCACGAGCCCCGCGATCCGGTCCGTTTCCCGCGCGATCCCGGCCAGGCCGCGCGCCCGCAGGGCGATGATGCCGTAGCGTTGGTCGTACCCCGACGGCTGCGCGGGATAGAACACATCCTCGTAAAAGATCCGGTACGATTGGACTGCGAGCCGTCCGAGGTCCTCGGCATTCATGCCGGGCCGGGTCGCCAGGCCGTCGAGGACGGCACGATAGTCCCACCCGTGCGACTCGGTCTCCTCCTCGGAGGCGACGATGACGGAGGCCGCGTTGCGGAACTCGTAGAGCGTCTCGATGCCCGCCATGGTGCAGGCGTCCATGCCGAGCAGATCGATCCGGAGGCCCGCGGCCTCGATCGCCTGGCGCACAACGTGGTTCGACAGCGGCCCGCTGTCCTGATCGATCAGGATCGCCCGCTGCACGGGCGGGGACAAGGATTGCGGCCCGATCCCCTGGTCCCAGCCGTTCCCGTGGTCCCACAAGATGAGCGCCGTGTGCGCTGCGGGGAAGGCGGTCCCGGCCCAGGCCAGGAAGTCCGTGAGCGTGGCAGGGTCCGCCATGTCCCGCTCCCCGAGGTCCGCGATAAGTTCCCGCGTGCCGTTCTGCACGCGGTAGCGCTTCGTCGTGTCCGTCGGCAGATCGAGCTCGACGATCACCTGCACTGCCGTTGAGGATAATGCCGCCTCCATCTCCGCCAGGTCCTGCAGGGCGGCCCCGCCCAGATCGTTGTCTCCGTCCAGATAGACCAGGACGGTCCAGGGAACAGAGCCTTTTTCCGGGCCGCAGGACAGCAGGAGCAGGGAGCAGCAGAGGAGGGAGAGCAGCAGCCGCGTCGCGCGCCCGTTACCGAGGGCGCGAAAGACCCGGGGGAGGAGGCCCATCCCCCGCCCGGGTCCTTCGCAGGGAGGAGCGGAGCCTCCACCGGCAAGCGCCGGAGGCACTCTTGATGCACGCGACCTCCTGCTGCCTACGGCGCGATCCCCCGACGAAGTCGGGGGATCGCACGTCGCGAGGGTCATGTCTTGATCGTTCTCCTTCGGAACAGCAGGATGCACAGGACCGGCAGTGCGAGGAACGCGGCGATCAGCGCGATGCGGAGCGCCATCGGGGCCTGCACCAGGACCCAGCTCAGGCCGATCAAAGGGAGCAATCCGATCCGGGTCGCTCCCCGCGCCCAGGCGTGCCGGCTGATGAACCGGGCGAGCGGCGGGCTCAGGCGATAGTAGGCCTTCACGAGCCAGGCGCCCGCGGCGTTGGTCAGGAGATAGCGGTCGCGGACGAGGCGGAGCCAGACGACCTGCTTCTCGAAGGGAGAGCCGTAGGCCGCCGTGGCGATGAAGCACCGGAGGTCGTTCTGCGTCTTCGCGTTGTCGTTCGCGATCGCGCCCGCGTTCTGGTTTGCCGGATCGTTCTTCGCGCCCGCGAAGTAGGTCGCAAGCTCATTGGACGGCGCGCCGATGTACTTCCGCGTGCCGCCGCTGATCGTCTTATAGGCGGCGATCCGGACATAGACCATCGACGAGCCCTGCATGCCCCAGGACTGGTCGATGTAGGTGGTCTGATTCGCTGCCGTGTTCGGGATATCGAAGAAGGCGGGATAATCGTCGATCGTGACGCCGGGCTGCGGGCCGTAATAGACCCGGAACCCCTCGGTGCTCGAATCGAAGGACCCGGCGCTGAAGGCAAAGTAGGCGGTCCCGTATGCGGAGCCGGGCCCCGCGCTCGTGATCGTGGTCGGTCCGTTGTTCGTCGCGGGGTCCGTGCCGAAGAGCAGCTCCAGGATGTCCGGCACCCCGTCATGGTCGGAGTCGACGGGGTTTGCGCCCGTGAGAAGCTCAACCATGTCGGGGGTGCCGTTGCCGTCGGAATCGAGCGGCACGGACCGGATCGCCAGGCCGTCCGTGACGTTCAGGGTATTGTAGGAAAATACTTTTGCGTCGGTCCCGCCTGAGTTCTCCAGACCGATCGTGGCCGAGTTGCCCCCGCTCCTGCCGGCATCGACCGAGACCATGTCCCGGTACTGGTACGTGATGGAGAGGTCGGACTCGGACAGGATCGCCTGGAACGTGAGCCTGCCGTTGTTCATGGCGCAGCAGAAGTCCGCGTCCGACCAGGTGACCACGAACTTGCGGTCCGGCGCCGTGCCGACGGTCGTGGCGTAGATCTTCGCGTTCGCGGAGGAGTAGATGTACAGATCGTCCCAGAACGGCGCGATGACGTTGTTCGGCACGGCCGTGTTCGGGATGTTCTGGTTCCCCCATACGGAGACGTCGGGGCCGAAGGTCAGGTACCCGTTCGTGCTGATATTGACCGTGGTATAGGGGTTTCCCCAGTAGTTGAAGGTAAACCCCAGCGGCACCGTCCCTCCGGCGTCGTCCCCGGCAATGGCCGTGACGTTCGCCGGGTCCGCGATGTCGATCCATGAATAGGATACCGGGTCGAAGGAGGAATAGAATCCCGAGGCGACCACCAGCACGTCATCGATGTACCAGCCCCGGAACGCGTTCAGGATCTCGTCAATCGTATCGAAGGAAAAGCCGATGCGGACGGTATGTCCCGTGTACGCGGAAAGATCGATGACCACGGGCACCCAGGTATCCATCTGATCGCCCGCAAGCTGTTGGATCGGCGTCCAGCCCCCGCCGTCCACAGAGACGAGAACGTAGCGGACGTCGTACCAGGGTCCCGACGTCTCCGTCTCGTAGTAGGAGAAAAAGCTCAGCATGGCCGCATTCGCTCCGGCGGGCAGGATGATCTCCGGGCTGGTGAGCAGCCCGGCGTTCCGTGATCCGGTGTCATAGGTGCACAAGGAAGTGCCGTAATACCAGTCCGCGGTCCCGCTGTGGGTGTGCGCGACCGCGCAGGGGTCGGAGGAGTCCGCGCGGTGCCACAGCCCCGTGGCCGTCCACCCGGCGGACCCGGTCTCGAAGGACTCCAGGGGATAGACGTCTCCGGCATGGGCCTTCGGCAGCATGGCGAACAGCAGGAACACGGCAAGAAGCGTCGCTTTCTTCATGAGAGAACGCCCTCCTCACGGAAATCGCTGCGTGCGCCGGGTGCGATGATCTGTTGCGGAAACCGGTGAGGGCCCGGGCACGGGCGCTCGCCGGTTCCTGCAACCAAGAGGAAAGAATGCATGCCTGACAAAGGAGGGCCGGGTGCGGGACGCGCCCGCACCCGGCGACGCATGGAACGTACGGGAGCTCCCTTCGAGGCTC
>JBJKRX010000147.1:0-22120 GCA_046704425.1 Nitrospirota bacterium
GATGACTCTTGTTCTTCTACTACCCCACCGGCTGCCCGGAATTCTTCTCCGACACACCTGCAGACGAGAAGGTAGCCATTTCCGCGAGAAGCCGGAGGCTCGACTCGACCAACACGATGCCGAGCGCCGCGCCCGTACCTTCGCCGAGCCGCAGGTTGAGATCGAGAAGCGGCCGCTGCTCCAAATGCTCCAGCATCTTCCGGTGGCCGATCTCGACGGACTGGTGCGCTGCGATGAGATAGTCCTTTACCGCGGGGCAGAGTTCCGCGGCGATCAAGGCGCCTGCCGTGGAGATGAACCCGTCCACGACCACGGGGATCCGGTGCAGGGCAGCGCCCAGGACCACACCGACGATCCCGCCGATCTCGAACCCGCCCACCTTGGCCAGGACGTTCAGGGCGTCGCTGCGGTTTGGCTTGTTCACGCTGATCGCCTTGCGGACGATGGCGACCTTGTTCTTGAGCGAGGCGTCGTCGATGCCGGTGCCGCGGCCGGTCACTTGCTCCGCGTCCGTTCCCGTGATCACCGATACGATGGCTGAGGACGGCGTGGTGTTGCCGATGCCCATGTCGCCGGTGCCGATGATGTCGAGGTCTTTATGATACTTCTCGACCAGGTCCACGCCTGCCAGGATCGCCTGCTCTGCCTGTTCCCGCGTCATGGCAGGTCCAATCGCGATATTGCCGGTGCCGCGCCCGATCTTTTTGATCTCCAGTCCCTCGGCAGGCTCGAAATCATAGTCCACACCCATGTCCACGACGATCACCCTAGCCCCTGCCTGCCTCGCGAGCACGTTCACGCCCGCGCCGCCGTGCAGGAAGTTCAGGACCATCTGGGGGGTCACGGCCGAAGGATAGGCGCTCACCCCTACCTTGGTCACGCCGTGGTCTCCGGCGCAGGTGAAGATGATCTTGTTCTTGAGGACCGGCTTGTCCTTGCCCGTGATCAGGCAGTAGCGCCGGGCCAGTTCTTCGAGCCTGCCGAGGCTCCCCTGCGGCTTGGTCAAGTCGTCAAGCTGCGCCTGGATCGCCGTGGTCCTGCTGGTGTCAACGGGATGGATATTCGCAAGTACATTTTTAAGCGTCTGCATGGTATTCTCCTTTTTCTGGATCTTCCGGGTTTTGTATGGGCAATTAAGTAAAGAGCTTCAAGTCATTCGTAATAAAGTTGAACATAAACGGCGGTCTCGCGCGGAGACGCGGAGGGCGCGGAGAATGAAAGTTATGATCTTCCATAGGATTATAATTCAAAGCAAATATGTATGATTGTATTCATGCTGTTGCTTTCCCCGCGAGCTCCGCGTCTCCGCGCGAGGAATGTTTTTCATTTTGAATCTGTCATCTATGATCGTCATAACAGAGCGGTTTTTTCATGCGACTATTCCCGTTCTGCAACTGCCCTTCTTTCGCGCCGCCCGTCTTCTTGTTCCTCTGCCAAAAAAAATCCCCGGCCTTCGTCAGAAGACCGGGGATGCATGATGGGTTCTCGTGCTCCACACGGGATCTTAGCTCCGAAGATCGTGCATGAACACCCGGACAGGTCTTCTGGCTCTCCCCTGCTGCCGGCCTTCCCGGCCTTTCGGCCAGTGGCTTTCTGCGTGGCAGCAATTGACCCTCGGTTACGGGGTCGGGATCACAGCGGCGGGTCCGCTCCCGATTCGCACGGGATTCCCTTGGTTCGGGTGTATTCTCTTTCTTTTCTGTGCTCTTGCTTATAGCAGAAATGTGCGGCGAAGTCAATCGGCTTTTGACGCGCTGCAGCGAGTGCTTTTTTTGCGCGCCACCGGATAGACGCTGGTCGCGCCGAGGGCGCGGAAGAACCCGCCGATCTGCAGGGCATGGCCCGAGCCCACGCGCCGAAGTTGAGCGCCCAAACGCACAAGAGCACGGCAACGCGCACGGGGCCGCGGAACAGCCCTGCCTCAGGCCTCTTCCGCGGAATGCCCGATCGTCTGGCCGAAGAGCGGCAATTCTTGTGGTTTCAGGGAGAGCGCCTTCGCGATCCCTGGCTTGTCGCAGTTGTGGAACCACGCTCCTAGCCCGAGCGCGGACGCGGCCAGGTACACGTTCTCTGCAACAAGGCCGGTGTCGACGAAATAGTAAGACTTCTGGATCTCGGGATCGAAGAGCCCCGGTTCCGGGAATCCCGCGTGCTTGAAGCGTTCCAGGTCCACGACGTAGACCAGCCGGACCGGGGCAGTCGCGCCTGCAGGCTGCTGTCCCCTCCCGATGGCGAGAGAACGGAGATCGCCTGCCATGACCGGGGTGAGACGATGCTGCCCGGGGTCGTAGAGGTAGACCCCGTCCTCGCGGAGCACATAGACGCGGATCTCCTGCGAGTTGCTTGCAGACCCCGCGGTCCTGCCCGGTCCGTTGAAAGGGCCGGTGATCCGGTTCACGCCCCCTGCTGCCCAAAGGATGTCTGCCAAGTGCCGCAGGGAGATCGGCTCGTTCGTGATGGTGCGGGACGTGTGCCTGGCCTTGAGCGCATCGAAGACCGTGGCAGAGCCGCTAAAGGCAGGCTCGGGCAACGTAATCGGCGGGAGATCTTTGTTCGAACTCGCATGCATGCCGCACCTCCTCCGGGTCTGTGAGAGTAATCCCGGACTTTTATTTTTTTGCATGTCCCCCTTTGCAGCCTGAATGAAATGTTGGACCGGTCTAAGGCCACGTCCGCTCGTCTGCGAAAACTCGGCCTCCCCGACTACGTCGGGACAAGGCGGCCTCAACGCCCTGCACTCGCGGGCTCGTAAACGCAGGGCACAAAACAGTTCGCATCCGCCCTTCGGGACGCTTCCTTAGGCCAAGACCGGTGCCCCAACATTTCATAGGGCCGCTCCGGGGACATGCGGGGTTTTGGGAAAAGCCTTTAAAGCAGTCGACCTTCACCCCCATGCGGACATTCCCGTTATGCGACCGAGCCCGAGGGCTAAACATTTCAGACTGTCTGAGGGCGAAGCCCGAGTTTCTGAAATGTACCGAGGGTGACGGAGCAGAACGGATCAGAATGGTCGCCGGGTGCCCTTCTTTGGGCCACCTTTCTTCGGGCAAGCAAGAAAGGTGGCAGGCAACCAGGTTGAGGTTTGATAATACAGTATAACAGGATTTAGAGACACTATATCATATCTGCACGAAAGTCAGATGTCTCTCTTTATCGACATCACCAATGATCCGTTGTGGGCCTCATCCTTCCTTCTATGACGCCCCATCCTTACCGGCTTGAAAAAGCCGCCAGGCGTCTCGCAGGATCTCTTTATGATCGAAGGCGATCTGCTCGCGCTCCCAGTTAGCAACGAGCATCGCGGCGCTGGCGTCGTCCCCTGCCTGGAGCGTGGACAGGTCAGCCGTGGCGAGATAGGCGATCGAGACCGTGTGCCGCCGCGGGTCCCGACGTGGGTCCGAGTACACGCCGACCAGGCGCAGGTCCGTGACGATAAGCCCGGTCTCCTCGCGGGTCTCCCGGCGACAGGCCTCCTCCACGGTCTCCCCGATCTCGACGAACCCGCCGGGCAGGGCATACCAGCCGGCAAAAGGCTCGTGGGCCCGACGGATCAAGACTACCGCGCCCTCGTGGAACACGGCGCAATCCACGGTGAGCGATGGTCTGTCATGCATGGGAATGCACCTCCGCGCTTTGTCCTGTCATCGTCACAGGGGCAGGGACGCGACCTGCGCGATGCCGAAGAGCAGCCCGGCAAAGAGCATGCCGAGCAGGACGCCGAAGACCTCCAGCCAGAGCAGATGGGCGCGGATGTTCTCCTCGATGATGTCCCGGACCCGGGAGGGTGCGTAGTTCGTGAGCTTGCCCGCGACCATGCCTTCGATGTCGATGTTGTCGAAGAGGAGCTGCGCGATGGACCGGTCCGTGTGGTAGTGGCGGAGGATCAGCTCGTTGTTCGGTTGGAACAGGAAGTCCTCGAGGGTCCCGACCTTCTCCATGACCGTGTGGAGCATGGCCTGGGTCACGCGCAACCGGTCGAGCCGGTCCTGCAGCTCCTCCACGATGGCGTCGGTCATCTCGTCGTACTCCTTGATGCGCGTAAGGTGCAGGAAGGCGCCGAGGAAGCCGAGCTTCGTCCGGAGCGCGTCCCGGACCTCGTCATGCACCTTCTGCGTCGCCAGGTAGTCCCGGACCGTGCCCCGGAACTCGTCGATCACGTTGTTGATGATCTGCTCGGCCTTCTCGCTGTTCACCGGGGCGAGCAGCCTGCGCAGCTCCTCCTGGAGCATCTCGCTGTTCACCAGGTGCTTCTCCACCGTCCGCGCCAGGGAGCGCACGATGGCCTGGTGCTTCTTGAGCAGGACGCCCGACCCCGGCAGATACCACTTCCGCTCGAAGAGCATGGTAATGGCGATCTTGTTCGTGATGCCGCCGATGAACCCGCCCAGGAGCACCTGGATCACGAGGCCCTGGGAGGGAAAGGTGATGCCCGCGATCGCCGTGCCCACCACGATCGTCAGGCAGATAAAGACGATCAGGTTCAGTTGTGCCGCGAGGCGATCGAGCAGCCGCGTCGCCTGCCTGCGCGGGGGTCCTGTGTCCGCTGCCGTTTGTTCCGGGGACGGTCCCATCAGCCCCGCGCCTCCTCGATCACGCCGTTGTGCAGCACGAGGCGCGCGTCCGCCAGGCGCTCGGCCTGGTCCGCGTCGTGGGTGGTCAGGATGATCGTGGTGCGGCCCTCCTGTTTCATGGTAGCGATGACCGCCTCGATCAGCTCGGTGTTCTCCTGGTCCACCGAGGCGGTCGGCTCGTCCAGGAACAGGATCTCGGGATCGATCGCGAGGGCCCGGGCGATGCCGAGGCGCTGCGATTCGCCGCTCGAGAGCGTGAGCGCCCGCTGCCGGGTCTTTCCGTCCAGCCCCACGACGCCGAGTGCCCGGCGGGCCTGTCGTTCCTGCTCCGCGCGGGTGAGACCCCGCAGCTTCAGGCCGTAGACCGCGTTCTGGAAGACCGTGGCGTCGAAGATGCCGGTGCGAGGAAGCACGAGCGTCATGCGCCGCCTGAGCGCGAGATCGAGGGGCAGCGGTTCGTTGCGCTCGGAGAAGAAGGAGACCACGCCGTTGTCCGCCGGCTCCAGGAGGGCGCAGATGCGCAGAAAGGTGGACTTGCCCGATCCGTTCTGGCCCTGCAGCACGTATACGCCGCGTTGGTCGAACCGGGCCGTGCAGTCCGCGAGCACGGTCTTTTCGGCGTAGGCCTTCCGGATATGCGAGACGACGAGGTTCATGCCCCTGACCGCGCCCCCCGCCGCTGGACCAGGTAGAGTCCCGTATTGATCACGAAGGAGATCGCGAGCAGGACCACGCCCAGGGCCAGGGCGAGCTCGAAGTCCCCTTTGTCCGTATCGAGGGCGATGGTGGTGGTCATGACGCGCGTGTACCCCTCGATGTTGCCGCCCACGATCAGGATCGAGCCCACCTCGGCCATGACGCGGCCGAGGGCCGCGATGATCGCGGAGAAGATGCCGTACCGCGCCTCGCGCAGCACCGCGCGCACCTCCTGGAGCGGCGTGGCGCCGAGGGTGCGCGCGGCCTGGCGGATCACGGGGTCCACGTTCACCACCGCGGACTGGCTGAGGGCGATCACGATCGGTGCGGCGAGCACGGATTGGGCGATCACCATGGCGGTGGGGGAATAGAGCAGGCCGAGGAAGCCGAGCGGACCGCGGCGCGAGAGCAGCAAATAAAGGAACAGCCCGACCACGACCGGCGGCAGCCCCATGCTCGTGTTCATGACGCTGACCACGAATCCCCGGCCGCGAAAGCGGGTGAGCCCCAAAAGCGCGCCCAGGGGCACGCCGAGGGCGGCCGCAACGAGCAGCGCGGAGCCCGAGACCTCGAGGGAAAGGGCGATGATGCCGAAGAGCTCGCGGTCGAGATGGATGATGAGGCCGAAGGCCTGGAGAAAACCGGTCAGCAGCGTATCCATGCAGGTTCCGTCATTGTCGGGGGGAAGGGGGGGGCATCAGCGTCCTCGCTCGAACCCCCGGTAGTACCACGCTTCGCCGTCCAGGTCGTAGAAGAGCGTATGCACGAACCCGTCGCTTCCCCGCGCGGTGAAGAAGCGCCTGCGCCGCCGGTCCGCGTCCTCTTCGACCCACATCTTCACGATCTCCATGACGGTGATCTTCTCGCCGTGCGCGAAGAAGACCCGCGGGCTCTCCTCGCCCTGGTACCCCGCGTAGGAACCGATCTCGATCTTCGTGTCCGCCATCCTTCGTCTCTCCTGCCGTTGGTGCGCCCTATGCCGCCGGCGGCATGCTGCCCCGGGCCACGAGTCCCTCGAGCGTCGCGATCGATGCGGGCTGGCCCAGGACGATGAGGGTGTCGCCGCAGTCGATCATGCTCTGCGAGTCGGGGTTGAAGACCATCTTGCCGGTCGCCTTCTTGATGCCCACGATGATCACGCCCGTATCCCTGCGCAGCCCCGTGTCCAGGAGGTTCCGCCCCCCGAAGGGCGACTGCTGCGGGATGAACACCTCCTCCATCTGCAGGTCGATGTGCCCCCTGCCCATGGCGATCTCGATGAAGTCCACCACGTTCGGCCGCAGGATGGCCTGGGCCATACGGCTGCCGCCGATGTGATAGGGCGAGATCACCTTGTTCGCGCCGGCGCGCGTGAGCTTCACGTCCGAGCCCTCTTCGCCGGCCCGGGCCAGGATGAAGAGGTCGGGATTCAGGCCCCGGGCCGTCAGGGTGATGTAGACGTTCTCCGTGTCCGAGGTGACCACGGACACGAGCCCCTTGGCCCGCTTGATCCCGGCCTGCAGCAGCGTCTCGTCCTCCGTGGCGTTCCCGCGCAGCCAGAGGTGGCCGTCGCCCTCGAGCTTCTCGATCACCGCGGGATGGTTCTCGACGACCACGAACGGGAGGGGCTTTGCCGCGAACTCCTTGCAGATGAGCGACCCGATACGGCCGTATCCGCAGACGATGTAGTGGCCCTTCAGGGCATCGATCGTCTTTTCCACTTTTTGCCTCCCCAGGAAGCGCTGGAACTGGCCCTCGAACATGCTCTGGGCGAGCTTGCTGACCGTGTAGCCCAGGATCGTCACGCCCACGACGACCAGGACGAGGGTGAAGACCCGGCCCGCGTCGCTGAGCGGATGCACCTCCTGGAAGCCCACCGTGGCCACGGTGATGACGGTCATGTACAGGGCGTCGAGGAAATGCCATCCCTCGATCGTCATGTACCCCGCGGTCCCGACGACGATGAGCAGCAGGATCACGAGCAGAGAGACCCTGAGTTGTTTGACCGGGTTCATGGACAAACGGGCGCCGCTCCCTTCCCTTTGCACCGGGTTGGCCTATTGTAGCAGATTCATTTGCGCGGTACAAAAGATATTTACCAGGAGCGGCCGCAGCACGGACGGTGATCAGCGGTACGGGGAGGAGCGGGTGCAGGGTGATGCGCGTTAGGCTTAGGGAGAGACCCAGCGGCAGTAGAGGATCTTCTTCTTTGCGGACCTGGCCGTCGTCTTTTTCTTCGCTGCCTTGCGCGGCGCGGCTTTCTTCTTTGCCGTGCCCTTTCCTTTGGATGCGGCAGGCATCTCCGGCTTCCTCCTTCCGGGGCGGGATCGAGCGGGGCGGGTCGCAGGAATATATTCCAATTCTCGCGGAATGTCAATACGTGGGGAGGGGCGTAAGGCTCCACCCCCCTTCCGCAGCGGACACCGCGGAAGGGGGGTGGAAAAAGCTTGGGTTACTGCTGGTTCATGCCCGGGCCTCCGGGACCGCCTCCCCGCGGGCCGCGCATGCCGCGCTCCTTCCGCCACTCCTGGCGCTGGCTCTGCATCTCCTCTCGCTGCTTCTGGTGGCAGGTCCGCAGATCCTCGTTCGTCTTTGCCGCCTGGACGCAGGTCTTCAGGTCCTGCAGGCTCGTGATCCGCTCATCGAGCATCTTCAGGATGGTGGCCTGCCGCTGTTCGAACGACTGCGCCCGGTTGGCGGGCGCCGGTCCGGCCTGGTCGGCCGCGAACGCCGGAATTGCTGCTGCTGCCGCGACGGCAACGGCAAACAGTACTGCAAGAAAACGCACTCCCTTCTGCATGGCTGCTCCTTTCTCCTTCCCCGATCGGGGGAACGGTTCGCTCCGTGCTGCGGACCCGCGGACGCCCCGCGGCGTCGCGGCTTGCGGGCAGCGCATCGTTGTCTTCTTGACCCGGCGACGGAAAAAAGGTTGAATGAGGAGATCGGTCCTGGGATCAGCGGAACGGAACAGCAGGGTGCAGTTCATCGGTCTCCTGGTCGATCATGCCCGAGACAAGGAGCGGGTCCTGGTCCGCCATTGCCTCCGCCTCGGCCTTGCTTTGGGCCTTGAAGACGAGCATGCCCCCGCGTTCTCCCCATTTCCCGGCCTGGACGATCCTGCCTGCGGCGATCTCCTGCTTCACCCATTCCCGGTGGCGGGCGATGACGTCGTTGAATCGGGCCCGGTCCAGGTCCGGTTTGATCCTATTGACCGAAAGAAAATACATGGCGGCCTCCTTAACGGTTTGTTCAGGGCGGACACTGCGCGCAGACCGAGGCGAAGAGCGCCGTACTCAGGTACCGGTCCCCGCGGTCCGGCAGGACGACCACGACGGTCCCCTCCGCGAGCTCCCCTGCCTTCTGGAGGGCGGCCCACATGGCCGCGCCGCTGCTCATGCCTACGAACAGGCCCTCTTCGAGCGCGAGTCTCCGCGCGGTGGCGAAGGCGTCGTCGTCCGGTACGTTCCGTTTCTCGTCGAGCACGCCGGGGTCGAAGATCTTCGGCACGATCGACTCCGTCATGTTCTTGAGCCCCTGGATCTTGTGGCCCAGAAAGGGCTCCACGCCCAGGATGGTGATCGCCCGGTCGTATTCCTTCAGCCGCCTGCCCGCGCCCATGAGCGTTCCCGAGGTGCCCATGCCCGCCACGAAGACGCTCACCGCGCCCTTCGTCTGCTCGTACACCTCCGGGCCCGTGGTCTCGTAATGGGCCCGCACGTTCGCGGGATTGTCGAACTGGTTCGGCATGAAGTAGCCGTTCCGGTGCTCGTCGTGCAGCTTGTGCGCCAGCCGGATCGCGCCGTCCGTGCCCTCGTTCCCCGGGCTCAGGACCAGCTCGGCCCCGAAGGCCTCGAGGACCTTGCGCCGTTCCAGGCTCACGCACTCGGGCATCACGAGCTTGACCTTGTAGCCCTTCGCCGACCCGACCATGGCCAGCCCGATCCCGGTGTTGCCCGAGGTGGCCTCGAGGATCGTGGACCCCGGCTTGAGCTGCCCCGCCTCCTCGGCGGCGCGGACCATGAAGAGGGCGATCCGGTCCTTCACGGACCCGCCGGGATTGTTCCCTTCGAGCTTCGCGTAGAGCCTGACCTTGGGGTTCGGATTGATCCGGTCGAGCCGCGCCAACGGGGTGTTGCCGATCGCTTCCAGAATGCTCATCGTTGCTCCTTGTCCGCCTGTCTACTTGACCTTTACCGTCCTGCCCGACTTCCGGGCGATCGCGACGATCGCGTCCGTGGACGGCAGGTCCGTCGAGAGCGGGGGCGGGGCCTTGATGCCGTCGAAGTACGTGGCGCTCCAGAGGTTGTAGTAGTCGAGGATGTCGATACAGTCCTTGCCGATGGCCGAGCCGTACCGGATGTGGTAGATCTTCCCGTCCTCGAAGTACATCCGGATCAGGTCCTCGCTCGTCTCGACGACGCTGATGTACACCGCCCCGGTCTTCTTGGCGTCCTGGAACTCCTTCAGCAGATCTCCCAGCAATCGTTCGGTCGGCATGATTCCTCCCTCGCTCCCGAAATGTCTGCGCGTACGTAGGGCACATTGTAGCACAAAACCCTGCGCAAGGGAATCGCACGATGCGGAATTTCGGTTGCCTTCTCCTCCCTGCCGCCCTATAATGGGGCTTCATTGCAGGCAAAAAGGAGCGCACTCATGGGAAAGAACATCGTACAAAAAATCGTAGAGGCCCACCTCGTCGCGGGCAGTCTCGAGCCCGGGACCGAGATCGCGATCCGGATCGACCAGACCCTGACCCAGGACGCCACGGGCACCATGGCCTATCTCCAGTTCGAGGCCATGGGCGTGCCGCGCGTCCGGACCGAGCTGTCCGTAAGCTACGTGGACCACAACACCCTCCAGGACGGGTTCGAGAACGCCGACGACCACCGCTATCTCCAGACCGTGGCGGCCAAGTACGGCATCCAGTACTCCAAGGCAGGCAACGGCATCTGTCACCAGGTCCATCTGGAGCGCTTCGGCAGGCCGGGGAAGACCCTCCTCGGCTCGGACTCCCACACCCCGACGGGCGGCGGGATCGGCATGCTCGCCATAGGCGCGGGCGGCCTCGACGTGGCCGTGGCCATGGGCGGCGGCCCCTTCTTTCTCACCTGCCCCAAGGTGGTGAAGGTGAACCTGAAGGGCCGGCTCAAGCCCTGGGTCTCCGCCAAGGACGTGATCCTGGCATTGCTCGAAAAGCTCACCACCAAGGGAAACGTGGGCACCGTTATCGAGTACAGCGGTCCCGGCGTCAAGTACCTCACCGTGCCCGAGCGGGCCACGATCACGAACATGGGCGCCGAGCTCGGGGTCACGACCTCGATCTTCCCGAGCGACGAGGCCACGAAGGCCTTCCTTGCCGCCCAGAAGCGGGGGGACCAGTGGGTCGAACTGTCCGCGGACCCTGATGCGTCCTACGACCGGGTGATCACGCTCAACCTGGGATCGCTCGTGCCGCGCATGGCCAAGCCCCACTCGCCCGACAACATCGCGACCGTCGAGGAGCTCCGCGGCACGCCCGTGGACCAGGTGATGGTGGGTTCCTGCACCAATTCCTCCTACCGCGATCTCATGCTCGTGGCGACCATGCTGAAAGGCAGGCATATCCATCCGGACGTGAGCTTCGGCGTTGCGCCGGGGTCGCGCCAGGTGCTCGAGATGATCACGAAGAAAGGGGCCCTGGCGGACCTGATCGCCGCAGGCGCCCGGATCCTCGAATCCGCCTGCGGGTTCTGCATCGGCGTGGGCCAGGCCCCGAAGACGAATGCCGTCTCGATCCGGACGAGCAACCGGAACTTCGAAGGCCGCTCAGGCACCAAGAGCGCCAAGGTCTTTCTCGCGAGCCCCGAGTCCGCCATCGCGGCCGCGCTCACCGGCACGATCACCGATCCCCGGGACCTGGGGATCCCCTATCCCCGGATCAAGATACCCGCGGAGTTCTGGATCGACGACAGCATGATCCTGCCTCCCGCGGCAGACCCCGCGTCCGTCACGGTCTTCCGCGGACCGAACATCGGGGACCCGCCGGCAACGGACCCGCTTGTGGACGCGATCAAGGGGGTGGTCGCGATCAAGGTGGGGGACAAGATCACGACAGACCATATCATGCCCGCGGGTTCGCGGCTGAAATATCGCTCCAACATTCCCAAGTACGCGGAGTTCGTGTTCGAGGGCGTGGACGCGGAGTTTTCGCAGAAGGCTTTGGCAAACAAGCAGGCAGGGGTACATAATGTCGTGATCGCGGGCGCGAGCTACGGCCAGGGATCGAGCCGCGAGCACGCGGCCATCTGTCCCATGTACCTGGGCGTCAAGGCCGTGGTCGCGAAAAGCTTCGAGCGCATCCATGCCGCGAACCTGATCAATTTCGGGATCCTGCCCCTTACCTTCGCGAACGAGGCGGACTACGACGCGGTAAACGGAAACGAGCAGGTAGAGATCGCGGACATCAAGGCCGCGCTGGAGCAGGGCAAGGACCTGGTATTGAAGACCGCGGGGGGAAAAACAATCGCGCTTCGCTGTTCGCTCTCCGCGCGCCAGCGGGACATCCTGCTCGCCGGCGGGATGCTGAACTATACACGGTCGCAGAGCAAGTGACCTGAACGTACTCCCTACTCATCTGATTTCAATGACTAAGGCCGCTGAGCTTCAGCGGCCTTAGTCATTTCCAAGGTCCCCAAAAGATCTTATCCTTCTTCTGAATACTCGGCAAGCTCCATCAGGATCCGGTCAGGGCCATAAAAATATACCAGGCGCTTTCCGGTTTTCTCCCAGGTCCGGATCGGGCTCAGGAATTCCACGCCGGACTCCTTGAGCTTTGCGACCGTTTCTTCTATATCATGAACCGCAAAAGCGAGGTGCCGGAAGCCGATGCGGTCGGGCTGCCCACAGGCAGGATCGGGCACGGGATGCGGGCTGCTGAACGCCAGCAGTTCGATGACCAGCGAGCCGGCCCGATGCTTCATGCCCACGAACGAACCGGCTGCCCCGCGTATTCCGGTCACGGACTCGAGAAAGGCAGAGTCGAGCGACGAGCGCTGCGTTTCCTGAAATCCAAGAATCTCGAAAAACTTCTCCGCCTTTTCGAGGTCGGTAACGACAATCGCGAGGTGATCGATGTTTTTTAGCATAGTCTTTTTCGTAAAATCATGCGGGACCTGTTACGCTCCGCATTTTTTTCGGTTGTCGATCTCCCTACTCGTTTCGCAGCTGCCTGGATTCCGCAGGACAAAGTAAATCAAAGGCGGGCAGTACCGGGGGGACCGGTCCTGCGCCCACCCGCTTGGCATATTCCACTTTGGCTGCGTTGCACAAGACCTCCGTGGACCAGGGCAATGCCACGGGAGCCCGGTTCGTAGAACGACGGTACGCGATATAGCGGATGAGCGCGCGGGCGAGTACGGGTTTCGGGCCTGCCTCCTGCGCATGATACGTGAGGAGCGCGGATTCCGCAAGTCGGCAATCGATTGTTTCCGCGTTCTCGAAGAAACGCTTGGTCCAGACATCCGCTGTTTTCTGCCCGCCCCAATAGAGGCACTGCTCCAGGATGCTCGTCAGTTCGATGTCCGTGAGCGCCCTTCCCGTTGCAAGGCCGCGGCTTGCCTCCCCCGCTCGCGTCGCGTCGAGCGGCGCAAGCGTGAAGCGGTATTCCTTCGCAAAGGAATGGAAGAAATAGGAGCCGACGCCCCACAGGAGGAACGAGGCGAGCTGCGGCTCCGTATCCACGAAGAATTCGGCTGACTGGTAGCCCGGGGCGCGGATCTGCACGCGCATGCGGTCCGGGAACCCGTACCGGTCGTGATAGATGCAGGGCGACACCCCGCAGCGCTGGCCGTTTATGAACACCTCGGCGCCGAGCGGCAGGGTGTGGATGGTGCTGGTGCTTTCGCAGGCTGCCAGCGCCAGAACGAGACAGATAGCCAGGAGCACGCGCATTAGAAACTCCCGTACAGGTTCATGGAATACGCCATCTCGAGATCTCCGTGCTTGTTTTGCATGGGCCGGACGGAAAACTCGGGGGCGGAGAAATGGATTGCCCCGACCGAAAAGTCGACGCGCCGCCGCCAGTCCTCCGTGTTTTTTGTGCTGATATAGGTGCCGTACATGCCCACTGCCAGGCCGATGGTCGCCCCGATGGAGATGGTGCGCTCATTGGCGCCCCCGATGATGGAGCCCATGCCCGCGCCGGCGATCCACCCCACCATGGCGCCCGTATCGATCCAAAACACGCGGTTGCGACCGATGTCGATCTCCTCCCGGTGGTACAGCGCCGACGCAAGCGCGATGTCCGCGGCAGCGAGCGAAGACGCCGCGATCACGCGATTTTTATTCTGCGTCAGTTTTCCATAGAAGGACGAGCCGATGGAGCTCGCCGCGAGGAACGTGGTGGTGTGGAGCGTGCCCGCGAAAGAGGCGAAGCCGGGGTCGATGGCGTAGGTGTGCGTGAGATAGATGCCGGTGCTTATGCCCGCCAGGTCACCCGCGAACGTGAGCCCGCTGAGCCAGCGTGTGTTGTTGATATTGACCTTGGCGCCCGGTTCGTCGGTCAGCGGCTTCAGCCCCGCGGCAAAAGGAATGATGAACCCGTGCATGGCGCCCAGGAGCGCTGCCCGGTTGATGGTGATCGCATCGGCGGTCGTTACGGGTTTGTCGCGGGTAAACCAGTAGGGGAGGGCGATTCCCGAGGCCAGACCCAGGGTGGCGATCCCTCCGCTTCGCGCGAGGGCGTCGCGGCACTTGCTGGAGTTGTTCTGGTCTTCGCCGTTTACGCAGTATTTGTTCACCTGGTCCGCGGTAACGGCGGTCGCGAGCATCCCGCCCATTACCGCGCCGTTGACGATCTGCCAGAACTCCAATTCGCGGAAACCGCTTCGATCCCGGAACCCCGCGGGCGGCCGGATCTCCGGTGCAGACTTCTCCGGCGACGAAGGATCCCCTCCCGCGGAAGGGGCCCCGAAAGCAGCGCCCGCGAACGCCCAGGAGCAGAAGAGCAGCAGCGTGAGTACCGGAATCGCACGCATCCGCGGGAACCGATACCGTTGCACGACACAGGGCACCCGATATCCTCCAACGGTCGCTCTTGTTGAACGAACTGTTTACACAGTACCGCGGCAGCAGGAGCTTTCCTTGTTGCAAGAGTCGGACTAATGGTAGCATAAAGCGAAAGGGAGGGCAATGCAGGCGTGTGCCGGAAACGGTCGGTCGAGAACGCTGTTGAAGGGCTGCGGTGGGCGCGAACAATTCTAGAGCTTCACATCGCGCAGGTATCGCGCCGCGTCCTCGGGCGGGGTGGGGTTGATGTAGAACCCCGCACCCCACTCGAAGCCGTCGGTCCGGACGAGCCGCGGCATGATCTCGAGGTGCCAGTGGAAGTCGTCGTTCAGGGTGTGCCAGTGGCCGCGGCGCGGCACGCGGTTCGGAGCGGTGTAGAGCATGAAGTTGTAGGGCGGGTTGTTCAGCACGTGGCCGATCCGCTGGAGCGTGCGGCGGAGCGTGCGCGCCAGGTCCATGAGCTCCTCCTTCGTGGTATCCACGTAGGAGCAAAGGTGCTTCTTGGGGTAGAGCCAAATCTCGAAGGGGAAGCGCGGGGCAAAGGGCACGCAGACCAGGAAGTGGCGCGTCTCCTCCACCACGCGTTCCGCTGACTGCAGTTCCTGCCGGATGATGTCGCAGAAGATGCAGCGTTCCTTGTAGTCGTAGTAGGACTTGGCGCCGTCCAGCTTCTCCTTCACGAACTTGGGGATCACGGGCGTGGCCACGAGCTGGGAGTGGGGATGGTTCAGGACGGCGCCCGCGCTCCAGCCCTGGTTCTTGAACACGAGCACGTAGCGCAGGCGGCTGTCGCGCTCCAGGTCCAGGATCCGGTCGCGGTAGGCCCAGAGGACCTTCTCGACCTGGCTCTCGGGAAGCTCCTCCATCCGGAGGCCGTGGCGGGGGCTCTCGATGATGATCTCGTGCGCCCCGATGCCGTTCATCCAGTCGTAGATGCCGCTTCCCTCGCGTTCGAGGTTCCCTTCGATGTGGAGCACCGGATACTTGCTCGGGATCACGCGCACCCACCAGCCGGCCGCGTCCGGCGGTGCGTTCTCTGGGCGGAACGAGGCGATCTCGTGCGGCGTCTTGGCCTCGTTGCCGCCGCAGAAGGGACATTCGTCCGACAGGATGTCATCGGGGGGTTCCTGGATGGTGGCGTATTCTTCGGGTTTCTTCGGCCGTTCGGTATTGACGATGATCCACCGGCCGACGATGGGGTCCTTGCGCAGGCGCGACATCGTTAGTTTTCCATTCTCGTCTGCTGCTCGGTCAGGACCTTGTGGACGATGCGCTTCAGCTCTTTGATCCGGATGGGCTTGTTGATGTATTCGGCGGCGCCGAGGCTCATGGCCTTGAGGTAGCTCTCGACCTCGCCGTAGGCGGTCACCATGATCACGTCCGTCCGGAAGTTGGTCTTCCGGATCTCCTGCAGGAGCTGCAGGCCGTCCATGACCGGCATCTTGATATCGGTGATCACGAGGTTGAAGGGATGGCTCCGGAACAGCGAGAGGGCCTCCTCGCCGTTCGCGGCAAGGGAGACTTCATAGCCTTCGTCGGTGAGGATCGTTTTGAACAGTTCGAGGGCGCCTTCTTCGTCGTCTACTACCAAGATATGCATCGGATCTCCCCGCGAAGGATCGCATTACTTTTAATACATATCACAAAATATACCACCCGTCAAGGCGAGGGAGTCCGGGGAAAAAGACGGAAATACCAACGGGAAAAGCATGCAGGAGGCTGAAAAATCAGCGGTTTAATTCATAGAGCAGCAGCAGTCCCTCGAGCGTAAGCTGCGGTCTGATCTCTTTGATGCTCTTGGTCTCCGGGGCGACGAGCTCCGCAAGACCGCCGGTGGCGACGATCTTGGCAGGGGCGGACAGCTCGTGTTGCATGCGTTCCACGATCCCGTCCACGAGTCCCGCGTAGCCGTAGAGGATTCCCGCCTGCATGGCGCCGATCGTGTCCCTGCCGATCACCGCGGCGGGCTTGATCAGCTCCACGCGCGGCAGTTTCGAGGCGCGCTGGAACAGGGCCTCGGCCGAGATCTTGACCCCCGGGCAGATCGCGCCGCCCAGATACTCGCCCTCCTGCGTGACCGCGCAGAAGGTGGTCGCGGTGCCGAAGTCCACGATGATGAGCGGGCCGCCGTACTGCCGGAATGCCGCGGCCGCGTTCACGATGCGGTCCGCGCCGATCTCGCGCGGGTTGTCGGAGCGGAACGTGAGGCCCGTGGCGAGCTCGTGGGTCACCACCAGGGGCGCGAGCCCGAAGTACTTCTGCGCCATCTCGGTCATCACGGGCATGAGCGGGGGCACCACCGACGAAAGGATCACGCCCGTGATCGCCGAAAACTCGATGCCCGCGAACCCGAAGAGGTCCCGGACAATCACGGCGTATTCGTCCGGCGTGATGTGCGTGTCTGTGCCCACGCGCCAGTGCGCAACGAGCCGCTCCTTTGCGAACACGCCGAGCACGACGTTGGTGTTGCCGATGTCGATGGCCAGGAGCATCACGCCTCCCTTCGCTTCACGATGGTCACATCCCCCGCGGAAACTGCCTCGATTGCGCCGTCGTCCGTCCTGATCACGAGCCTGCCGTCGCCGTCGATGTCCTGCGCGCGACCCGCGATCGTTGCGCCCGCGCCGCTCACTTCAACGCGGTTGCCGAGCGTGCAGTTCATCCGTTTCCAGGCGGCAAGGACCGCCCCGTCGTCCGCGAGGAACGCACGGTAGTATTGGTCGAGCTCGCGCAGCACCTCGCGCAGGAGCGCCGTGCGGTCGATCCTTTTGCCCGCTTCCGCGGCGAGGGTCGTGGTACGGGGCTGCACATCGGACGGCAGCTCCGCGAGGTCCGCGTTCACGTCCACGCCGATCCCGAGCACCACATGCCGGACCCGGTCCTGTTCTGCGCTCATCTCGGTCAGAAGGCCGCAGACTTTCCTGTCCTTGATCAGCACGTCGTTCGGCCATTTGATGACCGCGTTGAGACCCAGGGCCTTCCGGACCGCGGCCGCGACGGCCACGGCGCCTAAAAGCGTGATGCGCGGCGCCCGCTGCACCGGGATATCGGGCCGAAGGATCGCGCTCATATAGAGATTTCCTTTGGGCGAGATCCAGGTCCTGCCGCGCCGCCCCCTGCCCGCGGTCTGTGTCTCCGCGACCACCACGGTCCCTTCGGGTGCGCCCTGCGCGGCCAGCTCCATGGCGAGCGTGTTCGTCGAGCTGGTCTTCGGCAGGAGTTGTACCTCTCTGCCGATCAGGCGCGTGCCGAGGCCGGAGGTGATGTCCGGTTGGCGCAGAAGGTCCGGCACGGCGACGATGCGGTATCCGCGGGACGGAACCGCCGCGATCCCGAATCCCTCGCGCTCCAGGGCCTGCACGTGCTTCCAGACCATGGTGCGCGAGATGCCGGCCTTGCGCGCCAGGGTCTCGCCGGACAGGAATTCGCTGCCCGCCGCCCGCAGGAGCTGCAGGATCTTCTCGCGGTAGAGCGGGGTGGGCCTGCGGCCGCCGCGGCGTTTGGGATCGGGGTTCATCGGATCTTCATGCTGATGTCCGCAGCAGGGGCGGAATGGGTCAGACTGCCCGCGGAGATGAGGTCCACGCCGGTCTCGGCGATCAGCCGGACCGTTTTGAGCGTCACATTGCCCGAGGCCTCGACCGTGGCCCTGCCCGCGATGAGCCGCACCGCCTCCCGCATCAGGTCCAGGGGCATGTTGTCCAGCATGATGATCTCCGCCTGCGCGGCAAGGGCCTCGCGCACCTCGTCGAGCGTCCCGGTCTCGACCTCGATCACGAGCCCCGCAGCCTTCTCCCGGGCCACGGCCACGGCCTGCGCGATCCCGCCCGCGGCCTTGATATGATTGTCCTTGATCAGGACCATGTCGTACAGGCCCATGCGGTGGTTCCTGCCGCCGCCTGCGCGGACCGCTTCCTTCTCGAGCTGTCGCAGGCCGGGCAGGGTCTTGCGTGTGTCCAGGATCTGGGCAGGAAGGCCTTTGACCGCGGCGACGTACGATGCGGTGAGCGTGGCGATGCCCGAGAGGTGCTGCAGGAGGTTCAAGGCGACCCGCTCGCCTGCGAGCAGGGCGCGCGTGTTCCCCGCAATGGTCGCGATCTCGGTCCCGGCCTGCACCGGGTCCCCGTCCGTTGTATAGGCCGTGAAGGCAATATCGTTCCGCAGATGATGAAAGACCGCGGCCGCGACGTCGATCCCGGCCAAGACGAGGTCCTGCTTGGCCATAAGCGCGGCCGTGGAGACGGCATCCGCCGGGATCACGGCCGCGGAGGTCACGTCGCCGGTCCCGATGTCCTCGGCCAGGGCCTGTTCGATGAGCCGTGTTGTCTGGTCTTGTTCGATCATGGGTCGTGCCGTATCCACGAGGGGGGGCCTAGCCCAGCATGGCCAGGCCCTGTTCCAGCTTCGCGTACTTTGCCTTGAACTCCGCGAGCTTGGCCTTGTCCTTCTCGACCACGGCCGGGGGCGCCTTGTCCACGAATTCGCGGTTGGACAGTTTCTTCGTAAAGACCGTGATGTCCTTTTCCAGCTTCGCCATCTCCTTCTTGAGCCGATCGCGCTCCTGAGCCAGGTCGATCACGCCTTCGAGAGGCACGTAGATCTCGGCGCCCGCGATCACGGCGGTGGCCGCGGCCTTGGGCTTCTGCTCCCCGGTCCCGACGCGGAGGTCCGCCAGCCGGGCGAGCGTGGTCAGGTATTCCGCGTTCCGGGTGAGCCGGTCCGCGCGCGCCTGGTCCTCGGTCCGTACGATCGCCGCGATCCGAAGCGACGGGGCGATGTTCATCTCGCCCCGGATCGTGCGGATGGCCTGGATCGCGTCCATGATCGCCTGCATGTCCTGCTCGACCGCGGCGTCGAGCAAGGCGGAGTCCGCCTCCGGATAGACTGCGGTGACGAGGGAAGCTGGCGTCGCACGCGCAGCCCCGGATCGCGCGCTCTCCGGGATCATCTGCCAGATCTCTTCGGTGATGAAGGGCATGAAGGGATGGAGCAGCCGGAGCGTGGTCTCGAGCACCCGGGTAAGCGCGGTCTGGGCGGAACGGCGCTCCGCGGATGCCGGGTCCTTGCCCAGGGCCGGCTTGGCAAGCTCGAGATACCAGTCGCAGTACTCGTGCCAGATGAACTGGTAGAGAGAGGATGCCGCGTCATTGAAGCGGTACTCGGTAAGCGCGGCCCGGACCTCCTTGATGACACCGTGCAGACGGGAGAGGATCCATTGATCGGCAAGCGACACCGCCTTGCTGTCCGGCGCAAATCCCTCGTCGAGGTTCATCAACACGAACCGGCTCGCGTTCCAGAGCTTGTTCGCGAAGTTCCGATAGCCCTCGATCCGCTCGGTGGACATCTTGATGTCCCTGCCCTGGGCCGCGAAGGCCGCGAGCGTGAACCGGAAGGCGTCTGCGCCGAACTGGTCGATCATGACGAGCGGGTCGATCACGTTCCCCTTGGACTTGCTCATCTTCTGCCCTTCGGCGTCCCGCACCAGTGCGTGAATATACACATCCTGAAAGGGGACCTGCTTCATGAAGTGCAGGCCCATCATGATCATGCGCGCCACCCAGAAGAAGATGATGTCGAAGCTCGTGACCAGGACCGACGTGGGATACCAGCGCGAAAGCTCCGGCGTCTTGTCCGGCCAGCCGAGCGTGGAGAAGGGCCAGAGGGCCGAAGAGAACCAGGTGTCGAGCACGTCGGGGTCTTGGATGATATTATCAGAACCACAACGTGGACATTTCTGCGGGGGGTCTTTTTGAACAAACGGCTTTGCATCGATTCCGATAGTTAAAACACTCTCTGTCGGTAACGGGAACGGGCCTCCCGCAGCTACGGCCCCCGCCCCCACCTTCGTTTCAAGCACTTCCGTGTCGCATGATTTGCAATACCACGCGGGAATTTGATGGCCCCACCAGATCTGGCGCGAGATGCACCAGTCTTTAATATTGCGCATCCATTCAAAATAGGTGTTCTCCCAGCCCTTCGGAATAAAGCTGACGCGTCCATCCTCGACCGCTTTCACAGCAGGCTCTGCAAGGGGTGCGGTTTTCACAAACCATTGTGGCGACAGGAACGGCTCAACGATTGTCCGGCATCGATAGCACTTGCCAATGGAATGGGAATGATCTTCCGTTTTAATCAGGAACCCTTGTTCGTTTAAAAGCTCAACAACGATCCCCCGTGCCTTTTTAACGGGTTTTCCGACAACCAGTTTTTGAACGTCCGCGTGGATATCCGGAATATCGGGCGTTATTTCCGCATTATCATTCAGAATTTTGATGCGCGGCAGCTCGGGTTTCTGGCGCAGGCCCGCCTCGTAGTCGTTGAAGTCATGGGCCGGCGTCACCTTGACCGCGCCGGTGCCGAACTCGAGGTCCACCAGGATGGAATCCCCGATGATCGGGATCTTCCGGTTCGTGAGCGGCAGGTTGATGGTCTTGCCGATCAGGTCCTTGTAGCGCGGGTCGAGCGGGTGGACCGCAACGGCCGTGTCGCCCAGCATGGTCTCGGGCCGTGTGGTCGCCACGGTCAGGCGCACCGTGGGATCGTCGGACAGGGGATAGGCGATATGGTAGAGCTTGCCCTTCTCGTCCTCGTGTTCGACCTCGATGTCCGACAGCGCCGTGTGGCAGCGCGGGCACCAGTTGATGAGCCGTTCGCCGCGGTAGATGAGCCCTTCCCCATAGAGCGTGACGAAGACCTCGCGCACGGCACGGGAGAGCCCCTCGTCCATGGTGAACCGCTCGCGCTCCCAGTCGCAGGAGGCGCCGATCCGCTTGAGCTGGCCGATGATCCTGCCGCCGTACTCCTGCCGCCACTCCCAGACCTGTTCGATGAACCGCTCCCGCCCGAGCCGGTGCCGGTCTTTGCCGTCCTTTGCCAGGTGGCGCTCCACCACGTTCTGCGTGGCGATGCCGGCGTGATCCGTGCCCGGCACCCAGACCGCGTTCCTGCCCGTCATGCGCATCCAGCGCACGAGGATGTCCTGCAGGGTGGAGTTCAGGGCATGGCCGATATGAAGCGACCCCGTGACGTTCGGCGGGGGGATCACGATCGAAAAGGGCTCGCCCGCAGCTGACGCGTCGGCGTGGAAGGCGTCCTTCCCGGTCCAGAAGGCGTACCACTTCTGCTCGACGCTCTTGGGATCATAGGTCTTCGATAATTCCGTACTGGACATGAACAGGGCTCCTTATGGGTGCGTTGCGGCATTCTCCGGCCCGCCGAAGGAAACACCCCCGGGAGCGGTCCGCGTCAACGAGCATACCACGCGACCTGCACGCGCTGCCGGAGGGGAGAGGGTACGGGGAGGGAATGCGCGGTTCTGTAAGGATGTGCTAGTCCGGCATGGCCTTCAGGCGTTCGATCTCCGCCTTGATGAGGAGCTCGGCGAGCGGGGGGATCACTTCCCAGGCGACCTTTTCGATCACGTCCCGGCCGATCTCCCGGGCAATCCGGGTAACGGCATCTTCGATGCCCTGTCGCACGGTCTCATCGGAGATCTTGGGCAGGGTCGGGGGCGGCTGGTTCTTGAACAGGTCCTGCGCGATCTTCGCGATCGTCTCCTCGGCGATGGCGCGGAGCTGCGGCTCGGACAGGACGGCTGCCGCGGGCGCGGCCTCCGGCGGGCGGCGGGCAGCCGGGGGCGGCACATACTCCTTCGCCTCGGGCCATGCCGCGGGCGCGGCGGGCTGCGTCGGCGGCTTCCATTCGCGGGCCTCCGCCTCCATCGGCGCGGAGGCGGCAGCGCGCCCGACATCCTCAAAGGAAATGACATCGGACTCAGCGGGCGTTTCGCCCAGCCCGAGGCGAAGGAGTATGTGCCGCCCCCGGCTGCC
>JBJKRX010000148.1:0-27390 GCA_046704425.1 Nitrospirota bacterium
TCGCCCGAGCGCGTGGCCGAGGACATCCGGAAGATCGCCTCCTATACCGGCGCGCCGCTCATCATCCTGGGAGACGTGCTCCAGGCGGGCAGGGAGTACAGCGAGCGATTCCTGACCGCGCTCAAGGATCTGCGCGTGAAGAACGAGATCTGCATCGAGTTCTTCAGCCCCCCGCCCGCGGAATTTCTGGAGCGCGCGGCGGACGCGCTCGGGGACTTCAATGTCGAGATGTCGCCGGAGTCGCATGACGTCAATGTCCGCCGGACCTTCGGCAAGAGATACGACAACACGGCCCTGGAAGCCATGATCGAGAAGCTGCTGGCGCTGGGGTGCAGGCGCATCGATCTCTTTTTCATGGTCGGCCTCCCGAAACAGGACTACGCGTCGGTCATGGAGACCGCGGATTATTGCGGTGGGCTGCTCGCTCGCTTCGGGAGCGGGAAGAACCGCGGCAGGGTCCTGCCCTTGATGGCGCCGCTGGCGCCCTTCATCGACCCGGGCAGCGCCATCTTCGAAGCGCCGGAGCAATACGGCTACCGGTTCTTCGCCCGGACCCTGGCCGAGCACCGGAAGGCCATGCTGCAGCCGGGCTGGAAGTTCTCGCTGAACTATGAGACCGATCGGATGACGCGGGATGACATCGTACGCGCCACCTATGACGGCGCACTGCGGCTCCTTGCCTACAAGGAGCGCTACGGCGTTGTGGGCGTGGAGAACGCGGCGGTCCTGCGCAACCATCTGCAACGGGCCATCGCCCTTTCCGCGAAGATCACGGAACCCGGCCGTCTGGACGATTCGCTGCGCGACGAGATCTTCCGGCTCAACACCCTGGACCTCGTCTGCGGCAAGCGGGAGCTGGAATGGCCTATCCGGGGCTGGAAGCTGAACCTGCCGCGGGTCCTGCGGCTCCTGGCCGAAGACCGGGGGCTCCCGTCCTGCCTCGCTCCGGGCAGCAGCGCCCGGACAACGAAATAAGCACCTTCGACAAATCCGGCGTGCGTCTTTCGTTTTATTCTTCCAGAAAGCGGGAGAGTGACCTTCATTTTTTGCTACAATATACTATAGAGAGATAAAGAGGAATTCATTCTGCTGTTCATCGCAGCAGGTTCAAGAAAGGAGGGACCGGCTATGGTGATCGATCTGAACACGAAAGAGCGGGAGTTGCTCATCAGCGAACTGGAGAAGAACATCATCCCGGAACTCCGTGCGGAAGTCACCTCCGGAGGGAGGAAGTCGTTCCGGGACGTCCTGAAGAAGGACGAGGAAGTTTTCAAAGGACTTCTGGAGAAGCTCAAAATGGCCGCATGATCGCGGCATGGAAAGGGAGCGCACCCGGTGACGGGATGCGTTCCGTACGATTCCCCGCGCCTGGGGACGAGGCGAGCCATGCAGGGTGGAGTGTCCCGGCCTGATGCGGCAAGGGAAGGAATGCCGCCGGATATCGGGTGGGGCCGGGTGCAGGCAGGCCGGGGTCCGGAGAAGGGGAAGGTGGTCCCTCTCGAACGACGCGGGGAAATTCATATCGGCACCTCGGGCTGGCACTATCGCCATTGGAGCGGCCCTTTCTACCCGCCCGAACTTCCTGCGGACCGTTATCTCGCCTGGTATGCAAGGCGGTTCACGACCGTCGAGATCAACAACACGTTTTACGGCACGCCGGAACTCCGGACGCTCCGGTCGTGGGAAAAGTCGGTTCCCGACGCCTTCGTCTTCTCCGTCAAAGCGCACCGTTTCATCACCCACCGGAAAAAACTGAAGGACGCGGCAGAGCCGCTCCGGAATTTTCTGGGGACCGTCCGCGTGCTCGGCCGGAAACGCGGCCCTCTCTTGTTCCAGCTTCCCCCGGGGTGGAACGTGAATTGCGAGCGGCTCGCCGCGTTCCTGCGCGAGGTCCCGCGGGGACTGCGCTGCGCCTTTGAGTTCCGCGACCCACGCTGGTTCATCGACGCGGTCTTCGACCTGCTGCGCGACGCCGGGGCCGCGTTCTGTATCTCCCACTTCGCCGGCATCCTCGCACCCCGGATCGTGACCGCGGACTTCGTCTATATCCGGCTGCACGGACCCACCGGTGCCTACCAGGGCCGCTACACGGACAAGACGCTCGCGGACTGGGCCGCCCTGTGCAGGGAGTGGTCCCGGGAGGGGAAGGACGTCTATTGCTACTTCGACAACGACGAGGCGGGGTATGCGGCGGGAGACGCGCTGCGGCTGCAAGCACTGGTGAAGGGAGAAGAAACGGCAACGACTGCAGGATTAGGCTAGATCTTCAAGATCACCTTGAAAAAACGGTTCATCGCTATTCCGGCTGCTGCGCCGAGCAGGGCGCCGAAGGCGGCGAGGAAGCCCATCACGGTAACCAGCATGAGAAGGATTGCCACGGGATTTCTGCCGCAGGCAGGACCGAAGGTCCTGGTCACGTCCCGTGCGGCCGCGTCCCACCAGGTCCCCTGAAAGGCGCCGGACAGGAAGAAATCCATGGAAAAGGCGATGCCGAGCGTGAGCGCGGCCCCGGCGATGGCACCGATGAGTGCGGCTCTCTTCAGACCTTTGTCAGCCATAGGCACCTCAAGAAAGACGGTTGAGGCCGTCTCCTGACTCCAGATTGCTTACTCCTGGTTCCCTGCTATTTCAGTATCTCCCCGGTCCTGCGCGACCAGAGCAGGAGATCGAGATGGTCCGGATCGATCCGGATCTTGCGGGCGAAGCGCATGAGCTTCTCCTCTGCGGCCAGATAGGCGGCCCTGCCGGAGGGAGGCGCGCTCTTCCGGATCACGCCGAACTCCTGCAGGCTGTGCAGGATGTGCTTGTCCAGGATGGCATAGCCCGGATACCCTATATTCCGCAGGAAATGGCTCGCCTCCTTGTAGCCCAACCCCTTGACTGCCTTGTTGCCGGCAAAAAAATCGCGGCGGTCCTGGGGGTCTGCAAAGGAGTCCAGGAGCGTACAAAGCCGCATGTCGCAGGCGTCGGTGAGGTACTCCCGGGTCCGCACGATGTAGGACGGCCGCAGCCGCCAGAACCGGACGCGATGCGCCTGTGCGCGCTTCTGGAGCGCGGCCTCGCTGCCGTCGTGCAGCAGGTCCCGGAGCGCCTCCACCGTGCGCATGCCCATCCGGGCGCTGCTGCCCGCGGTCAGGATGCAGTAGCACAGCTCCTCGAAGATCGCCCGGTCGCCCTTCTCCCGCGCTCGCCGGAACTCCGCGAGCCGCTTCTCGATCGCCGGTCGTTTCTTCCGGTAGTCGCGCCGCAGCTCAGTGATGATGGCGCTGCCAGGCATTGTAGCCGCCTTTGAGATTGTAGAGGTTCTTGTACCCCATGCCGATCAGGCGCTTGATCGCCCAGATGCTCCGGTTCCCGTGCTGGCAGTAGACGAGGATCTCCTTGTCCTTCCGGAGCTTCTTGATCCGGTCGCCGATCTCTAAGAGCGGGATGTGGATCGATCCCGGGATGTGCCCCCCGGCATGTTCCTTGTCCGTGCGCACGTCGAGCAGGATCATGCCCTTGCGCTGGTCCAGCTCCTTCACGCTCACCTGTTTGATCCCCCAGCGGCTCAGCACGCCGAGCAGCTTGAAGACCAGGAACAGCGCCACGATCGTTACTAAGATGGTCGATGCAGTGTCCAAAATACGATTCCTCCCGTCAGTACGATTCGGCGCGCGACGGTCACCCGTCCACGCCGGTCCGGAGCGGCGGTTCCGCCCCTTCCTTGTTTCTTACCGCGGCCGGCAGCTCGATGATGAACCGCGCGCCGTGCGGCTCGTTCCGCGCCACCTGGATCGCGCCGCTGTGGTCCTTGATGATGCGCAGCACGATGGCGAGACCCAGCCCGCTCTTCGTCTTCTTGCGCGAGAAATCCGGCTCGAACAGCTTGGGAATGTCCTCGTCCGCGATCCCGGGTCCCTCGTCGGCGATCTCGATCCGCGCCGTCCCGTCCCGTCCCCGGCCGGCCTTCACCCAGATCCTGCCCTGTCCTCCCATGGCCTCGACGGCGTTCTCGAACAGGTTGATGAAGACCCGCTTGATCTGTTCGCCGTCGACCAACGCGTCGGGCAGGTCGGGCGCGATGTCCTTCACCACCGTCACGTCCTTGTGCGCGCCGCCATAGAGCTGCGCAACCCCTTCGATGATCGGAAGCAGGGGCTGCGGCACGGGCGCGGCGCTCGGCATGCGGGCGAAGTTCGCGAACTCGTCGACCAGGCCGCGCAGCCCGTCCGCCTCCTGGACGATGGTCCGGCTGCACTCGTCGAACACGGCGTTGAAATCCGGGGCGCCTTCCGCGAACTTCTTGCGCAGCCGCTCCGCCGAAAGCTTGATCGGCGTCAGCGGATTCTTGAACTCGTGGGCGATCCGGCGCGCCACGTCCTGCCAGGTCTCGGCCTTCTTCGCGCGCAAGAGCTCCGTCAGGTCGTCGAAGGTGATGACGGAGCCGATGAGCGTCCCGTTGCCGTCGCGGAGCGTAGAGATGCGCACGCGCAGGGTCAGCAGGCGGCCCCGGACATGCAGCGTCAGTTCCTCCTCGGCCCGTCCCCGCCCCTGCTCCAGCCCGCGGAAGAGGTTGCGGATGGGGGCCAGCTCGATGAAGCCGAAGGCCTCGTCGTAACGCCGGCCGAGCACGTCCTGCTCCCGGATGCCGAGGATGTCGCAGGCCGGCTGGTTCGCAGAGACGATCCGCGCCGTACGGTCCATCGCCACGACGCCCGTGCCGATGTTCGCCAGGATCGTCATCTTATAGTTCACTTCCTGTTCAAGCCGCTCCCGCGAATGTTTCAGCTCCGCAGTCATCGTGTTGAATGAATCGATCAGCACCCCGACCTCGTCGCCGGATTTCTCGTCCACCCGGTAATCGAACTGGCCGGCCGCCACCGCCGCCGTTCCCTCGGCCAGTTTCTGGATCGGCACGGTAATGCCCGCCGCGACCCGGAGCGCGACCCAGATGGCCGCCAACAGGAGCGTGAGCGTCACGGCAAGGAACCCGAGCCGGTAAGCCAGCTTGATCGGCTGCTTGCTCTTGAAGGCCGACCGGTATTGCGCGTACCCCTCGTGGATGACCGACGCCTTGAGGGCCAGGTTCGGGGGAATATAGTAAATGGCCGAAAGCGCGGCCCGGGGGCCGTCGGATGCCGAGGTTCCGTACACCGGCACGACCACGCGCAGGACATCGGCGTGCGACGGCGCCCGTTTTATCTCCGAGGCGTCCCGGCCGGCGAATGCCTTGTCCACCAGGTCCTCCGGCGTACGGGTGAAGTACCGCTGCGGAAACCGGGAGGTCACGACGCTGACGGCGCGCACGCCGGGCGCGGTGAAGAGCTCGATCGCGTCCAGGCCGTATTCGTCGGCCTTCTTGGCGAGGTAGTCGCGGATCACGGGGTCTTCGAAGCGGTCCAGGAGACGCACCTCGCGGATCTGGTCGCCGATCTGCCTCCCGAAGACCCGGGCGTCCATGCGGAGCCGGTCGTAGTACTCCTGTGATAGGGCCACCGAATCCTTGAGCGAGTTCTCGATGCGCAGGCTGAACAGCCGCTCGATGCTGCTCGTGAACATGCCGCTCCCGATGAAAAAAAGCAGGATGGGCGGAATGAAGGACAGACTGACGAAGGCGAAGACGAGCTTGGTCCTGAACCGCGCCCCCAGCACGCCGTGCCGCCGCTCCACCGACAGCTTCCACAGGCTTCGGGCGATCATCACGAGCACGGCGGTCAGGAGCAGAAGGTTCGCGTTGATGAGGATCAGGATGAGGATGTTGTCCGACAGGGGGCCTTCAAAACCGCGGTATTTCAGCTGAAAAATGACGGCGAGCGCCGTCAGAACGAGCACGCCCAAGAGGTACAATACGCCCCGCCAGCCCGTTTTCCCGTCTTTCTCCTCGATCGTCATGACCACGGCAGCATACCAAAATAACCGCGCAAAAGCAAGATCGCGCTCGGCTGCCGAACGCCGAATTCTCTTGACAAACAAGAGGTTTCTCGTATATCTTTAGAAAACTGCGGAGGCGGATATGACCATTGCATCAGTGCGGCGCCTACGGGCGCTCGGCCTTTTCCTGCTCCTTTCCTTCATTCTCGTGGGGGGCTGCGCAACCACCGAAGGGCCGGGAGGAAAGAAGGCGCCCGGCCAGAACGTCGCGACCCAGGAGACCACCACCCTCCAATCCGGGGAGACGGCCACCGTCGCCAGCACGGAAACGACGACCATCGCAAGCGAAGAAACAACGAGTGCAGAGGCTGAAGAAACGGCCGAAGAAGAGGCAGGACTGCTCGCCCCGCCCCCGCCTGCGATCATGCAGACCTACCGGATCAAGAATGGCGATACGCTCTGGGACATCTCGAATACCTTCTTAAAAGATCCCTTTCTCTGGCCTTTCCTCTGGAAGGCGAACCCGACGGTAACGAATCCCGATCTTATTTACGCGGGCAACTCACTCATGATCCCGGCCCTTGCGCCGGTCGAGAAGGCCGTCCAGGAAGCACCCGTGCCCGTGGAGGAGGCAGCTCCGCAGCCGGAGGTCGAAAGGCCGGCTGCGCCCGCGCCGGAAGTGACGCCGGCGGTGGCCCCTGCCCCTGCCGAGCAGCCGCAACCCGCACCGCCCGCAGCACCGGCCGAGGAGGCGCAGCCTGTCGGGCAGCCGACTGCAAGGATCGAAGTACCCGAACAGCACCCCCTTCCGATCATGGATAAGTACGATATGCTGAGTGCCGGATTCGTGGACGGCATTCAGTCCTCGGGGAAGATCGTCGGCGCGGCCGAGGACGGCAAGACAAACCTGGCATACGACGATGTGGTCTATATACGGCTCGATTCGCCCTCCACGGTGACCGTGGGGGACAAGTACCTGATCTACAAACCGGTCCGCACGGTGTACCATCCCATAACCGGTGAGGACTACGGCACCCTCATCCGCGGCCTCGGCATTCTCCAGATCACGGCCTTGCCGCCGGAACCTGGCGGCGTCTTCACGGCCCGCATCACCCTGTCCTTCGACTCCATCGAGGTCGGCAGTCCGCTTACGCCCTACCGGGAGCCGGTGGCTGTTTACCAGGGAAACCGCGAGATGGACAAAAGCATCACCGGCTATATTCTTGAGGTAATGGACAAGCGCACGATCAACGCGCAGTCGGACTTCCTGTATCTGGACAAGGGCGCGCGGGACGGTGTGGAACCGGGGGACCGGTTCCTCGTCTATGCCAAACACACCAAGCGGGGGTTTCCCCGGCAGGTGATCGGCGAAGTACAGGTTTTCCTGGTCAGGGACCGCACGGCAACCGCCGTGGTCACCAAGAGCAGCCAAGACTTCACGAAGGGATATCCCATCGAGTACGAGAACTACGCGCCGCCCGCCCAGTGACCGACGGAGCGTAGTTACGATGGCCTCACTTCGCCGGCCCGCATCGCCGGCTTTTCTTCCCGCATGCTGCGGGCAATTCTTCTGACCGGAGACTCCCGGAACCTCTCCCACCACACAGAAGCCCGGCCCCGGCTGCGTGCTGCTGCACCGCAGCCGTTCCGCCACGGATGGCGGATTCGCATACCCCGAGGATGTCTCTGCAACGACGACCGCCGCGATAACGACGATCGTCCTCCGTCGGGGGCCCCTTTCTCTTATACCGGCACGGCGGGAAACCGGACGATGGCACGCGCCGCCTGCAGGGATCTTGATGCGCTATACTTGACTCAGAAAGGATGCGCCATGATCATCGGGGTACTGAAGGAGATCAAGAGCGAAGAGTTCCGCGTCGGGATGACCCCCGTCGGCGTGCGGGAGCTGGCGCAGGGCGGCCACCGGGTGTTCGTGGAACCGGATGCGGGTGTGGGCAGCGGGTTTCCCGATGCGGCCTACCGCGCGGCCGGCGCCATACTCGCTCCCCGGGAAGAGGTCTTCGACACTGCAGAACTTCTCGTAAAGGTAAAGGAACCGCTGCCGCAGGAGGCTGCGCTGCTTCGGGAGGGGACCGCGCTCTTCACCTTTCTCCACCTCGCCCCGAACCCGAAGCTTGCCGCAGCACTTCTCGAAAAAGGCATTACCGGCTTGGCCTATGAGACCCTGGAGCGCGACCAGCGGCTCCCGCTCCTCGCGCCTATGAGCGAGATCGCGGGACGAATGGCCCCGCTTATGGCAGCCTTCTATCTCCAAAGGTTCAAGGGGGGATCGGGCGTCCTTCCCACGGGCGTCTCGGGCGTACGGCCGGGGAAATGCGTTGTCATCGGAGCGGGCGTGGTAGGGACGAACGCGGCCCGTGTTGCGCTGGGGATGGGCATGGAGACCGTAGTGATCAACAAGGACACGACGCGCCTCCCGCAGATCGACGAGCTGTTCACGGGGAGGGTCCGGACCCTGCCCCTCACGGCACACGCACTGGAGGAAGAACTCCACGGTGCGGACGTCGTGATCGGCGCCGTACTCGTGCCGGGCGGCAGGACGCCCGTCCTGGTCACCCGGACGCTGCTCGCAACGATGCCGAAAGGATCGGTGATCGCGGACGTTTCGGTGGACCAGGGGGGATGCGTCGAGACCTCCCGCCCCACCACCCACGACGATCCGGTGTTCGTGGTGGACGGGATCGTGCACTACTGCGTGGCAAACATGCCGGGCGCCTATCCGCGCACCGCGACCCTTGCACTCACCAACGCAACACTCCCCTATGTGAAACAGATCGCCGACCAGGGCGTCCGGAAGGCGGTGCAGGAAGATCCGGTCATTCGCACGGCCCTAAATACCTACCACGGGGCCGTCGTGAACAAGGCCCTCGCCCGTTCGCTGGGATTTTCGCGTCTGCCCGCGAGAGGCTCCGCGGCGGCGTGAAACAGCAGCGAAATACTTTTTCCCCGCAGAAGGCACCGCGGGGAGGAAGATGAGGACGACTCAGAATCTCAGCCGTCAAACGTCCGGCACGGGCTCCGCTCTTCCCACGAGCAGGTAGGTGCGCATATCCCCTTTGCCCTTGATGGGCACGATCCCCCGCTCCTCGAAGCGGTAATCCCTCCTGAGCAACCGGTACGTCCCCTCGGTCACATGGATCCCGCCCGGAACGCCGTGGGACTCCATGCGGCTTGCGGTGTTCACCGTGTCCCCCCAGACGTCGTAAATGAACTTCTTCCTGCCGATGACCCCTGCCACGACCGGCCCGCTGTTAAGCCCGATCCGAAGCGAAAACGATCCGTCGCGGCCGTTCTCCCGCCGCATGACCGCTTCCTGCATGTCCAGGGCCAGGTTCGCCATTGCATGAGCGTGATCGGCCCTCCCGATCGGCAATCCTGCCACGGCCATGTAGGCGTCGCCGATCGTCTTGATCTTCTCGACCCCCCGCCCTTCAGCGAGGGAGTCGAACTCCGAAAAGAGGTCGTTCAGGATGCCGACGACCTCGCCGGGCTCCCGCTCTGCGGCAATGCGCGTGAACCCCGCGATGTCCGCAAACAGGACCGTGGCTTCCGCGAAGCCGTCGGCGATCGTCCCGCTGTCCCGTTTCAGACGGTCCGCGATGGAGCGGGGCAGGATGTTCAGCAGCAGACGCTCGGACCTCTCGCGTTCCGCCTCGAGCTGGATGCGCTGGAGAAAATTCCTGCGCGTGTAGAGTTCGAGCAGGTAGGTGTTCAGCAGTCCGATGGCCGCCGCGGATGACAGGAAGAAGGTATTATTCACCAGGACGTGCAACGGCGCTCCGGCAAGCTCCGTTGCCGCGAGCTCGTAGGCGGCGACGAGCACCGCCGAGACGGGCGCGGCGAGGGAGAACCGCATCCGGATGAAGGGCGGATACATGAACAGGAGCAGGAGGCCGGCATAGTACAGATGATTGCCCGGCTCCGGAGCGATCACGTTCATGGCGATGATGCCGACTCCGCACAGGAGCATGCCGAGCGCAACACCGGGTTGAAGGAGGTGCAGCGCGGCGCGGGTAAAGGACAGGACGAGCAGGGCGAGAAAGAACGGGGAGATGATCGCGTACCGGATGAACCAAAGCTCGTGGCGGGCCGCGGGCGTCACCCAGCCGTCGAGCAGCCCGAAGGCCGCGGTCAGAACGATCCCGAGGATCAGGGCGATCCTCACCTGCCGGACGGTCCGGTAGTGATAATCATCGCGATATGCGCATTCCATTGCGGGATCATCGAGGAAGCGCAACGTAACACGCCCGAGATTCGCATCTTTTCCGGCCATCGCCCCCCTCACAACCGGATAGCAGCCCCTACCCTAGCGCAGCGTATCCGCAACCCGCGGTGCCGCGATCGGCGCGCCGGTCAGGTCGTTCCAATCATCGGTATGCTGGGACTCGTAGGTGCCGTCGCCGTCAGCGTCCACCGCGATCGATACGGTCGTAGCGGAAAGCGGCGTGATCGATGCCTTTGAGTTCCCTGCTCGGACAGGATGAGCGGGCCGCCGCCATCCGGATCCTCCTGCGTCTGCCACGCCGAATAGGCAAGATCCGCACTCGTTTCAGCTAGTGTAGGCGCATCTATCGATCCTGTCAACTGGAGATTTTTGTCCGCCGTCTAAGGACAGCGGGGAAACTCGTCCCTCGCGATTGCGACAGATCCGGCGCACGCAGAATGCTCGTCCGTTCTCCGCCAGACCGTCACCTGCTGCCGGACTCGGCAGCCTGGATGGTAAGTATGTTTTTTCGGTCGGTCTGCGTCAGGTCTCTATCCGAATAATCCGGATTGACGTGGTACCAACATTTCTTCGTGAAATATTCATAGAGGTCCTGCGAATTGAACGGCCTGCCGTGCCGGGCGAAGATCTCATTGCGCATAATTCTGAGGTCCGTCGGCGTCTTCCCGATCAAAGATCGTCTGCTTACGATCTCGCCGTCCTGGATGAGGTGACTGCTGTCGCAATGAGGCAACCGGCTCTTCGCCGCCTCTTGTCCCTGCGCGGGCGTCTGTGCCCCGCCATCGAGCAAGAGCGATAGGTCGATCTCCTTCTGCAGCTCGTTGATGTCTTTGTCGTCTTTGTTCAGCGCATAGGCTTTTTTGATATAGGGGGCCGCTTGCGCGTCATCTTTCCTGCTGTGGTAATACGATGCGAGCTGCCGATACTGTTCTGCAGCCTTCGAGTTCTCCTGCGCGCTTGCATACAGCCCTGCAAGTTTCTCCGCGTAGGAGGGGGTAAATCCGAATTCCCGTGTCGCCGCCTCCAAGAGTCCCGTGTAGGATGTCTCTTCAGAGAAACCGGCCAGCGGAACCGGACTCTGCAGATAGGCCTTAATCGTGTACACGGAGGGAAGCGTGCCACTGGAAAAGTCTTCCCTGATCGTATACCCGAACAGAAGGTTGCCCTGGACCATCGGTCCGTGGATCCGTGTCGTCGCCGGCGCCATGTCCAGATACTCAAGAATCCGGCGCAGTTCCATTTGGTACTGCCCCGAGTGACTGTTCCGCAGGGCAAAATACCGGTTCAGCATCGTGGGGAAGACGTGAATGCTGTCCTGCATGCTGCTCATTTGTTGCCAGAGCGGCGTAAGCTCCGCCAACCGCTTCTCGTTCGCCACGTGCGCGATATAGAGGTACAACAACTCGTCGTAGTACCGTGAGTACGTGAATTCCTTCATATCGATGAGCTTTCGTATTTCGCCCCACTTTTTGTCCTCGTGCATCTTGTCGATGATACCGACCGCCGTTAGGAGCTTCGTATCAACCGCCGACCTGCTGTCTTTGTTCGTGAGGGAATCCAGTCTTACCATCGACGTCTTGATGTCGGCGGATGCCGGATGCACGCAGGCGAAGACGCCGACCACTGCTGCAATGAGAGCCACGAGACTACATCGTTTCAATAACATTGCATACCTCCTAATCTCTCCGTTTTTTTCAGGCATGACGCTTCGTACGGATCGTGCTGGCGGGAATGGAGCAAACGCATCAACTCGTCGCACTTCTACAGCGCTTTATCAATCTTTTGTGCTTTTCGATCACCGCCGCCCTGGGTTGACGCAATATTTCTTTACAAAAGGTGCGGTTGAACGTTATCACTGGACACATGCACCGTGCCTGGCTCACGGTAAATCCTCGATCATGACGCCGAAGCCGATCCTGCTGTTGTACTTGCTATCATCGATCACGTTTTCTCCTTCTCCGTCGAATCCCTGGAGAGGCAACGACGTATCCCGACGGCGCAGAAACGTCAAGTCCACCTGGTCGGGGAAAATCCCACTTTTTTTCTTCACAGCCAACACCGAGTCAGAAAAACATCTTTATGTGCTTCCACACAAAGGACGCGAAATCTCGCACCGCATCGGGCAGGAAGAAGGCAAGGACCAGCCCGATCAGAATGCCGATGCCGGTAAACCCTACGGAGCGCCAGAACCCTTTCCGATACTGCGCCAGGGTACTGACATCGTGCCCGGTCTCCGTTGTGCGGGCCGTGGCCTGCTTCACCAGCCAGAGGAAGAACCGCAGGACCTTCGAAATAACGGGCACCTGCAACGCACGGGCTATTTTGAAGATCCCGTTCTTTGCCCGGTACTTTACGATCAGCTTCTCGAAGGTCGCCAGGATCGCGTTCAGGTCCGCGACGACCGTTGTCGCCGGGAGGGTAGTAAATTGCATCTCCGTTTGCGGCAGCGCATCTGCCGGACTGAGTCGATAGCGCTTCGGCATATTTTTTTCCTGGTTCGAACGCCAGGCGCGATACTGCACCCATTCCTGCGGCGAGAAGAGGTCTCGCAGCTTCCCCTGCACCAGTTCCCGGGCGTCGCGCATGCCCATGAGATAGTCGTTCTTACGCCAGCGCCGGTCGAGAAAGCCGGAGAAGTGACCGAGCTTCGATCCGGCCAGGCATCCCTGTTCCGTATTGTGGTAGATCTTGACAACCTTGATCTGCTCACGGGTTTCGACGCCCGAGGCTGCATGGATCGCTTCGTTCAGGCGCACGTAGCACGTGACGGAGGCGAACTGACCGTCGTCGGGGAGATTCTTTCTGATCTCCTGCTCCACGGCGTCATAGGCGGCCTGCAGGTCCTGCAGGGCCTCTTTCAGCCCGATCCATCCCTTGCTCGAAGCGACGGCCTGTTTCCCTTCCCATGCCTCGGCAAAGGCCTGCCATGTCGCATCGGACAGGACGGGAGAAGCGCCCGTATAATCGTCTTCCACCCAGTAGGCGATCTGCCGAAAGCGCTCTTGCGCAGCCGCAGCCTGCCGTGCCGCCTCTTCGTAGCGCGCCATGCTCGCGGATGCGTCGATCCGGAAACCGGCCGCGACCAGATCCTGCCGCTGCGGCTCGCCGATCTCGTGCAGGATGTGCCCCTTTTCTATCTGAAGACGGCAGGCGCGGACGATCCGGCGCGCATCGATCGGGACGATGCTGTCGATCACGGTTCGCTGGATTGTTTCGATCTCCCTCTTGCGAGCCTCGTCCAGGGCATTTTCAATCTTGAAAAAACGGCAGCGCAGCAGGGCCAGACATTTTACAAAATCGGGCAGCAAGCGATACACACGCGCGTTCTTTACGTTTTGCTCCAGTCCCTGCAATAATTTCTCGTGCGGGCCTGGCATCGCGAGCCGGCCGGAGCACAGTGCGGACCAGAGTGTAGCGCTCAGGTCCTTGATCTGCGCCACCTGATGATTGATCTTTTGGATACGCCGCAGGTCGTAATAGATCGTCTCCGAGCCCTGCATTTCCAGGACCGACAGCGCCGTCGTTGCCGGGTCCGGCGGATTCTGCGGGTCGCTACCCCATGTCCGATGTTGCGCTGCCGTGCTTTCCGGGTCCGGGTCTACAAAAAAGAACCACCACTGTCCGTCGTCCCGGTTCGTTTCCATATAGTCGATGGCGTGTCCCAGGGGCTTATTGTCCAGCACGCCGCCGTCGTAGTACCAGAACGAGAGCGGATTGTTCGTTTGATCCGCGTAGAGAGCGCGGCTTTCCTCGGGGAAGCTCGGGCTCTTGATGTACTGCGGGGGGAACGCTGCGGGAAAGGATGAGGTCACGCGGGCGGCTTTCGCGATCTTGGCCCGCTCTTCTCTGCCCTGCTCTTCCGCCGCCCTCCGGAGGTCTTGAGCAGTAAAGGTGAACACCTCGGTATGGCGGGTTGTCGGCAGTGCCTTGTCCGCGAACCGGTAGGGTGCGGTGAAGTCCTCCTCCACCGGTACGGCGTCGAAGAATCCCTGCATGTTCGTTCCGGTGACGAGTACCGTGAGATTCCCGTCGTCCGTGATCAAGCCGCCGGACCCGTTCTTGATCTGGAGGTAGGACTGGATCTCTGTTTCGAGGATGTCGTTGTCCAGAAATGAGGTAATATTGCCGTTCTCGGGATACCGGAGCCGGCCGAGGTCCGCGATATCGAACCAGATGCGCCGCATCCGCTCGATATGCGTCGCGGGGTCAACGGAGTTCACGAGCGCTGCGGACATCATGATCGAGGCCAGGCCGCCCGCAGACGAGCCGGACAGGACCCTGATGTTTACCTGCCTTTGCTGCTCCTTGCAGAACTGGACGAAGCGAATGAATTCCTCGGCTACGCCGGCCTCGTAGACCGCCAGCGAAACACCGCCGTAAAAAGTCATCCCGATATTGACACACGTGCGATCACGCATATCTCCCCCCTGCATGCCGTCCAGAACTACGTTCTCTTGGCCGAATCCTGCCCGGGCCGCTCCGCCTCATGCCCGAATCTCCACGCATTTCGGGTTCGCCGGCGTCGTGTTCTGAACATCTACGATCCGCTTCTCGGCGCCGGGAAGATCGACGGTCACCAGCACAAACCCCTTGTTCAAGGTGATCACCTGGCCGATCTTACCGTTTCGCGCACTGTTCAGCAGCACATCGATATCCTCGCAATTGCGGTTCGGGACAATCACTTTCATGTACTCCATGCGGCTGCCTCCCCCCCCCGGGACGGCCGGGACATCTATCGGTGCTGGACCGATCCATAAGGCGCGCGCGTCTCTGGCGCACCCCGTACGTGTAGACGGGGTAATGATGACTGTGTGGCTATGCAGAATGAGAGTAGAGCAGACACGACGATATACGAGTGCGAGGGAAAAGTCAATCCGTAGAAATACTAGGTTTTTGAAAAAAAACTACGAGTAACGCATTTTTTTGAGAAGGAAAACCATACAACCTATTGATAAAATTTATATTGTAAAATTTGTTTCAAATTGATGCAGAAAAATTTTTCTGCGGATTCTGCAGGAAAAAACAAGGAGAGATGCTCAATCAGAGGGGTTTGCGGTTGAGCACAGTAGAGTCGGTGCCGTGCTGCAGAAGGTCGAGCATGCGGGAGATGGATTCGTCATGCAGCTCCCGGATCATGGCCCGGTCCATGCCGCGCTCACGCTTCTTGTTCAGCACGGACAAGAACACCATGCTCCGGTAGATGCGACGGTTGGTATTGAACGAAAAGAGGTAACGATCGAGCGAATTCTCGAGCAGGAGATGGCTTCGCTTGCGGACTGCCTTGCTGATCGTGACCGTCTGGAGCCAGTAGGTCTTATCGATCAGGCTGTCCGCCTTCATCTCGACCCAGGTATGGCCCATGTTTCCCAACTCGTCCGTCAGGGTCTCATGGGCCACCGTGTCCGCGGCCAGATGGCCCAGGTAACCGTAGGCAAAGGCGCGTTCGGGCCACTCCTTCGCCTGGTCCAGGAGCTTCAGCCCTACGTCCCAGGAATGCGAACTCTTGTCGTCGGGGAGATACTTCTTGCCGATGATGATATCGGCCATGAGGTTGCCGTAGAGGTAGTCCTGCCGGTGCTTCTTGATGAGGGAATAGATGCCTGCCGGGAGGAGGGAGGCGCAGGAGAGAATCTCGTTGCCCAGGTACATATGGGTCAAGGGACCCCAGGCAAAGGCCGACGACGGTATGAAGAACAAGCCTGCTGCAAGAAGAAGTATAAAGACCATGGAGTTCGTTTCTCGTGACTGCCGTTCGTGCGGGCCGACGCCTGCATGAAAAATCGCTTAAACTTACCAATGATACTCCCGCAGGTGCGGCTCCGTCAATAGAAAAGAACGCAGTACCACTCCCTTACGCATGCAAAACGCGCCCCTAACAGCTCGAAATAATAAAGCTATTTACATCCGGCGCAGGAGGAAGAGGAACATCCCCCGCAGCCCGATCCTCCTGCGGTTCCGGAGGCCGCTGCGGCTGCCGATTTTCCCATCCCGAACCGCGAGAGCCGTTTTTGGGTCTTCTGCGAGCCGCACTGGGGGCAGGCAGGCGCAGCCGCAGATCCGAAGACCAGCTGCTCGAAAGAGCAACCGCAGGCCCCGCATTGATATTCATAAATAGGCATCGTTCCACCCGATCGTCAGGATTTGCTCTTCAGTTTCTTCCAGTCCGCAAGGAACTTATCGATCCCCGCGTCCGTCAGGGGGTGCCGCACGAGCTGGTCGATCACGGAAAAGGGGATCGTCGCGATATGCGCGCCCGCCATGGCGGCGTCCACCACGTGCAGCGGGTTCCGCACGCTTGCCACGATCACCTCGGTCCCGAACCCGTAGTTGTCGTAGATCGTCACCACCTGGCGCACCAGGTCCATGCCGTAGTGGCTGATGTCGTCGAGCCTGCCCACGAAGGGGCTCACATAGGCCGCGCCGACCTTGGCGGCGAGCAGGGCCTGCATGGGCGAGAAGACCAGGGTCATGTTCACCCGGACGCCGTTCTTCGCGAGGACCTTCGTGGCCTTCAGCCCTTCCTTGGTCATGGGGAGCGTTACGACGATGTTCTTGTGGATCTTGGCCAGTTCCGTCCCCTCGGCCACCATCTGGTCCGCCTCGAGGCTTACGGCCTCGGCGCTGATCGGCCCGTCCACGATACTGCAGATCTCGCCCAGGACCTCGCGGAAGTCCCTCCCTTCCTTTGCGACGAGCGACGGGTTCGTCGTGACCCCGTCCACCACCCCGAGACTCGTTGCCTCGGCGATCTCCTTGACGTTCGCCGTGTCGATAAAAAATTTCATACCCTCTCCTTTGTGCGTGATGATGTCATAATGGGCCATTCACCGAGAACGCCGCGTACGATATCAGCAACGACGGACACGCGGTGTTCAGCGGTTCAGCCTCGTCTTACTGTCTCTCCCCGGTCAGGGCCTCTTCCAGCACCTGGACCGTATGCAGGACGACCACGTCTGAACCGGCACGCCGCAGGGCCGCGCTGATCTGCATCCTGCAGCCCGGGCAGCCGGTCACGACGCGCGACGCCTTCGTCTCCAGCACGGCCCGTGCCTTGGCGCCGCCGATGGCGTCGGAGAGGCGATGCTGCGTCAGGCGCAGGGCCCCGCCGAATCCGCAGCAGCGGTCCGCATCTTCCATCTCGACGCGGTCGAGCCCCGGGACTGCGTCTAGGACGGAGCGCGCGACCGGCCCCAGTCCCTGCCCCCTGCCGAGGTGGCAGGGTTCATGCCACGTGATCGTGCCCGCGACGGATGACCAGGCAACGCGGGAAAGCCGGGGGCCCACGACCTCGTGGATGTCGAGCACGACGGGCGCCCGCACCCCGCCGAGCAGCGCGGGATAGTCCTTCTTGAAGGTCATGCCGCAGGCGGCGCAGGCCGTAACGATCACGTCCGCCTTCGTGGTCGTCAGGATCCGTGCATTCCGGCGCGCCAGGTCTTCTGCTCTTTTGCGAAGCCCCAAAGAGAGAAACGGCCTGCCGCAACACTGCAGACCTGCCGGCGTGATCACGTCATAACCAAGCGCGCCGAGGACCCTCTTTACTGCCCTGCCGATGTCCGACTGCAGGCCTTGCACGGCGCAGCCCGGGAAGAAGAGAGCCCGGGCTTCCGGCGTTCCCGCAGCGGCCCTTTTCCGAACCGTGGTCTCGCCCAGCCTGCGTTCCGCGGGGAGGTGCAGGAAAAGCGGCGCGAGCCGCGCGACCGCCCCGAACAGAAGGGGCCGCCGCAGCACCCCCGCAGCCAGGCTGTTCACGAACCCGGGACCCGCCTCAGCGACAGCCAGTTCCTTGGCCGCCTGTATGATCGCGACGACGGGGACACCGATGGGGCAGACGGACTCGCAGGACAGGCAGGTCGTGCAGGCAGCAAGCCGGTCCCGGAATGCCTTCGCGACGGCAATCCGTCTGTCCAGCACCGCCTGGACCAGCGCCATCCTGCCCCGGGCCGAGTACGTCTCGTCACGGGCTCCGGCATAGGACGGACAGACGGCCGCGCAGGTCCCGCACTTCACGCAGCGTCCGATGTCCCCCCGCCGCATTTCGAGATATGCCCGGGCGTCCGCGGCTACCCGCGACCGGCTCATGGCAGGATCACGACCGGGGTCCCGATGGTCGCGACGCTGTAGATCTCGTCGATATCGGCGTTGTTCAGGGCAATGCAGCCGGCGGTCCAGTTCGTGTCGGTCGCGGACTGCGCAAACATCCGTCCGTGGATGCCGATTGCACCGCCAAGTTTCGTCCACCACGGCGGCTGCTGCCGTTCCGCGATGGCCCGTCGGATAGCGATGTATTGCCGGTACGAGATGAGCCCGGAATGGAGGCCCGCTTCCGCCTGCCGCACCCCCGGGTAGCTCAATCCCATGAACTTATAGAACCGCTTGCTGTGGTTCATGGTACAGATGTAATACCGGCCCTCGGGAGTCCGCTGGTCTCCGCGTCTGTGCTTGTCGCCGTCCCGGAACCCCCTGCCGAAAACGGCACGGTAGGTCTTGACCGGCCGGTCACCCTTGTACAGCGTCAACGTGTAATGGGATTTCCAGATAACGATCTTCAGCTCGCCGGCAAGCGACCGGACCAGGGAGAGCAACGAGGCCGGCCTGGGCTGCGGGACGTCCGGTTCCGGGGACACGCAGCTTATCATGAGGAGCACTGCGCACAGACGGAACAGGACCGGCAGGTACGTTCGTATCCGGGACCGGACGCGGCGCGTGGTCAGGTCCTGCGTTTCTCGGTATGCCGTTTTGCGCACTCCTCGCTGCAGAAGTAGAGAACCGTGCCGCCGACGCGGCGCGTGACGGCCCGCCGCAGGGGGACGAAGGTGTTGCACTCCGGGTCGCGGACCATGTCTTCTCCGCCAAGGGCCGCGGTCGCTCGCTCCTCCCCGTGACCGTGGAAGGCCTCGACGGCGCTCCGGAACACGGTCCGGACGGCATGGGCGATTGCCAGCAGGACCAGGAGAAAGAGAATGCCCCGGATCATTCGTTGCCCTTCGTAAGCCGGGCGCCGCGCCGCAAGGCCGCGATGTCGGCCCGGATGCGCTCGGCCTGGGGATGGTTCGGCGCGAGTTTCAGGAACTGTTCCCACGCCCGGATCGCCGCGCGGGCGTTCCGTTTATCGTAGGCGTAGACGATGCCCATGTTGTACCGGGCGTTCAGGTGGTCGGGATCCATCTGCAGGACGTGTTCATACTGGGCGAGCGCCCGGTCCGGCATCCCGAGGTTGCGGTACGCCGTGCCCAGGTCCGTACGCACATCGGCGTTCGTGGGATCAACCACCAGCGCATGTTCGTAGATCGTTACCGCATCGCGCCATTGCCCGCTGTCGAAATAGGCGTTGCCGAGCGCGATCAAAGCGGCAAGGTTCCGGGGGTCCCGGGCGAGAGTCGTCCGATACTCTTCGATCAGTCCGGCATAGTAGGGACCGCGGGTCTCCGGCGCCTGCATTTCCTGCGGCGTCGCCGCCTGCGCGTTGCCTTCCCGTACGCCGCCCTGTTGATTGCAGCCCGCTGCCAGCAGGAGCACAAGAAAAGCTGTGGTAACGATCCGTTTCATGGCCTCTGCCCCGAGGGGAACCGGGGAGGCGTAATCGTCGCCCCTCCCCTCAATGCCGGAAATGGCGCATCCCCGTCATGATCATCGCGATGCCCTGCTCGTCCGCGGCCCGGATCACCTCGTCGTCCTTGAGCGAACCGCCGGGCTGGATCACGGCCGTGACGCCCGCCTTGGCAGCCTCGTCGAGCCCGTCGCGGAAGGGGAAAAAGGCGTCGGAAGCGAGCACGGTCCCCGTGAGCGGGGACTGGGCCTTCATGACCGCGAGCCGCACCGAATCCAGCCTGCTCATCTGGCCCGCGCCGATGCCGACGGTCCGGTCCTTCGCGGTGAACACAATCGCGTTCGATTTGACATGCTTGCAGACCTTCCAGGCAAAGCCGAGCGCCGCGCACTCGTCGTCCGAGGGCTTGCGCTTGGTCGCCGTGCGGAGCGAGCGGATGTCCGCGATCCTGCCGAGGTCGCGGTCCTGATAGATGAGCCCGCCCGCGACCTTCTTGAGATCCATGCCCTCGGCCGGGCCCGCGAGCGTCGAGCCGACATCGAGCAGCCGAAGGTCCTTCTTCTTTTTCAGCTCGTCGAGGGCGTCCGGCGCGAACTCCGGCGCGATCACCACCTCGACGAAGGTCGCCGCAAGCTCCTTGGCCGTCTCGTAATCGAGCATGCGGTTCACGGCGACCACGCCGCCGAAGGCCGAGACGGGATCGCAGTCCCGCGCCTTGCGGTATGCCTCGACAAGGGTCGGCGCGATCGCCACGCCGCAGGGATTGTTGTGCTTAACGATCACCGCAGCGGTCTCGGAGAACTCCTTGGCGAGCTCCAGTGCGCTGTTCGCATCCAGGTAGTTGTTGAAGGACATCTCCTTGCCCTGGAGCTGCTTCGCGCCCGAGACGGAGGGCTCTTTCCTGCCGAACTCTCGGTAGAAGGCCGCCTCCTGGTGCGGGTTCTCGCCGTAGCGGAGGTTCTGGACCTTCTCGAACTGGAGCGTCAGGATGTTCGGGAACCGCGTCTTTTCCTCGGAGGGGACCTGGCTGTCGAGCCAGGCGGAGATGGCGCTGTCGTACCGCGCCGTATGCAGGAACACGGTGCGGCAGAGCTCGAAGCGGGTCTTGGCCGAGACCTCGCCGTGCTTCTCGATCTCTTCGAGCACGCGGCCGTAGTCGCGCGGCGAGACCACCACGGCCACGTCGGTGTAGTTCTTCGCCGCCGAGCGCAGCATGGTCGGCCCGCCGATGTCGATGTTCTCGATCGCCTCGGCGAGGGTGCAGCCGGGCTTGGCCACGGTCTGTTCGAAGGGGTAGAGATTCACGACCACGAGATCGATAGGTTCGATCCCGTACTGCTGCATCTGGCGCACGTGCTCCGGGTTGTCGCGCCTGCCGAGCAACCCGCCGTGGACCTTGGGGTGGAGGGTCTTGACCCTGCCGTCGAGCATCTCGGGGAAGCCGGTGAACTCCGCCACATCCTTGACCGGGACGCCGGCGTCGCGCAGCATCTTCGCCGTGCCGCCGGTGGAGAGGATCTCGATCTTGAGCCGGGCAAGGCCCTTCGCGAAATCCAGGATGCCGTCCTTGTTCGATACGCTGATGAGCGCGCGCGCTACCTTTGCCACTCTCTGCACCTCCGGAAGGATTAGGAACGGGGAAAAAGGTCAGGAATTGTACCGCACCAACAGGGGAAAGTCAATGCAGGGCGGTCTGCGCTAGTGGATGATGCCGCAGCATTTCCGGTATTGCTTGCCGCTGCCGCAGGGACAGGGATCGTTTTTTCCGACCGTCAGGGCCATCCGCGCGAAGGGGACGAGGCCGCCGGCCTCCTCTTCCTCCGCCGTCCGCGTTTCCCGCTGCTCTTCCTCGGCCCACCGTCGTTGCCGGGCCGCGATCTCCGCGGGATCATAGAACGAGAGCCAGTCGCGGGTGTAGGGAGCGGCGTTGCGCACGCCCCGCCGGAATGCGATCTCGATGGCGTCCTGGCTGAGTCGCTCATCGGGGGGGGTTGTCTTGCGCGCCCGCTCTTCCGCAGCAAAGGAGAGCAGCGCCTCCCGGTCCTGCGGACGCACGAAGTCCAAAAGGATGAGGCCCGCCGACTGGCGCAGCCGCCGGTCCTCGCCGGGATCGGCAAGCACGGAGCGGACCAGATCGAGCGTCTCGTCGATCAGTTCGTGGTGCCGCAGGGAGATGGCCGCAAGTCCTTCGAGCGCCAGGGTGCGGGTAAACCAGCCGGAGGTCTCGTCCGTGGCGATCCTCCGGAGGCCGTCATGGGCCGGCAGGCCCACGGCACCGAAGATGGACGGCAGGTCTTGGGTGACCCAGTCGCAGTCCGCAGCGTCGGCAAAACGCAGGGACCGGAGCAGCGGCAGGACCGCGCCGGAGGTCCCGATCGCGCCCAGGAGGTACACGGCGTGCACCACGCCCCACCATTCCGGGAGGTCGTGGTACCACGAGTCGTCGTCCGACACGATCGCGGACAGGCGCCCGATCATCCGCGGTCCGCGCCGGATGATCTCGTCCACAGCCACCCGGGGCAAGCGGTCCTCCTTCAGCAGCAGCTTGGTGATCAGCAATTCATCGGGTAAGGATCGATAGTCTTCCATAGCAGCGTTTCCCGCGTTCCTCGCTTCTTCTTTTCTTACTTTTTTCCTTTTCCTTACTTAACAAACCTCGATTGCATAATAGACGATACGGGCGGCGATTGCAACAGCCCGCGCCGGACGCTGCGCCGGGCGCTTATTTCAGCATTCCCTTCACGATCGCCTCGACCGCCTCTTCGGGTGCGAGACCGTGAGCCATGAGGGTCTCCATCTGCCTCCGGTCCACGCTCCCGATCGCGGCCTCGTGGGTCACCTTGGCCAGGGGATGGGTCACCTGCACCTGCGGGATCGCCCGGGCGAGCGCCTGGTCCTTCACGATCTCCATGCAGTCCACGTGGCCCCGCGCACCGGGGGCGTTCCCTTCGGTCATGCCCCGGACCTCGGCCTGCGCACGTCCCTCGAGCGCGACCCGCGCCTTGATGAGCCCCCGGGCCCCTTCCCCGTTCAGGGCGATCGACTCCTGGATATCGATCGCATCGTCCTCCCGTCCGAAGACCCGTGTGGTCAGCTCGGCCACGGCGCGCGCCCCGGCATCGACGCGATAATCGATGGCAAGCTTCCCCACCCTGCCCGTGATAAGGGTGAAGTCCGCCAGGTATCTGCCGTCGTCAGCCAGGGTCGCCGCGAGCCGCGGCACCACCTCCACCCCGCCCGCAGGCCCGTGAAAGTGCGTCTCGTGATACCGCATGGTCGCCCCCGGCCCGACCTCCACCCTGCCGTCCATGACGTGCCGCACCCGCAGCGCATTGGGGAAGAAACAGTGGGCGATGAATTCCGCCTCCGCGCCCGGTTCGAGCCGCACCACGAGGTCGATCTCCTGGGACCCTTCGTGGCCCAAAACGCTGAAGCAGAGGTGCACGGGCCGCAGGAGCTTCACGCCCGCGCGCACGGTAATGCGGCCGGAGACGCCCTTCCCGGTCTCGCGCACATCCGCATCCAGACCGGCGACCGTGCGGGAGCTGAGCACTGAGCCGCCGCTCACCGCCAGGTGCGCGACGGACGCGTCCGCGAGCGCCCCGCGGTCCCCGCCCGCCGCGGCATAGGCCTTGAGAAGTTCGTCGAGTTCAGACATAGTGGCACGTTCCTGTGGAGCAGACCCGGCACTGCCGGAGCTTATAGTGTTCCGCGACCTTGTCCGGCGCTCCCGAGCACACGATCTTGCCGAAACAGAGCTGGGACGCCCGGTCCGCGATCACCGCGACCTCTTCGCGGTGGGTGATGAGCAGCACCGCGGTCCCATGCTCCCGGAAGGCCTTGATCACGTTGATCACGTCCTGGATCGAGAGCATGTCGATGCCCGAGTCCGGCTCGTCCAGCACGGCGAGTCGCGGTCCGAGCGCAAGCACCGACGCGAGCTCGATGCGCTTGCGCTCGCCCCCGCTCAGGCTTCGGTCCACCATCCGGTCGAGACAGAGTTCCGGCGAGAGCCCGACCAGTTCCAGATACGGTGCGGGGTCCCGGTCTGTGTGCTTTCCGGTCAGGTACTCCCGGACCGTGATCCCTTCGAACCGCACCGGCTCCTGCCAGGCCAGCGTGATGCCGAGCCGGGCCCGCTCGTGGATCGCCAGGTTGTTGATGATCGTGCCGTCGAAGGCGATCGCGCCGGACGCGGGGCGACAGCCCCCGCAGCCCATGATAAGCCCTGCCAGGGTGCTCTTGCCCGTGCCGTTCGTGCCGAGCAGGGCATGGACCTCCCCTGCCTCCAGGGAGAGAGAAAGCCCCGCGAGGATGGGCGCCGGATGCTCCGGTCCCGCGCCGAACACCACGTCCTTGATCTCCAGGAGCGGCATCCCTCCCTCCTCATCCGGCCCTATGCAGCCGCAGGGCCTCGATCTTCCGCGTGGCGAGGACGATGCAGAACGAGAGGACTCCCGCCCCAACGAGCAGGAACAGGGAGAAGACGACGCTGTTCAGGAGCGCGGGCTGCAATACGAGAACTGCGCCGAGGCCGAGCATCATCATGCCGGACAGGAGCTTCAGGGCCCTCCCCTGCTGCTCCGTCAGTTTCCTTCCTCCGAGCGTTACGGTAAAGAGCGTCACGATCAGGAAGAGGGGCAGCACATAGATGACGGCGTAGGCAAGGAGATAGAGGTAATAGACTACGAGCGGAAGATTGCGCAGCGTCAGGATGCGCGTATAGACCATGGGGAATCCGGCCGTGCACAAGAGCTCATAGGCATTGGCCGCGATGGCGAGCGCCGCGGCCCCGAAAAGCACCGCGGGCAGCGACGCGGACCGCAAAAGCGACCGCATCCGCTCGTAGAGCCGCGGCTTCGCCCTTTCCGGGATCGTGAGCGAGACGCCTTTCCTGAAGGCGAAAAAGTCCTTGATGTTGATCGCTGCGATGACGAGCGCCACTGCGCCCGCGATGGTCGTGAGCAGGGCGACCCGCCCCATGACCAGGAAGAGATTGAGCCACGCTGCCATGAACAGGAAATATATGAACCCGGAGAAAAAGACGAATACGCCGCCCACGAGCAGCATCTTGTTGCGCGACCGGGCATGGGACAGGAGACCGAGCAGGGTCAGGAGCACGAAGAATGCGCAGGGGTTCACGCTGTCCAGGGCAGCGATCACCACGGTGATGACCGGGAGCGAGGCCGCGCGCGCGTCGAGCCTCCCCAAGAGCGGGATGTTCAGCAGGCCCGTGGTCCCGGTCGCGCCGCTCTGCTTCGTCCCTTGCGCTCTCGGGTCCGTGCAGTGTCCGTCGTTGCACTGCTCGACCGCACGGATGATCCGGTTCGCGATCTCGGGGGAAAAGCCAATGTACACCTCGCGATCGATGAACGTCACGGGCACGCCGGTCAGGCGCATGCCCCGCGCCTGCAGCAGCGAGGACAGGAGCGCAGCGTTCTGTTTGTCGTACCAAACCTCGTATGCCTTAATCCGGAGAGCTGGATGGGAGCGTTGCAGCTTGTCCAGGAACTGCCGCTCCTTCTCGCAGTGGGGACATCCCCGGCCGTGAAAGAAGAGCAGGGGGATGGATTGTGCGCTCCGTGCCGCGGCGCCGGAATGACCGTTGCCCCCGGACTGCACCGGGGGCTGCGCGAGCGCTGCGGGATTCAGCTGGAGAAGGGATGCGCCGCTGTTGAAGAGGAGGGAACCTGTGGGTTCGGAGCACAGCCCGACAGCCTGTTGCCTGCCGGGTTCCGGTCCGCATTGCTCCTCTGCACCGAGAACTGTCGGGAGGAGAAGCAGGATGAGCATCGAAAGAATCAGCAGCGACAGGGCATTCGCGGCCCTGCCGCCGCTTTTCGTGAAAAGACGACGACCGGTGGCCATGCTTCTATTCTAGCAAAAAACGGTCGTTCCGCAGGCATCCCCAGGGAGCGGTATTAATTATTAGTGTGCGCAGCCACCACCGTGGCTATGGCCGCCGCAGCACCCAGCAGGCGTCAGGATCGGGAGGCTCCGGGACGCATAGAGCTCCATGTTCTCCCTGATGGATGCAGCCTGGGCCCGGTGCACGACAATGCCCATGCTGTTCAGACCGGCAAGCGCCCCTGCCCCGATCCCGCCCACTACGACCGCGTCGATCTGCCGGCCGTCCAGGGCCTTGGCAGGGCTGCACGAGCCGTGTGCATGATGCTGATCGCGGTTGTTGATCGCGGCAACGGCCTTCGTGTCCGTGTCGACGACCACGAATTGCGGGGCCGAGCCGAAATGGTTGTAGACCGCACTCTCGAGTCCTTCATCCGTCTGAACCGGGAAACAGATCCTCATACGTGATTCCTCCTTCGGTGAACGCCGGCCCGGTCTGCTCAGCAGGGCAGCCGGGTCCGTCTTTTTTCGTTGCGAGAAAGCGGGCAAGCCGCTTCCGGTCTTCCGCGTGCGCGGCGTTGTCCGCCTGAGCGCAGATCGACGCCAAAAGCACCCTGCGGAACGGCTCTGCCTCAGCCAGGCGGTAGCGGGTCCATTTCCCCTGCTTCCTGTCAATCAAAAGTCCGGCCTGCCGCAGAACGCCGAGATGGAACGATGCCTTGGGCTGGATGGTGTCCAGCGCGGCCGTGATGTCGCAGACGCACAATTCACCCGCTTCGAGCAGCTTCACGATGCGAAGCCGCGTTTCGTCCGAGAGGGCCTTGAATATGGCGCTCAGGTCTTCCATCCCGTGTAGTCAGTCTCCCTGCCCGGTCCGGCAGGCACCACCGCAGGTACAGGCGAAGCTCTTGGCTCGCGCCTTTTCGAATGCCTCCCGCCCCTCCCGGAAACAAAGGCCGGCGATCACGAACGTCCCGACAGCGTCAATGCCGCCGATGCCGGTCAGTGCATAGCCTGCGCTGGCGAGCAACAGTACGATGGAGAGTTGCAGGCAAGCGCGCGTACACGCGGCATCGGCGAGGATGGCCTCGGAGCCAAGCTGCCTGCCGACCCGTTCTTTCGCACCGATCAGGAAATACATAGTGACCAGGGAGACGAGAGAGACGACGATCCCCCAAAAGGTGGTGTCCGGGTGTCGTCTTTCGACCAGATCCACGGCAGCGGCGATAATGAGCCCACAGGCCAGGACGAAAAACCCGGCGCCCGTTATCCTGAGCGCCCTACGCTCGAAACGGTCGGGGTCCTCTGATTCCCTGCGCCGGATCCTGCGCACCATATGCCAGATCCCGATGCCCGACAGGACTTCGACAAAGGAATCCAGACCGAAGCCGAAAAGCGTCATGCTCTTGTCCGTAAGGCCGAACAAGACCGATACGATGCCTTCCGCAATATTGTAAGTGATGGTAAATATCGCCAGGGCGGCTGCCGTGGCATAGAGCTTCTGCTTGTGCTGTTCAAAATTTAATGAAATCATAATGATAGTAGGTTATGCCTATCTCATATAAAAAATTTTTTATATATTATCCACGTCCCCTCGGGTTGTCAAGGAATATTCCGCTTGACCATGAACGCCGTTTTTCCTCTGAAAGCTTCTCACCTCCACTTGACATTCGTTCTTTTTTTTGGTAAATCTTCTTTCTAGCACTCAATCAACTAGAGTGCCAATCAGTACACGCCGAACCAGAAAGGAGCAGCACCATGAGTGTCAAGTTCAAGCCGTTGAAGGACCGGGTGTTCGTGAGCTACACGGACGAGATGGAGAAGACCGCCGGAGGGTTGTATATTCCCGACTCCGCCAAAGAGAAGCCGCAGAGCGGGAAGGTGGAGGCTGCTG
>JBJKRX010000149.1:0-40263 GCA_046704425.1 Nitrospirota bacterium
GGCAGCGTTGCACGACGCGAAACGAACCGTTCGCTTCCCCTGTTCCTGCATGAGCATATTCGGGGGGAAAAGGTCCGCAAATCAGATTAACAGGGTTGACTTTTCCCCGGAAAAGATGTGTAATTTAATGCATCAAATCGCAAAAGGGGGCACGGCTATGGAGAGTGAGGACGGGAAAACGATCTGCACGGCATGCGGCGCGGAGGTCCTGATAACAGACGGGAACGGGCGATGCGCCGATTGTTCCAGTGTCTGCCACTACTGCTCGCGCACCAAGCAGGAGAGCGGCAAGGACATCGACGTCATCATGTTCAACAAGGCGATCTTGCTTGCCCACCGCGACTGCCATCGCGCGGCTCAGCTCAATGCCGGGACCGTGCGGAAACCGCCCTCTCTCTGAGCAACAATCGGCATGGTCACTCCCGCGTCTTGCCTCCCGCCCGGTCCGGTCAGAGCCGGATCCGCGGCTTGGAGACCGACTCCTGTGCCCTCTTCAGGAGGTCGTCCAGGCGTCCCTCCCTGCCGCTCAAGATTCTGTTGACGGACGCAAGGTCCGCGAAATCTCCCTGTACGCCCTTGAGGGCAGCGGCGGTCTTCTGCGCCACTGCGTCCTTGATCGCCTTTTCCGCCTTGGCTGCCTGTTCGCGGACCGCCTTGCCTGCCGCGTCTTTCAGCACCCGGTCCAGATCGGATGATATGCTGACATCGTAGTGCTTCAGGGTCCCGGTCACGTCCGCGTTCACGGTGAATGCCGTGACCTTCGCCAGCGCGTTCGCGAGCAGACGGGTAAAGGCGTCCTGTCCCGCAGCCGTAAACCGCGCAGCCGATACCCGCGCCCGGACCTGGACGTGCAGATCGTCCCCGGCCACGGAAGCCGTGATCGCGGCATGCGCCGTCCCCCGCGCAAGCGAGACCGGGAAGCGGTCGCTCCGCGAGAGCTGCATGCCGGCCAACCGGTAGTCTTCGACGGTGATCGTCGCGCGGTCGTCTGGCTTGTCGGGCTGCACGTGGTCCAGCATGCCGTCGAGCCGCAGGGAACGCATGTCCGCGAGCCCTTCCCCGCTGAAGGCGAAGGTCGTGGGTCTGTTGATCGCGGCTTGCTCGGTGGTCACGTCTTTGATCGTGCCGGTGAAGGTCCCCTGCGGCTCCTGCAGGGAGACGTTGACGGCGCTGATCAGGAAATCGGGCAGGGGATGGTACTCGGGGAAACGTACGTCCATGCCCTTGGCGCGCGCCGGTTTGACCACCGCGACGCCGTTCTTCCGGGAACGGAGTCGCGTCAGCAGCGGTTTCACCCTGCCGTACCATTCCATGCCGCGACCCACCCAGGTGCTCACCGTGTTGCCGAACAGGAGGCGGCTCATGTTCCCGACCCCGCCTGCCGACACCCCGTATTTATCCATGATCCTGCGAATATCATCCTGGGGCGCCTTCTCCGCTGCAGTGAGCTGCTGCCGCGATGCGGCGAGCGTCGCTGAGAAGTCTTTCCGGGCCGCCTGCACGGTCTTCGCATCCCTTTCGATATCCTTTGCCAGGGAGGACGCCTCGCCGGCCAGCCGCTCGTAGTCCTTGAGCTTCCGGGGCCTTGCCCTGCGCAGGTCATTGATCCGTTTCTCATAGGCGTCTATGGCTTTTTGGTCCGGCAGGGCGGCCACGCGCGTCTTCCAGGCCGTCTTCGCGTCCTCCAGCTCCTTCCGGGCATCGGCGATCTGCTGGAGGGATGCAAGCTGCTCCTCCTGCAGGATTTTCTTCACGTCCGGCACTTTGACGGACGGAAGCGTGAATCCCCCCTCTTCGTTCTTCGACGCGGACGGCGCTCCCGGCGGGGCCTTCGTGATCGCACCGGAGTACGACCGCGGCGTTCCGAAACGCACCCCCTGCATCGCCATCTCCCGGATAAGGACCTTGCGCCGCAGAAGATTGAGACCGTCGAGGGTGAAGGCGATGCGCGACACCTCCACGGCGTTCGTGAGGGGATGCTCCTTGTCCGTTACCTGGAGATCGAAGAGGGTCAACCCCGGCGGAGAGAGCGAAAGATCGGCCTTTTTCAGCTCCACCCGGGCGCCCGCGAGCGCCGTGCCGGTCTTCTCGATCGCGGTCTTGACCATCCAGTCTGCCAGGAGGTACCAGATCAGCAACGCCGCAATGCCGACGATGATGAAGGCGATCAGGCCTTTCCAGCGTATCCATTTTTTCATGCGGCACCCCCCTCAGGAAAGCTTCTGGTAGAGATGATAGAATTTGCTCATCTTCAGGACCTGCACCAGCCGGAGCTTCCGTACCCAGCTCAGGATCCGCTCCCGGTAGGTGCGGATCAGGAAGTTCCCGAGGAGGAAGAGCGGGATCGCCAGCACGACGCCGACGACGATGCCGCCCATGACGACGGTATTGTTGAACCGTTGCAGCCGCCAGATCGTGGAATTGTACAAGGTCGTCCAGAGCCCGTGCAGGGCCCCCGCGGTCAGGACCGCAAGCCCCACGCGGTTAAAGAGCGGATCGAGCAGATAGGCGATGCCCGCGAAGAAGGCGGTCCCGAGGAAGTAGGCCGAGAGGTTCACGCGGATCAGGAAGACCACGAGCAGGACGATGATGTTCAAGGGGCTGAAAAAGGGAAGAAAACCGGAGAGCAAGGCGAAGCAGAGTGCAAGACTGATCTGACCCGGATCCGCCTCGGAGTTCAGGACCTTCAGGAGTTTCAGGATCATCTTGATCACGAGACACCTCCCCGATGCGCGGATGCGCGCGTGCGCTGCGTCTCTTCGGACGAACGCGGCCAGTATTGCAGATTTTTCCCGTTCCGTCAACCCTCAGACGATGCTTTTTCTCTCATGCAACCTTATGCTCCCCAGCGCGGCGACACGTCGTTCTCGACCCCCAGGGCGTCCAGGACCCTGGACACGACGAAGTCCACGAGATCGGACACCTGCTGCGGCCGGTGATAGAAGGCGGGCATGGCGGGGATCACGCGGCACCCCAGTTCGGCCAAGGTAAGCAGGTTCCGGAGATGCACGGCGGACAGCGGCGTCTCGCGCGGAACGATGATCAACTTCCTGCCTTCCTTGAGTGTTACGTCCGCGGCTCGCTCGATCAGGGTAGAGGCGTATCCATGGGCGATGGCAGAGAGGGTCTTCATGGAGCACGGGATCACGACCATCGCGTCCGTTTTGACGGAGCCGCTCGCGATGGGCGCGTAGAGGTCCTGTTCGTCGTAGTAGTCGAGCTGCCCCTCTTGGGCCCCCAACCGCTCCTGCCAGGCGCGCCGGATGTCTGCGGGCTTTCCCGCGAGCGCGAACCCCGTCTCATCCCGCAGGATCGCACGTCCCTCCCCCGAGATCGAGAGGAATATCCGGTGGCCGCCCTGGACCAGCTCCTGCAGGAGTCGCAGGGCATAGGGAGCGCCCGAAGCGCCGGTGATCGCTACCGTATAGGTTGCCATGGAGCACCTCTTTCGTTTTGCGGCTTATCCTGCCTGCTCCTGCTTTCCCATGGGCAAGAGCGCGAGCAGCAGGGCAGCCAGGAGCGCAAGCCCGGCGCCCATCCCGAATGCCGCTGCGGAACCGAAACGCTGCCAGACCAGACCGAAGAGGAGCGACGCCGGGAACGCCCCCGCCCCCACGACCAGGTGATAGAGCCCGAAGGCAGAGCCGTGCAAATGGGCGGGAGCGAAGTCGGCAACCAAGGCCTTCTCTACCCCCTCGGTCAGTCCGAAATAGATCCCATAGGCGGCGAAGAGTGCCCAGGCATGCCAGTGCGCGTGGGCCGCGCCGAAGCCCAGGTAGACCAGGGCGTAGGCGAGCCATCCTGCGGCGATCACCTTCTTCCTGCCGATCCGATCGGACAGCATGCCGCCCGGTACGGACAGTGCCATCTTCACGATATGCAGCACCACCCAGATCGTGGGCAACAGCAGCACGGACACCCCGAGTTGCTGGGCGCGCAGGAGCAGGAAGGCGTCGGTCGAATTGCCGAGCGTAAAGAGCAGGACGATGGCGAGGAACTTCTGGAACCCCGCGGGCATCTCGCCGAGCGCCGTGCGGAACCGGAAGACCGACGCGGCAGGCGCTGCGGTCCTTTCCTCGGGCTGTTCGCGCAGGCCGAACAGCAGCATGCAGACCGTGAGGACGCCGGGCACGAAGGAGAGCAGGATGATCGTCCGGATATTGTCGTGGAAGGCGAAGAGCAGGGCCGTGGCGGCCAGGGGGCCGATCACGGCGCCGCTGTTATCCATGGCGCGATGGAAGCCGTAGGCCTTGCCGCGAAAGGCCGGGGGTGTGGACTCGGCGATGATCGCGTCGCGCGGCGAGGTGCGCAACCCCTTGCCCACGCGGTCCCCGAAGCGGAGCGCGAGCACGTGCAGCCAGGAGGTGGAAAAGGCGATGACCGGCCGGATGATGTTCGAGAGCGTATATCCGGTCACGATCCAACCCTTCCGCCGCTTGACCCGGTCCGACAGCCAGCCGGAATAGAGCTTGAGGATCGAGGCCGTTGCCTCGGCAATGCCCTCGATGACCCCCAGGGCGGCGGGGCCCGCTCCGAGCACCATGGTCAGGAAGGCGGGAAGGAGCGGATAGATCATCTCCGACGCGCCGTCGTTCAGGAGGCTCACGAGCCCCAGGACCACCACGTTGCGCGTGAGCCCGCTGCGCCAGCTTCCTGCCGGTGTCCTCGATTCCTCGTTCGTCAAACCGCCCTCCCCTCGCTCCGTTTTGCACATCGGTCGTACCGTTCCGGACACTACCCGGTTTCGGCGTATTTTTCAAGCGCAGCCCTGGGAAAATTCAACTTGCCAGCGGCCGCGTCATGCGCTACAATCAGCAGCAATGTTGCCATCCATTCCCCGACAAGGAGACCTTCCATGCCTACCCTGGTGCGTGTAGCGGACATCGAACAGGTGGACCGCCTCAAGGCCTATCTTCAGAATCTTTTCGACGCGGGCAAGTACGATGCCGTGAGCCGGGCCGTGGGCATGCACTCCGAGCTGAGCGACCCGGAGCATACCCTGGCCGATCAAGCCTCGCTTTTCCGCTACGTGCTGGAGATCCTGAAGCACCGGCTGAGCAGCAGCCAGGGACATGCCTATGCCGCATGGTACCGCTGTTTCCCCCGATCCCTGGACCGCCTCCTGGAGACCTCAGGCGGCGAGCTCGACCAATCGAGCCGCAACGTCCTTGCCTCGCACCGGGCCGCATACGGCCCCTTCCGGTCCCTCGACGACTTCTACTTCTGGGCCCTCGACGACCGGCGGCTGACCCTTGCCCAGATCATCCGCCTGATCGAGAAGACGACCGCGATCAGCGTCTGCTAGCCGCCTCGTTGACCTCGCGCCGCGGCAACAGGTTCAGCCGCGCAGAGGCCAGCACCCGTTCCACGGTTATCTCTTCCATACAGCGTGTCCGGCGCGTACAGGTCCGCCGGAAACAGGGCGCGCAGGGAATGCCCGTGCGCAGGGCCCTCTGGCCGACGCCGAAGGGGCCGGTCCGCCACGGCGCGGTCGGCCCGAAGAGCGCGAGCACCCGTGCGCCAGCGGCGGCCGCCACATGCATGGGACCGGTGTCGGTCGTCACGAACAGGTCGGCAAGCGACGCCAGGGCCGCCAGTTCCTTGAGCGTGGTCTCTCCCGCCCAGTTCAGGGCGCTCTCGTCCATCAGCGCAATGATCCGGTCGATCGTCTGCCGGTCCCCGGGAGCTCCGGTGAAGATCACGGAGGCGCTCCGCTCGCGCACCAGGCGATCGGCAAGGGCGGCGAAATTCCGCTCCGGCCAGAGCTTGGTCTTCCAGCGCGCAACAGGGTTCAGGGCTACGAATAGACGGCCGGCCGGCAGCGCCGCGCGAAGTCGCTCGCGCATGCGCGCGACCTCCGGGCCGATCGGGAGGGTGCAGGACGGCGATGGGTGGCGTGCGCCGAGATAGGCTGCGACGTCCAGGTAGCGCAGGAGGGCGTGCCGTTCGATGTCGTAAGGCGGCAGACGCTCGTTCAGAAAACAAAAAGACAGCTCGCGCGTCCCGGCAAAGCCGATCTTACGCGCTGCCCGGCTGAGGCCGATCACCACGCCGCTCTTCAGGAGCCCCTGCAGATCGATCGCGATGTCGTAGCGATGTCGGCGGAGGGAACGGAGGAACTCCCGCATTTCCCGCAACGCCGCCCCGGCCCGGCGGGGGTTCCGCACCATGCGCAACCAGGCCTTCCTGCGCGAGACCAGCAGCCGGTCGATCGCGGGATGGCCCTCCAGGATGCCTGCCGCAGCCTCTTCGACGACCCAGGTGATCTCGCTTCCGGGATGGGACCTCCGGATCGCCTCGACGGCGGGCAGGGCCTGCACCACGTCGCCGATAGCGGACAGCTTGACGATCAGGATGCGCATGAGCGGTGCGGAAGAGGTCCGGTCCATCGGCTACTCGCCCCGCTCTTCGAGCCGGTACTCCTTGATCTTGGTGAGGAGCGTCTTGTAGCTTACTTGTAAGAGCTCCGCGGCGCGCGATTTGTTGCCCCCGGTCTGGCGGAGCGCCTGACGGATGCGCCTGGACTCGGCGATCCGCACGGCCGCGTCGGTCACGGCATGGAGCGGGCCGTCCAGAGGAATCTGCTCGGCGAGGGCCTCGAGGATGAGCGATTCGCTCACCCCCAGGTCCTTGGGCCGGATCGTCCCGCCCTCGGCGTAGATCACCGCCCGTTCGATCACGTTCTCGAGCTCCCGTACGTTTCCCTTCCAGGCAAGCTTCCTGAGGAGGTCCATGGCCTCGTCCGCGATCGTCAGCGGCCCCTTGCGCACCTCGGCCGCGAACTTGCCGAGGAAGTGCTGCGCCAGGGCGGGAATGTCCTCCCGCCGGTCGCGCAAGGGCGGGATCGTAAGCGGAAAAACGTTCAGCCGGTAGAAGAGGTCCTCGCGGAACCGTCCGTCAGCAACGGCCTTCTCCAGGTCCTTGTTCGTCGCGGCGATCACGCGCAGGTCGACGGGGATCTGCCGCTCCCCTCCCACGCGTTCGATCACCTGTTCCTGCAGCACGCGCAGGAGCTTGGCCTGGAGAGCGGTATCCATGTCGCCGATCTCGTCCAGGAAGACCGTGCCCGTGTGGGCGAGCTCCAGCTTGCCGAGCCTGCGCGCCTCGGCGCCCGTAAAGGCGCCCTTCTCGTGGCCGAAGAGCTCGCTTTCGAGCAGTTCGCGCGGGATCGCAGCGGAATTGATCGGCACGAAGGGTGCGTCCTTGCGCGGGCTCAGGAAATGGACCGCGCGGGCAAAGAGCTCCTTGCCCGTGCCGCTCTCGCCGTGCAGCAGCACCGTCGCGTTCGTGGGCGCCACCTTCCGGATGCGGTCCGTGATCTCCACGAGCGGCCCGCTCTTGCCGATGATGACCGGAACCCCGACCCGCTCGGCCAGTTCCTCGCGCAGCAGGATGTTCTCCGTTGCCAGGCGGGTGGCGTCCAGGGCGCGCCGGATCAGGACCAGGAGATGGCCGGTATCGAAGGGCTTGGTCAGGAAATCGTAGGCCCCCTCCTTCACCGCCCGGACCGCGGTCTCGATGGTGCCGAAGGCGGTCATGACGATCACCGGCATCGTGGGCGCCTCCTGCCGCGCGGCCTGCAGGACCGCAAACCCGTCCTTCTTCGGCAGCTTGAGGTCCGTCAGGACCAGACCGATCCGCTCCGCCGAGAGCTTCCGGATGCCCTCGGCGCCGTCGCGGGCCGTGCTCACGCGGTAGCCCTCGGCCTCCAGGGTCTGGCGCAGCATGGCAAGCATGCTCTCCTTGTCTTCGATCACCAGGATCCGGTCTTCCATGAAGGTCCTACCCGGCAGGGAGCGTGACCCGGAACGTGGAGCCCGCCCCTTCCCTGCTCGTCGCCTCGATCCTGCCGCCGTGAGAGGCGACCACCTTGTGCGCCAGTGCGAGCCCCATGCCCACTCCCGTATCTTTCGTCGTAAAGAAAGGGAGAAATATCTTCTTGAGCAGCTCCGCAGGGATGCCCGCTCCCGTATCGGAGATCTCGACGACGAGCCCCCGCTTCCGCACGCCCCGCACCGTAAGCGTTCCTCCCTCGGGCATGGCCTCCACGGCGTTCTGGAACAGATTGGCGAATGCCTGGCGCATCAGGACCTCGTCCACGGAAATCTCCACGTCGTCCAGGGCGACCTCGGTCTCGATGCGCTCCGCCGCACCGCCGGCCGCCTGCAGGACGTTCCGGAGGCACGCTTCGATCAGTTCCCGCATGGGGACCGGCACGCGGTTCAGCGCAGCAGGCCGGGCAAAGGCCAAGAGATCGCCGATGATCCGGTTCATCCCCGCGATCTCGTCCGTGATGCTTCGCAGGGTCTCCTGGGACGCCGCATCGGCCTTCTTCCCGAGGAGATTCACGTATCCGGAGATCACGGCCATGGGATTCCTGAGTTCATGGGCGATACCCGCGGACATCTCGCCCAGGGCCGTCAACCGTTCCCGGAGTTCGACCTGTTCCTGCAGTCGCTTCACCTCCGTGAGGTCGGAGAAGGAAAGGATCACCCCGAGGGCCGCGCCCTGCCGGTCGGTCAGCACGGCCGTATTAAATCCCAGCCAGAGCGGACCGGAGGGGGTGTCGAGCATGGCCTCCATCCGTGCCGAGGGTTGTCCCGTTCCGAGGGTCGCGCGGACCGCCTGCGTCACGGCACCGTTGCCGAAGATCTCCGTACAGTCCCTGGCGGCAAGTGCGTCCTTGCCCCCCAGGAGTTCGTGGGCCGCGCGGTTGCTCGTCGTCAGCCTGCACTCCCGGTCGAAGGTCATCACCCCGCTCGTCACGCACTGCAGGATGTTCTCGTTGTAGCTTTCGACGTTCTCGGCGCGCTGTTCCGCCAGGGTCCGCAGGCGTTCCAGCTCCTTTTCATTTTCCTTGAGCTGCTTCGTGACTTCGTGAAAGGCGTTGATGATGAAGGAGGTGTCCGAGGTCTTTTCACGCTTCTCCGACCCTCGACCGATATTTTTGCGGAAGTACCGCGACAGGGCGCCGAGCAGCAGCGTACCGGCGATGACGATCAGTGCCCCCAAGAACAGTATGAACAGGACCCGGTCGCTCATGGATGGAGCAGGCCGAGATACCACGCAATGATCGTCCGCCCCCAGAAGGCAGCCGCCAGGGCGCCGAGTGCGAGGTACGGGCCGAAGGGGATGACCTTTTCCATCTTGTGCCCTTTGAGGATGATCAGGAGGATCCCGGCCACGGAGCCGGCAAGCGCGCCGAGCATGATCGTGAGCAGCGCGGCCTTCCATCCCAGGAAGCTTCCCACCATGGCCATGAGCTTCACGTCGCCCCCGCCCATGGCCTCCACGTGGCGCAGCTTTTCCCAGATCCAGCCGATGGCAAAGAGCGGAAAGCCGCCGAGAAAGAGCCCCAAAAGCGAGTTGCAGAAGGCGATGAAGTACGGTCCGACGTGCGGGAAGAGCGCGGCAAGGCCGAAAGGCAGGGGGTCCGTCAGGGGCGTCATGAAGAAGGGGGCAAGCACGAGCCCCAGCAGCATGCCCGGCAGCGTGATAGCGTCGGGAATGATCTGGTGGTCCAGGTCGATGAAGGTGATGACGATGAGAGACGACGAGAGTGCCGCGACGAGGAACGCCTCACCGCCGAGCCCGAACAGAAACGCGATCCCGGCGTAGAGCAGGCCGTTCAGGAGTTCCACGAGCGGGTAGCGGAAGGAGATCGGCTCGCCGCAGCTCCTGCACCTGCCGCGCAGCAGCAGGTAGCTGATAATGGGAATGTTGTCGACGGGGCGGATGGATGAACGGCACCGCGGGCAGTGCGACGGCGGGGTGACGATGGAGCGTCCGCGGGGCAGCCGCACGATGCAGACGTTGAGAAAGCTGCCGATCAGCAGCCCCACGATGCCCGCCGCGGCGATGATCATGCGAGGGCGTCCTCCGTCTGTTTGACGGTTTCGTCGAAATCGCTCCGGACGCGCCGGATCTCTTCCCGCAGCTCCGCGAGTTCCTGGCCGCGGTCGTCGAGCTCCGCCAGCGCCTCCTGCACCGCGTCGTCCTGGAGGAGCGGCTCCAGTTCCTTGCGCAACTCGTTCTTCCGGTGCAGCTCCACGAAGGCCACGCCGATGGCCCGGTGCAGCTCGTCCGTGCGGGAGCGGACCTCGTCGATGCGCACGCGCAGCCGGACCACCGCGATCTCCGCACGGATGCGCTCCGCGAAGGTCGCGGCAGCGGCAGCGACCTTGCGGGAGCCTTTCTGCATGTTCAACGCGGCCTTTTCCCACAGATGCATGGCTTCTCCTTGCGCGGACCGACCGGTCCCCGGTCCAGGACGCCGCGTCTCGCGCATCGTGCTGGTACTGTACCAGATCGCTCCGAAAATATCAACCGACGGACATCAGCCCCAGGCGGCCCTGCCATTTCCGGCGCACGAGATCGCGCAGTTGGGGCCGCTGCGCGAGGGACGGGTCCTCGGCGAGCAGTGCAAACGCCTCGGCCCGCGCCGCTTCGAGCAGGTCCGCGTCCCGCAGGATGTTCGCGGCCCGCAGATCCGGCAGGCCGGACTGGCGGGTGCCGAAGAACTCGCCCGGTCCCCGGAGCCGCAGGTCCTCTTCCGCGATCCGGAACCCGTCGGTGGTGCGCGCAAAGGCGGTCAACCGCTCCCGCGCCTCAGGGGCGAACATGCGCGGCCCGAGCAGGATGCAGAAGGACCGGTGGCCTCCCCGCCCCACCCTGCCGCGCAGCTGATGGAGTTGAGCCAGGCCGAACCGCTCCGGGTGCTCGATGGCCATAACCGTTGCGTTCGGCACGTCCACCCCCACCTCGATAACCGTGGTGGAGACGAGGATGGCGAGCTCGCCGGATTTGAAGCCGGCCATGACCGCCTCCTTCTCCTCCCCTTTCATCCTGCCGTGCAAGAGCCCCACCCGTCGATGCGGGAAGACGTCTTTCTGCAGATGCTCCGCCATCTCGGTCGCGGCCTTGAGATCGCTCTTCTCGGTCTCCGCCACGAGCGGATAGACCACGTAGGCCTGGCGTCCTCGGCCAAGCTCGTCCTCGATGAGCCGATAGGCCTCGCGGCGCCTGCTCTCGAAGAAGATCCGGGTGACCACCGGATCCCTGCCCGGCGGCAGCTCGTCGATCACGGACACGTCGAGGTCCCCATAGACCGTGAGCGCCAGGGTCCTCGGGATCGGCGTGGCGGTCATGATCAGGACGTCGGGATCGTACCCCTTTGCCGTAAGCGTGGACCGCTGCAGGACCCCGAAGCGGTGCTGTTCGTCGATAACGGCAAGGCCGAGCGCATGGAACCGCACCTCTTCCTCGATGAGCGCATGGGTGCCGACGATGATCTGCGCCGTACCCGAGCTGATCGCGTCGAGAACGGCCTCTTTCTCCTTCTTTCTGCGCCTCCCGGTGAGGACCCGGACCTCGATCCCGAGCGGCCCCGCCATGGCGCCGAGATTCGCGGCATGCTGCTCCGCAAGGATCTCGGTGGGCGCCATGATGCATGCCTGATACCCGTTCTCGACGGCCAGGAGCGCTGCGATCGCGGCCACCACGGTCTTGCCGCAGCCCACATCGCCCTGAACCAGGCGATTCATGGGCCGTTCCGCGATCATGTCGCCCTTGATCTCCGTGATCACGCGTTCCTGCGCCGCGGTCAGGCGATAGGGCAGGTTTTGCCGCAGCCGCGTTTCGAGTCCTTCCCGCAGCTCGAAACGGATCCCTTTCTGCACCGCGGCGACCCCGCGCTTTCTGATCGCAAGCCCCAGTTCCAGGGCGAAGAGCTCCTCGAAGCTCAGCCTGCGGTGCGCCGCACTCCTGCCGCGGTTCAGGATCGTCAGGTCTTTTTCTTGGGTCGGGAAATGGGCCTCGAACAGGGCCTCCGGAACAGGCAAGAGCGAATATTTTCGGAGCAGTTCCGCGGGCAGGAACTCCTGCATCGTTCCTCCGCAGGAATCGAGTACGGCCTTCATCATGCTGCGCAGGTACCGGACGGAGAGCCCTTCGGTGGTCCGGTAGATGGGAACGATCCTGCCTGCATGGATCAGGTCGTCGGACTCGTCGCCGTCCATGATCTCGTACTCGGGGTTGTCGATCTGCGGCAGCCCGCCCCGGTAGGGATTGGCCTTGACCACGCCGGAGAGCAGGACCTTCTGGCCGACCCTGAACGCCTTCTGCATAAAGGGCTGGTTGAACCAGGACCCCACGAGCATGCCGCTCCGGTCCGTGATCACGAGTTCGAAGATCTTCACGCGCCTGCGCCTGGTCTGGACCACCTCCGCCGAGACCACGTCTCCCAGGACGGTCTCGAAGGAGCCGGGGGAAAGTCTCCCGATCTTCTTGAGGTTCCCGCGGTCCTCGTAGCGCCAGGGGAGAGAGAAGAGCGCGTCCTCTACCGTCTGGAGCCCGAGCTTTTTGAGCAGCTCGGCCCGCTTCGGGCCGATGCCCTTGCAGTACTGCAGGGGGGTGTCCGGTTTGAGCAACGCGGTGGCCCCCGCGGCCGGAGGCGGAGAGAATGAGGGGGAGGATGCGCGGGAGGGGTTTTCCAGTTTCTCCAGGAGGGATGTCGCGGCCTTGATGCGATCCCTTTTGGCCTCCGGCAACAGGCCGTCGAATCCCGAGAAGATCCCGGCCAGTTCCTCGGCCGCGGCGGCGCCCTTCGGAAAACGCTTCAGGTCTTCCGTTTGCGCATGGATGAACGCCTCGAGGGCGGCCAGGCTCTTGAGGTGCGCGAACCCGTCCCTCGCCGCGAAGTCGAGGGGTTTCCTGATCCGTTCCAGGATGGCGGAGAGGTCGTCCATAGGCGTTCAGATGGACAATATTAGATTATTTTGAAGGGTTTGTCGAGGGAAAGTAAAACCGCTTCACATCGATGCAGATGTTTCGGAATGAGCAACGCGCGGGGTCATCACTGCGCTGCCCGGTATCGGCCGGAGAAGGCTATTGCCGAACAAATCCCTTAGTCCTGTCCGTACTTATAATAGGCGGCGCAGCTCCCTTCGGTGCTGACCATGCAGGGCCCCACGGGTGCGTCCGGCGTGCACCCCGTACCGAAGAGGGCGCACTCGGTCGGCACCTTCACCCCGCGAAGGATATCCCCGCAGGAGCAGAGTTCCGGCTCCGCAGCGTCCGAAGGGGGGGGATCGAACCGCCGGGCCGCGTCGAATGCCGAGTATGCCTCCCGGATCGAGAGCCCGCTTGCGGGGATGACGCCGATGCCGCGCCAGTAGGCGTCGGCAGGCTCGAAATAGTGGTCGAGCAGTTCCATCGCCCTGGGGTTGCCTTCTTCCCGCACCACCGAGGCGTACTGGATCTCGACCGCAGCCCGCTGCTGCGCGATCTGGCGCGCGATCATGACGATCCCTTCTACGATCTCAGACGCTTCAAAGCCGGTGATGACCGACGGTTTTTTGTACTCCTGGGCAAGAAATGCATAGGGCCGGGAACCGATGATCGTGCTCACATGGCCGGGCAGGATGAAGCCGTCCACCTGCACGTCCGGCGAGTCGAGCAGGGCGCGCAAGGCGGGCGGCACGAGCTTGTGCGCGGCATAGACCGAAAAGTTCCGGATGCCTGCCTGCTCTGCGTGCAGGATCGTCCCGGCGATGAGCGGTGACGTAGTCTCGAAGCCGGTGGCGAAAAAGACGACCTCGCGGCCCGGCTCCTTCTGCGCCAGCGCGATCGCGTCCATGGGCGAATAGACCACGCGGATGTCCGCGCCCTCGGAACGGGCCTCGAGCATGCTCTCCGTCCCTCCCGGCACGCGCATCATGTCCCCGAAGGTCGTGACGATCGTTCCCGGGATCTTTGCGACGGCGATGGCCGCGTCCACGTCGCGGACCGCGGTCACGCAGACCGGGCATCCCGGTCCGGACAGGAGCGTAATGTTCCTGGGGATCACCCCGCGGATCCCGTGCCGGAAGATCTCGACCGTATGGGTCCCGCAGACCTCCATGAGCTTGAGCGGCCTGTTGATCCCCGCGGCCAGCACCCGCAACTCCTCGAGCATCTGCTCCATGCCTGCCCCTGTTCCCCTTTGGGTCATTGCGCTCTCCTGAGCCGTTCCCGCACCAGGTAGGCCTGGCCGAGCGAGATGCCTCCGTCGTTGGCCGGCGTCTTCCGGTTCACGTACACCTGCATGCCTTCCGCATGAAGCAGCCGCACGGTCCGTCCCAGGAGATAGGCGTTCTGAAACGTCCCGCCGGAAAGCGCGACATTGCGAATCCCGGTCCGCTCGCTCAGACGACGCACCATGCACCGGATGATCGACGCAAGCGTATTATGGAACTTTGCGGCGATCTGCTCCGTGGCACACTTCAGAACGATATCGTCGACGACAGCGGCGACCAGGCTCGCGACATCGACGACAGCATAGCCATTATTCTCCGCGAGTTCAATGGGATACTCTTCTTCACACTCCCGTGCAATAACGGCCTCCAGGGCCATTGCAGCCTCGCCTTCGAAGGTATTCACCTCGCACAGACCGAGCAGGGCGGAGACCGCATCGAACAACCGTCCAGCGCCTGATGCGAGCGGAGAGAGCTCGGGAGATTGCGCGATGCGCAGAACCATTTCGAGCGTTCCGGTCCCGTACCGGGCCGTGAAGCCGATCCGCTCCAGAAGCGACGCCGCACGAGCGCCTTTTGCCGCAGCAACGAGTCCTGCTGCCGTGCGCCAGGGCTCGCGGATCGCCGTCTCCCCGCCGGGCAGGGCCATGTATTGCAGCTGGCCCGATCGTTCGCACCCGTCGATCCCGGCGACCAGGAACTCGCCTCCCCAGAGACGGCCGTCCGTGCCGTAGCCGGTCCCATCGAAGGCCACGCCGATGACCCTTTCCGTGAGCCCCTGTTCCGCCATGACCGATCCGATGTGTGCGTAATGGTGCTGAATGCCGAAGAGCCGGATCGTACGATCCTTTTCCGCCTGCTCCTTGGCCCAGCGCGTCGATTGATACCCGGGATGCAGGTCGTGCACGATCGCGATCGGCTCGGCCCGGTAGACGGCTTTCAGATTCGTGAGACACTCCTCGAAGAAGCGCTCGGTCTCGAAATTCTCCCGGTCGCCGATATGCTGGCTCACGATCGCGTACTTCCCCTTCGTAAGGGTGAAGGTATTTTTCAGGTCCGCACCGCACCCCAGCACCTCGGGGCCTTCCGAGGAAAGCGGGATGGGGTCGGGTGCATACCCCCGGGAGCGGCGGAGGAACACCGCAGCATCGTCCGTTGGTCCGCTGTCCGGCAGGTCCGCGATCCGTACGACCGAGTCGTCCACACGCATGAAGATATCGCGGTCATGAACGAGGAACCCGTCCACCAGGGTCGAAAGCCTTTCCCGCGCCTCGTCGTTGTCCCGCACGATCGGCTCCTCGGACAGGTTGCCGCTCGTCATCACGAGCGCCGGAAAGTGCGGGGCAGCGGGTACGCCGCCGCTCGTGCGCGGATGATGGAAGAGCAGATAATGGAGCGGCGTATAAGGGAGCATCACACCGATATGGCGGTTCCGCGGTGCGACCGCTGCGGCAAGCCGGTACTCGCCGTTCTTCCTGAGGAGCACCACGGGCCGCCGGACCGATTGCAGCAACTCCCCTTCTTCCCGGGACAGAACCGAGAAACGCCGTGCTGCATCGAGCGACGGGGCCATGACGGCAAAGGGTTTGTTGCTCTTCCGCTTCCGATCCCGCAGCTTCCTGACCGCCTCTCCATTCTCGGCGTCGCAGGCCAAATGGAACCCGCCGATGCCCTTGACCGCGATGATGCCGCCTTCCTGCAGGGCAGCAACGGCCCGGGCGAGCGGCGGATCTCCCTGACTGCGGGAAAACGCAGCATGCGTATCGAGGAAGGTCACCCGGGGTCCGCAGATTGGGCAGGCATTCGGCTGGGCGTGGAACCGCCGGTCCCGCGGATCTTCGTACTCGGCAAGACAGGCGGGACACTGGGCAAATCCCGCCATGGTGGTGTTCGGCCGGTCATAGGGAACGGACCGGGTAATGGAATACCGGGGACCGCAGTTGGTGCAATTGATGAAAGGGTAAAGATAACGCCGGTTGGACGGGTCGAACAGCTCCCGCAGGCAATCGTCACAGAGCGAGACATCCGGGGACAGGAGGGTGAAGGGACGTTCTTTGGCGGACCCGGAACTGGCGTGGATCGTGAAATCGGAATAGCCCTGCGGAGGCAACGGTGAGACCGAGATCTCGGCGATGCGCGAAAGGGGCGGCGCATCGCTCCTGAGCCGGTCCACGAACTCCGCCAGGCGCGCGCCTTCGGCCTCGATCAGAACACCCTCGGCCGTATTTCCCACGTACCCCTTGATCGCCAGGGCTACGGCGAGATTGTACACAAAGGGACGGAACCCGACCCCCTGTACGATCCCGGTGATTACGATCTGAGCCCGGAGAGCCATGAGGCCCACCCGTCGATCCCGACACCCGTAGCGCAGGAGACCTCGAAGATCTCGAGGTCCGGGTTGATCGCCAGGGAGTCGTTCCGCATCCGGCCTATGTCCGTGTTCATGTAGGGCAAGAGATCGATCTTGTTCAGGACCAGGGCCGACGACTCCCGGAACATAAGCGGGTATTTCAGCGGCTTGTCGTGCCCCTCGGCGATCGAGAGGACCATCATCTTCCGGTCTTCCCCCACCGCGAACTCGGCGGGACAGACGAGGTTGCCCACGTTCTCGATGATGAGCAGGTCGAGCTCGGAAAGCGGCAGCTCGTCGAGCACGCCGCTTATCATGTTCGCGTCGAGATGGCAGGCCCCGCCGGTGTTGATCTGCACCACCGGCACCTCCAGCGCCCCGATCCGTTCGGCGTCGTCCGAACCCACGATATCCCCTTCGATCACACCGATCCGGAGGTGCGGTTTGAGCGAGTGGATCGTACGTTCGAGCAGCGTGGTCTTTCCCGCACCGGGCGCGCCCATGAGGTTCACCACGTAGACCCCCGCCTCCCGGAAGCGCCTGCGGTTCTCCTCGGCGATCCGATCGTTTGCCTCCAGTATCCGGGTGACGACCTTGACCTGCATCAGTTGATCTCCATATCCACGATCTCCATCTCACGGCCGCCGGTGATCTCGAAGGATTTCGAGCTGCAGTGCGGACAGGCGAAAACGAATTGTGCGTCCCCCGCCTCGAAGGTCTTGCCGCAATCCTTACAGGTCCCGTTCACCGGGACGGGCTCGATCTCGAGGCTCGCCTGCGCCGCGATCGTATCGGTCTTGGCCGCATCAAAGGCAAAGGTGAGGGCCTCGGGCATGACGCCCGCGGCCTTGCCGATGCGCAGCCGCACGGAATCCACGGTGCTGCCCCCGGCCTCGCTGCATTTGGCGACGATGATGTCGAGGATACTGAGTGCGATCGCGGTTTCGTGCATGGCCTTTCCCGACTCCACGAGGTCCTTATCCACCTTCTGGATCGCAAACCCGGCATGGACAAGAACGTAGTCCCCTCGCTGCGGCACCCCGGGCAGCAGCATGATGCTGACCTCTTTCCGGGCGCCGAACACGTCGATCGTCGCGAAGAGGCCGTTGATCGATACGATTCTCGAAGGTATGGCAAGACACATGGATCCATCCGATCATGCGGAGCGGCCCGCTGAAGCGGGGAGAACTGTAGTGTATATCCCTCTTCCCCGGCTCCCTGTCAAGACCGTCCTACCGCTTCCGGAAGCGCGTCGATCTTCCGCAGCTCTTCGAACACCAGTTCGCGGACCCGGGGGAGCACCGCCTTGAGCTCGTCGCTCAGCTCCAGGGACCAGGTGGTCGTGCTCTTGGGCTGGACCCCGATGATCACGGTCCTGGGTTTCTTGCCCGTCATTGCGACCATCTGCAGGACGTCGATCAGGCTCATTTGGTGGAGCGACGCCTTGGGGCCCGAGGAGAACGTCAGATCATCGGGCGAAAACCGGAAGAGCGAGCCCGGCACGTCCCCTGCCTCGACCGTGTCGACCACGATCAAGTGGTCCATCTCGCGCAGAAGCGGCAGCAGGTGGTGGCTCACGGTCCCTGCTTCAAGCACGGTTACATGCTCCGGGAATACGGTATCGGTGAGGGAGTTGATGAAGTGGACGCCGAACCCATCGTCCTGGAGGAGCAGGTTACCGACCCCGAGGATAAGGACCCTGCGGGGAGGCGCCGAAGCGCCTCCCCTACTCTGTTGATCGAGGGAATCCATGCCTTACTGCTTTTTCAGCTTATAGCCCGTGAACATAGACCAGAAGGTCCGGTCCTTCTCGGTCAGGGTCATCAGGATCGCCAGGTACACGTGGATCAGGATGAACACGATGAAGAACCACATGGCCAGGATGTGCCAGATCCGCGTGTACGATTCCCCGCCGAGCAGCGAGATGACCCAGCGGAAGGCGCCCGGCGCCGGGATGACCAGGAAGAGTTTGCCGTGATACAGGGCCGCGCCCGTAAGTGCGGCAAAGATGATCACGAGCCCCACCACGAGGTAGGCCAGGGCCTGAAGCGGATTGTACTTCCGGTAATCCCGGTGCGAGCCCTTCAGGAAGAGATAGTACGCAAGGACATCGGGCGTATTCTTGAGGTTCTGGACGACCGAGAAGTCCCGCCAGTCCGCGTCGAAGGTTGACCGGAAGGCCATGTAGATCCGGACCACGAGGCCCAGGATGAGCGCATAGGCCGAGACAAAGTGCGTGAATCGCATGGAGGCCATGAGGAAGCCGCCCGCGCTGCCTGCGATAAAGGGCCTCTGGATGTAGATGCCGGTAAAGATCAGCGTAAGGATGGCCAGGACCCGTATCCAGTGGTCGAGGATATAGGTCCGGTTCCATACCCGTACCATTTCTCGTGTCATGGCGTCCTCCTAGGCGACCTTGAAGTCCATGATCCGGTTCGACTCGGGATGGATCACGTGCACCGTGCAGGCGAGGCAGGGGTCGAAGGAATGGACTACCCGCAGCACCTCGAGCGGCTGGTCCGCCCTTGCCACACTGGTGCCGACGAGGGCCTCTTCGATCGGGCCGCGCACACCGTTGTCGTCGCGCGGGCAGACGTTCCAGGTGGTCGGGACCACGCACTGGTAGTTCTTGATCCGCTTGTTGTCCACTTCGAGCCAGTGCCCCAAGGCGCCGCGGGGCGCCTCCCAAAGTCCGATGCCCGCGGTCTGGTCCGGGATCTCGTAGTCCTGATAGACCGCGGTCTTCCCGTTCTTGATGTTCTCGATCAGGTCCATGCCCCACTGGTGCATGGCATCGGCGACCATCTTGCACTCCAGCGCCCTCCCCGCGATCCTGCCGAGCACGCCCAGAAGCACCTGCGGCTGGCCCGCGTGGCCGATGGCCTTGAGCGTGCTGTCGATCAGTTTTGTAGCCGTTGGCTGACCCGAGGCGTAGGCCACGAGCATCCGGGCGAGAGCCCCTACTTCCATGGGCTTGCCCTGGAGTCGCGGGGCCTTGGCCCAGGAATACTGTTTGTTCGTGTTGTAGCCGGTGTAATCCGGATCGGTCTCGCCGACCGCGGGGTTGAGCGGCTTGTTCCCCTTGTACCAGCTATGGCCGGTGTGTTCCGTAACGTCCTCGGCCTTCGGCTCGTGCACCTTCGGGAAATCGGATGCGAAGAGCGCGCCCCGCGGGAGCAACCGCTTCTTGGGATCGAAGGACTCATCCTCGAAAACGCCCCAGGCGAGGAAGTTCGCATGCCCCTTGCCCACGCCCGCGTAATTGAGATAGTACGGGGCGATGGCAAGCACGTCCTGGATGAAGACCCTGTCGATCCAGTCCTGCAGCTCCTTCACGCGGTAGAGATAGTTCTTGATATCGTCCACGGACGGCACGTGGGTCGTGCCGCCGGGCGGGCTCGTCATGGTCATGGGCATCCTGCCGCCGAAGAGCGCGCTGACCGCCGCGGCCTTTGCCTGCATCTCGAGCGCTTCCAGGTAATGGGCAACGGCCAGGAGGTTGATCTCGGGCGGCAGCTTATAGGCGGGATGCCCCCAATAGGCGTTCGCGAAGGGGCCGAGCTGGCCCGAATCGACGAAGGCCTTGAGTTTCCTCTGGACCTCTTTGAGCGACGGCTCCGTCGGCTTTGCCTTGAGCGCGGAGACCACGTCCACATAGTCCAAAGCGTTCAGGTGGTAGAACCAGAGGATGTGGGAGTGCACGAACTGCGCACCTTCGATCATGTTCCGGATGATGCGGCCGTTCGCCGGGGGCCGGACCTTGAAGGCGTCGTCCATGCTCATGGACGAGGTGTGGCCGTGGGAAGTGGGACAGACGCCGCAGATGCGCTGAGTGATATGCCAGGCATCCCGCGGGTCCCTCCCCTGCAGGATGATCTCGAAGCCCCGGAAGAGCGTACCCGAGGTCCACGCGTCCTTGACCTTGCCTCCCTCGATCTCGACGTCGATCCGCAGGTGTCCTTCTATCCTCGTCATCGGGTCAATGGTTATCCTGGCCATTACTCTTTCCCTCCCTTGTCGTCCTTGGTCCTGCCGGACGCTTTGGTCGCGACGGCATGCACCGCGATGCCCGCCGCCGTTGCCACGGCCGCAACAGCGCCGATCGTGTCGGCACCCGCCTCAACGCCGCCCATGCCGGGGATCTTGACGCCCGGCAGCGGCTCGTAGAACCCGGCGAACCGGTCGACCCATTCCCGCTCTGCGCAGCCGATGCAGGGCCCCCCTGCCTTGACGCACCAGCTCGTCCGGTTGTTGTACTCGATCTTCGGGCAGGCCGAATAGGTCATGGGCCCCTTGCAGCCCATCTTGTAGAGGCAGTACTGGAGCGCCTCCTCCTCGGTGCCGAACTTTTCCACGAACCGTCCCGCATCGAAGTGCGCCCTGCGCTCGCAGTTGTCGTGGATGGTCTGGCCGTAGAACATGAGCGGCCTGCCCTGGGAGTCGAGGGCGGGGAGCTTGCCGAGCAGGAGATAGTTCACGACCACGCCGACCAGGTATTCGGGATTGACCGGGCAGAGGTCCATGTTGATCAGGGGCTTCTTGATGCCGAGCCGCTCAAGCGCCGGGCCGGTGCCGATGATCTGCGAGGGATTCGGTTTCGCCGACGGGACGCCGCCGTAGGTCGCGCAGCTCCCGATGGCAAGGACCGCGACGGCGGGCTTCGCCATTTCGTCCAGGACGTCCAGCATCTCCTTCTGCCCGATCGTGCCGAATCCCTTCCGGGTAGGCACCCCGCCTTCCACGATCAGGATGTACCCCCCCTTCTTGGCCGACGCATCCAGGATCTGCTCCGCCTGCTTCCCTGCCGCGGCCTGGATGGTCTCGTTGTAGTCGACACTCAGGATCTCGAGGATGACCTGGGCGGGGCTCGGATAGGTGGCTTTGATGAAGGATTCCGTACAGCCCGAGTCTGAGGCGAAATTCAGCCAGATCACCGGGGTGCGTCCTGCCGCTTTTTCAATAGCTGCCGCGATCTTGGGACCGTATAGTTCGGAAAGGCCGAGGAGGGCTGCGGTTGCGCCGCAGTACTTCAGAAAATCACGTCGATTGATGCCGCGGAACTCCAAAGCGTCAAGAAACTGCTCACTCACTTCTTCTTTCTTGTCCATACGCATCCTCCTTACGGGAGCGAACGCCCGTCCGACATTCGGAATAGCCTGAGAACACCAGGTAAATCAAGAAGAGTGAAATCCGTTCCTATGCACGGCATGTCACGTTTGGATGAACAAATTGACTAAACCGTATCACAGAATTTTCCATTTGTCAACACAGCCTGTTTCACTCCCGCCCTGCCGCTCTACTGCGCGTTCGCCGCAGTCAGTGCGCCCACCGGTCCTGAGGTGTTCATGGTAAAGCTGAACCGCCCCTGAAGTCGGTAACGGGGCGCCGGCACTGCGGTCGAATCATAATCGGCGATGACGATGTCGAAATCTCCCTCCACCTTTTCTGCTGCCGACGAGCCGGGGGAGAAGGAGATGGTCCCCGCGACAGCCTTCTTGAACGTGGATTTCTGGCCGTTGAACACGAGAAAGAAGCCGGGGAATTGGTCGAAAGGGCCGTCTGCCTCGATGGAAAAGGTCTTCCCGCTCACGTCCGGCAAGGAGGCGCCGTTGGTCTTGGGGATGTCGATCCTAATGATGGTCTTGTAGTCCGGGTCTACGGCGTCTTTTGCCACGGCCGACTCGATACACCAGAAAGTATCGTTGTCCGTGGCATAAAAGAACGTGGGCTGCAGGAGCCCGTATTCGTCCGTCGTGAGGAGCAGATAATCGTCCGCAGCCTGCTCTTGCCCGTTGTACGCTGTCGCGATGGCGCTGCTGGCGGTGCTGCCGGTAGCGGAGGGCACGCTCGACGCCCTGGCGCCCCCTGCCCCGCTTCCGCATGCCGCCAACAGAGCGACCAAGGCCGCGGTCACCAGCATCTGCTGCAGCCGTACGCCGCGTTTGATCTGATGGGGGTGAGCGTAGCCCTGCTCGACCAGTACCTCGCCGAGCTTCCGGGCGGATCCCCGCTGCTTCCGGAGGGCGTCCTCGAGCTGTTTACGGGAGATGACGCCCGTGGAGACGAGAAGTTCCCCGAGCCGGAGCGGTCCTGCAACAGGCCCCGGAACGGCCTGATTTCGTTGAAAGTCGAGCAGTCCCTCCAGTTGCCGCTCGGTGACATAGCCCAGGCGCACGAGCACCGCGCCCAGTTGCTCGCCGCTCCGTTTCTGTTCGGCAAGCGCCTGCTCCAAGTGTGTCTCCGTCAGGCTGCCGGCCTGGACCAGCAGCTCGCCGAGCATCCGGCGTACCCCGGCCGCAGTCTTGGCGGCGTCCTCGGCGCGGCCAAGGTGTCCCTGGACGGAAAGGACCGCCTGGATGTCCCCGGGATCGAGTACGCCCATCCTGACCAGCACCTGGCCCAGAAGTTCGTTCGTGCGCTTCTGCTCTTCCAGCGCGGCTCCCAGATGCTCACGGGACAGGAACCCGCCGTCCACGAGGATCTGGCCGAAAAGCCTTTTTGTCCGTTGCGTTCGTGTCATCGCCAGCACCCCTTCATGAATCGATGAATCGGCCCCCCGCCTGGACCGAGAAGCGCTCCCGAATTGCAATTCAGTTTGTCACACATCGCGTCTTTCCCGCTTCTCGATCCAGCACCTCTCTGACCGTTTTCAGGAGCTGGGCCGGCCGGATCGGTTTCAGGAGGAATACCGCGTCCGTGTTCTTGCGGGCGTCCCCGGAGAACATCTCCTCCGAATAGCCGCTTGCAAAGACCGCTTTGACGTCCGGCCGGATGCGCCTGATGGCCTCGAAGGCCTCCATCCCGTTCATCCGGGGCATGATCCCGTCCAGGATGACGAGCCGGACCGCGTCCTGGTTCTCGACGAACCGGGCTACGGCGTCGCTGCCGTCCGCGGCCTCGATGACCCTATACCCGAACCGCGTCAGGACCGCCGTAGAGAGCTTCCGGAGCGCGGCATCGTCCTCTGCCACGAGAATGGTCTCGTTCCCTCCGGCGAGCGACGATACGGACCGTGCCGGACGTTCTGCCGGTCGCCGGGCCGAAGAGACAAGCGGCAGGTAGACCCGAAAGGCCGTTCCCTGGCCCGGCGCGCTCGACACGGTGATATAGCCGTTATGCCGCTTGACGATGCCGTACACCATGGAAAGCCCGAGGCCGGTGCCCTTGCCCGGCCCTTTGGTCGTAAAAAAGGGTTCGAAGATCCTGCGACGCACGTCCTCCTCCATGCCCGCTCCGGTGTCCGAAACGGCGACACAGGCGTACTCCCCCATTGTCCCGAACCCGTTCGCGGCGATGAAGCCTTCGTCCATGACGGCGCGCCCCAATATAATGCCGAGACGCCCGCCGGCGGGCATGGCGTCCCGGGCGTTCGTCGCCAAGTTCATCAGGACCTGCTCGATCTGGGTCCGGTCCGCCTCGACCGTCAGCGACTCCCCGTCGTGGACGTATTCGATTTCGATATCTTCCCGCAGCAGGCGGCGCAGGAACAGCTTGAAGTGAGACACGATCTCGTCCAGGTCGTGGACCTGGAGCTCGATCATCTGCTTCCTGCCGAAGGCGAGCAGGCTCCGCGTCAGGACCGCGGCCCGCTCGGCCGCCGTCAGGATCTCTTCCAGGTGCTCGTGGGCCGGATCGTCGTCGCGCATCGTCATGAGCGCCAGATTGGCATACCCGACGACGGCGGACAGGATGTTGTTGAAATCGTGCGCCACCCCCCCCGCGAGCTGCCCGATGGCCTCGAGCTTCTGGGACTGGCGGAGCTGCGCTTCGAGCTTGAGCTGCGCGGAGATGTCCCGCGCCGCCGCGAAGACGCCGGCGACCGCACCCGTCCCGTCACGGTAGACCGTCGCGTTGTACAGCACCGGCGTCGTCCGACCGTCGCGGCACCGGATCTCGAGGGCGAAATCCCGGACCACGCCGTCTTGAAATGCCTGCTGGTAGCCGGCCCGCGCCCGTTCCGGGTCCGTAAAGCAGTCGGAAAAATCAGCGCCGATGAGCTCTCCCCGCGACAGGCCGGTGATGCGCTCCGTGGCCGCGTTCACGTCGGTGATCATGCCTCCCGCGTTGATCGTGACCAGGGGGTCGAGGCTCGCCTCGATGAGGCTCCGGTTGTAGGCATTCGCCTGGCGGAGCGATTCTTCCGCCTTCCTGCGCTCACGCAAGGCTTCCGCCTCTTTAACCGCGCGCAGCACCGAAGGCGCCAGGGCAGCCAGGCGGTCCTTCAGGACATAATCGGTGGCTCCGCGCCGGAAGGTCTCGACCGCCCGGGCGTCGCCGATCGTGCCGGAGACGAAGACGAAGGGGATGTCCGGCAGCCGTTTGCGGGCGAGGGCAAGCGCGGCGAGGCCGTCGAAACCGGGCAGGGTATAGTCGGCAAGGATGCAATCGTACGCGCCGGGAATAAGCAGGTCGGTATACGCAGTTTCGTCGGCGACCCGCACTATGGCGCAGGAAATTCCCGACTCCTCAAGCGTCAGCCGGACGATCTCCGCGTCGCGTTCGTCGTCCTCAAGATGCAGGATCCGCAGGATCGGTTGCATGGCGCCCCCCTCCGTGCGCTGCCGGGGTCTCGTTCAGCACGGCCCAGAACAGTCCCAGTCCCTTCACCGCTTCGAAGAACTCGTGAAAATCTACGGGTTTTACCACATAGCCGTTCGCCCCGTTCCGGTACCCGCGCAGCAGATCCTGCTCCTCCCGCGACGAGGTAAGGATCACGACCGGGATGAAGCGCGTCGCTTCGTCCGCCCGAATCCGGCGCAGCACCTCGTGGCCGTCCATCTTTGGAAGTTTGATGTCGAGCAGGATCACCGCAGGGTTGCCCAACGGACGGTTCGCGAAACTTCCCCGGCGGGAGAGATACTCGATGGCCTCCTCCCCGTCGCGCACCACATCCACGGCGTTCGCCAGGTTGTGCTCCGCAAGCGCTTCGAGCGTCAGTTCCACGTCGTTCAGGTTGTCCTCGACGAGCAGGACCCGCTTCAGATCGATCATCATGCCGCTCCCTCCCCCCCGGTCCCGGCCGGAAGCGAGAAGAAGAAGGTCGCACCCTCGCCCACCGCTCCCCGGGCCCACGTCCTTCCGCCGTGACGGTGAATGATCCGGCGCACGTTGGCCAGCCCAACGCCGGTCCCCTCGAACTCCTCCTGGCGGTGCAGCCGCTGGAAGAGCGTAAAGAGCTTCTGCTCGTACCGCATATCGAAGCCGACCCCGTTGTCTCGGATGAAGACGACGACCTGGCCGTCATCGGCGGCATCCGACCCGAGCTCGATGATCGCAGGCGTCCGGGTGCGCGTGAACTTGACGGCGTTCGCGAGGAGGTTCGTCATGACGAGCTTCAGCATCGACGGATCGCCGGCCACCTCGGGCAGGCGGCCGATGCGCCAGCGGACGTCCCGGTCCTTGGTCTCCACCCCGAGCTCCCGGATGACGACGTCCGCGGTATGCCGGAGATCCACGCGCGAACGCAGCATCTCGGTGCGGCCCATGCGTGAAAAGGTCAGGAGGTCGTCGATCAGCCTGCCCATCTGCGTCGCGGCCCCCGAGATCACCTCCAGATAGTGCCTGCTCTTTTCGTCGAGCGATGCGGCCCGTTTCAGCAACAGCTCCACGAAGCCCGTGAGGTGACGCAGCGGCGCGCGCAGGTCGTGGGACACCGAATAGCTGAACCCCTCCAGTTCCTTGTTGACCGACTCCAGTTTCGCGGTGCGGTCCCGCACGCGCTGATCGAGTTCGCGGTTCAATACGGCGAGCTGCAGTTCGGCGCGCTTGCGGGCGGTGACGTCCACGGACAGGATGAACACGCCCTCGGGAGACGGCTGGATGCTCAGATCGAACCATCCTTTCGATCCGTCGGGATAGGCGAATTCGTTCTCCATCCGGAGCGGAAGGCGCTCGTCCCGGCATTGCCGCAGTGCGGCGAAGAGCGGCGTCTCATCGATCCCCGGGTACAGGTCCGTGATCTTGCTGCCCAGCAGCTCCTCCTTGGTCTTTCGTCCGTGCTTCGCCGCCGCATCGTTCACATACCGGTAGGTCCAGTCGAATCCCAGGATCTGACAGCCCTCCATCATCGCGTCGAGGGTGCTGCGGTAACGCGCCTCCACGGACGCCTGCCGCCGGTAATGGGCCAGCTGTTGACGCCGCCAGAACAGCGCGATGCCAGCGCCGGACGAGAACAGGGCGAGCAAAACGACGAGTGCCGTGGTGCGGGCCGCGTTGCGGAGCGGAGCGGCGATCTCGTCTTGGTCCACCTTGGAGATCATGAACCAGGGGGTATCGGGCACGGCACGGATGGCGGCGACGACCGGCACGTCCCGGTAGTCCCTTCCCATGACGATCCCGCGTCTGCCGCGTACCGCCATTGCCGCGGGCAGCGTTTCCCGAGCGATGGGAAGCCGGAGCGAAAGCGCCGTCCGGCTGCGATGGCGCAACTCGTTCAGGAAGAGCACCTGATCTCCCTCCCGTCTCACGAGAAGGGTTTCCGCCGTCCGGCTCGGTTTCGGCCACTTCCGGATCAGCGGAAAAAGGAACCGCCGCGGATCGATCGAGAGCATCACGACCCCGATTGCATGCATCCGGCCTCCTGCGGGGAGCAAGAGGGGTGCGAAGACCGCGAGGCGTATGTCGTTCGCGGCCCCTCCCCGTTCGAGATCGCTGAGCCGGACCTGCCGGTCCCGCAGCGCGGCCAGGACAAAGGCGCGAGCCTGCGGCACGTCCCGCCATGCCTCCCCGGCGGCAAGCCTGACCCTGCCGCGCGCATCGAACAGGACCGCGCCGGAGTACCCGTAAAACCGCGGATACGCCGCAAGCCTTCGGGCGATGTCCTCCCGAACGTCCGGCGCCGGGTGCGGCGCAAAAAACTCCCGGACCCTCCGCGCGAAGATCCGGTCTTCACGGATCACCGCAGCGTCCCCCAGCCGTTCATGCCGCCAGTTCACGATTTCCTGCACCTTCAGGTCCGCAACGGCCGCAAGATCGCCCTGCTGCTCCCGGACCGCATGCGCCTGCTGGTGGTCATAAAAGGCATTTCCGACCAGTCCGAGGCCGACGGCCAGGATCACAAAGAGAACGACCAGTTGGCAGGGGAAGCGTTCCCTCTGTTCGCGGCCGTCGTCCCCGTTTCCGGCACTGCCCCGCGTGAAGAGCCTGTGCATCACGTGAGCCTCGCATAGACCTCTGCGAACCGGGGGGCAGCCGCCTTGAAGGCGCCCAGGATCTGCGGATCGAAATGGTGCGGCATGGTCCGTCCGTCTCCCTCGGTCAGGATCCCGTACACCTTCTGATGATCGAAGGCCGGCTTGTAGACCCGAGCGGAACGCAGGGCATCGTACTGGTCCGCGATGTTCATGATCCTGCCTTCCAGCGGGATCTGGTCCCCCTGAAGCCCGAGAGGATAGCCGGTCCCGTCCCACCGCTCATGGTGCGACAAGGCAAGCCTCCGGGCCAGGGTGAGCCGCACGTGGTCTCCCAGGATCTTCCCGCCCGATGTCGTATGCTGCTTTATGGCCTCAAACTCTTCCGGGGTGAGCTTGCCCGGCTTGCGCAGGATGTCCGGGTGGATGTGGATCTTGCCCACGTCGTGCAGGGTGGCCTGGATGCGGATGATATTCATGAATTTATCGGACATGCCGAGCTCCTGCGCGATCAGGGCGCAGTATTCACCCACGCGCAGCACATGATTGCCCGTGTCCTCGTCGTTCGCCTCCGCCGCCCGGGCCAGGGCGAAGACGAGATAGTCGAAGGCGTTCTCCGTCTCGCGCACCTGTCCGGCAAGCGATTTCAGGAACAGGCTCTGCATCACGATGCTGTTCAGCACCTGGGCGTCGTAGGCGGAGACCGTTTTGTCGTAGTTCAGCGCGAAGAGGCCGAACTGGGGGCTCGAAAAACAGACCATGTTGACGACCGGCACGCCGTGCGCGGCGAGCCGGTCGAGAAACGGCCGGTACTCCGAACTCCGCAGCACGTCCTCCGGGAGATGCATGATCCTCGTCCGGCCGTCCTGAAAGATCTCGATCCCGTCGCTCGGATCGCTCCGCAGCCAGGTCCGCTGCAATTCCCCCGACTGCACCGTAAAGGTGTACCATTGCCATTGCTGTCCGTCGTCGACGAAGCCGACCGCCACCGTCTCCGGCCGGTCCGGCATGGCCGGCCCGGTCCGCAGGATGTTCCGCACGATGCCGTCGATCTTGTGCAGGAAGTCGAAATTCAACGGATCGAAGCCGAGCAGCATGCTCTCGCCGAACCCGACCATGCTCGTGATGCTGCTGTAGGCCGAAGCGAGCCGGTCGTTCAGGTCCTTGATCCGCAGCAGCATCTTGACCCGGGCAAGGACCTCCACGGAATCGATCGGTTTCGAGAGAAAATCCTCGGCCCCCGCCTCGATCCCCCGGATCCGGTCCTCCCGGGCCGTGAGCGACGTGATCATGACGACCGGAATGGTCCGGTATTGCTCATCGCTCTTGATCCTCCGGCAGACCTCGAACCCGTCGATCTCGGGCAGCATGACGTCGAGCAGCACCACGTCGATATCGGTCTTTGCCAGCACCCGGAGGGCGTCCGTGCCGTCCGGGGACCGGATCACCTCGTATCCCCGGGGCGCGAGCATGGCCTCCAGGAGATCAAGATTCACAGCTTCGTCGTCGACGCACAGGATCACGGGTTTCGCATGCATGGGTCCGGCTCCTTAGCAGATGAATTCCCTCAGCTTGTCCGCCAAACGGTGGATGTCCTGGGGCTTCCAGAGATGGCCGTCGAAGCCCGCTTCCTTCAGCTCTTGCACCAGCGCCTCGACATACAGCGTGGTGAACGACACGATCCGGACGCCCTGGGTCCGCGGGTCGGCCTTGAGCACGCGCGCCGCAGTCAACCCGTCCATGACCGGGAGATTTACTTCCATCAGGACCAGGTCGGGCGCGTCTCGGCGCGCGCGGCGGACCCCTTCGGCGCCGTCCTGCGCCGTGACGACCCGGTAGCCGTACTGCTGCAGGAGGTCCCGCAGCAGCATCCTGACCATGTCGTCGCTCTCCACGACAAGGATCGTCCGATTCATTGTTCCTTTATCGCGCCGGAAGCGTTTGTCTCCGTCTCCGCATGGCGGAACGCGTCCCCGCGCCCGACCGGCAGCGTAAAGGAGAAGGTGCTGCCCTTGCCGAACGCGCTCTCCGCCCGGATGCCACCGCCGTGCAGCTCGACCAGGTGCTTCGCAAGGGCCAGACCGAGACCCGCGCCGGCGTACTGCTTCGTGAGCGGCGTCTCAAGCTGCGTAAAGGCCTGGAACAGCCGCGGCATGTCCTCGTATTTGATCCCGATGCCCGTATCCGCGACCGAAATTTCGACACCGGCGTCCGCGCTCTTCGCCCGTCGGTCCTCGGCTTTCGCCATCCGCGCCCGAACGGTGACACTCCCTCCGTCCGGCGTAAACTTGAATGCATTGCTCAAGAGCTGCGTCATGACCATCCCGATCTTTTCCGGATCGACGGTAAGCGCAATGTCCGCCTCGGGGTCGATCTCCACTCCCAGGCGCAGGCGGCGGTAGGCCGTCTCGGACCGCATCCCGGCAACGGCGGCGCGGACGATGTTCCGAACGCGGCAGGAGCGCACCCGCAGGATCATTCTGCCCATGTCCGTCTCCGAGTAATCCAGGACGCCGAGCACCAGGTTGCGCAGCGCCCTGCCGCTGCTCAGGATCGCGCCGACATACTCCCGCTGCCGCGCATTCAGCTCCCCCAGCATGCCGTCGAGCAGGACCTCGGACGATCCGATGACGGCGTTCAGGGGAGTTCGCAGTTCATGGCTCATGTTCGCGATGAACTCGGTCTTGACGCGATTCCCGGCCTCTGCCGCGTCCCGGGCAGCTTCCAGTTCCAGGGTGCGCTCCCGAACGAGGTCCTCCAGGTGCTCGTGATACCGGGCGAGCTTTTCCTCCGCTTCCTGTTTGCCCACGGCGTGCTTGATATGCAGCAGCAACTGCTCCATCTCGTAGGGTTTCCGCAGATAGGAATAGGCCCCTCCGTTGATCGCCTCGATCGCAGAATCGATCGAGGCGTTGCCGGTGAGGATGACGGCCTCGACGGCGGGCCGCAGCCTTTTGATCTCCGCGAGCACTGCGAGACCGGGCATGTCCGGGAGGCCGAGGTCGATCAGTGCGACGGAGACGGCCTGCTGCGTGCACCGGGCAACGCCCTCCCTGCCGTTTGCGGCGACGAGCGCATCATACCCTTTGCCCCGGAGGATGTCGGAAAGGGTCTTCCGCATCTGCGGATCGTCGTCGATGATTACGATGACGGGCTTTCCCATGGTTTCCTCGATCAACGGGATCACGACCGGTCGTCGCCCCCCGTTGCGGCTGCATCGTAGGGCTCGCCCAGCACGACGGCGAGCTTCCGGCGCCGGATATCGTCGATCGCATCGATGACGGCATTGTTCGGCAGCGGTTTGGAAAAGCAGGTAACCGCGCCGATCCGAAGCCCCTGCCGGATCGCCTCAGCCGTCTTCTCCTCGTGCGCGGTGACCAGCAGCACGGGTTTCGTGGGATAGGTCTCCCGAATTTCTTTCAGTACCTCCAGCCCCTTCGCCCCCCCCAATGCGACGTCAAGCACCACCACCAGACGGTATTCCCGTTCCATGAGCCCCAGCACCCGCTTCGGCTCCCCTTCGCTCTCCACCCGGTAGCTCCGGGCCTGCAGGACCTCGGCCATGCTCCTGCAGAACTGGGGGTCATCGTCCACGACAAGGACGCTCTCTTCCTTCTTGAGCAGCGACAGGAACGTAAGGACCATCCGGACATCGAAGGGCTTGGTCAATACCGCATAGGCGCCCTTCCGTTTGGCTGCGGCGGCCTGCTCCTCCGTTGCGAAAGCGCTCATCAGGACCACGGGCTGATCCGGGCTTTGCCTCTTGATCATTTGCAGGGCGGAAATCCCGTCGATGCCCGCCATCCGGATGTCCATGAGGACGCAGTCGAACGGCTGTTCGCGGGTCCGCGCAACGGCCTCCTCGGCGGAAAAGGCCGTTTGGACCGCGTACCCGTGCGCCGTCAGGATATCACCGGTCGTTCGCACGATCCGGCGATCGTCGTCCACGACCAGCACGCCTCTGGGTGCGTCTTCCATCACCCCTCCGTCAGGCGGCAACCGGGAGCCGGACGGTAAAGACCGTCCCTTTTCCCGGTTCGCTCGCCGCCGTGATGGTGCCGTGGTTCGCCTCGATATGGCGCTTGGCAAGCGCCAATCCCAGCCCGATCCCCTTCGCCTTGGTCGTAAAAAGCGGCTGAAAGATCTTTTCTTTGTTCTCCGGAGCGATCCCTATCCCGGTGTCCGATACGGAGATTTCCACGAGATCTCCGCGGAGTTCAGCGTCCGGAGTCCGGCGTTCGGCGTTGTTTGCTTCACCACTGTGCGCTCCGCACGGTGCACCGCGAACTCTTCGCGCGCGTACCCGCAGCGTGCCGCCCTCCGGCATGGCCTGCACGGCGTTGGCGATGAGGTTCTGGAAGACCTGTTCCAGATGCAGGGGATCCGCCCGGACCGGGGGAATGCTTTTCGGGACGTCCTTCATCACCGCGACCCCCTCACCGAGGACGCAGGCCCCGATGCTCCTGTCGATGATCGGACCGAGGGCCGTAGGCTGCATGCGCGGAGCGCGCGTCCGGGAGAAGTCGAGCAGATCGGAAATGATCCGTTGGGACGTGTCCACCTCGCTCTTGATGATGTCCAGGTATTCCCCCACCGTGTCTCCGGCCCCGGAGAGAACGGTTTTCAGGTAAAAGACGGCGTTGTTGATCACGCCGAGCGGATTCCGCAGCTCATGCCCCACGCTGCCGGCGAGCTGCCCCAGGGTCGCAAGCCGCTCCCCGCGGATGAGCTCCTCGCGCGCCTCAAGCAGTTCACGCGTGCGTTCGACGACCCGTTGCTCCAATTCCTGGTTGAGGGTGCGGACCTCGTCCTCGGCGCGTTTCCGCGCGGTCACATCCGCGGCATAGTGGACCGAGCCGTACACCCGGCCGTTCTCATCCACGAGGGGAGAAACGGTGATGGCATAGAATCCTCCCAGCCGTTCATCGTAGATCTCCGACTCGTGGGACCGGCCGTCCTGCAAAAGCTTCGCATGCGGACAGAAGGCAGGCGGTCCGTCGATCCCGTGCACCTCGCGGTAGCAGGAAAGGCCCGTCAGCTCGTCGGGAGCGCGTCCCAGCCGTTCCGCCATGGCCTTGTTGGCGCGAATGATCCGATGCCGCCCGTCCAGGATCATGATCGGATGGACGATGGCATCGAAGGTCAGCCGCCATTCCCGTTCGACACGCAGGAGCTGCTCCGCGAGCAGATTCAGTTCCGTCGAATTCACCGCCCCCCCTCGGCTGCCCGCGCTGCATCCTGTTCCCCCAGGTATCGGCGTACGAGTTCCGGCAGTCTGCGCGTATCGATCGGCTTTGCGATGTAATCATCGAACCCCGCTTCCAGGAACTTCTCCCGGTCGCCTTTCATGGCGAATGACGTGAGGGCGATCAGGGGGATGCCCTTCGTCACGGGATCGTCCCGGATCGTGCGCGCGGCGCGCAGGCCGTCGAGGATCGGCATCTGGATGTCCATGATGATGAGCTGAGGGAGCCATTCCCGCGCAGCGGCGGCCCCCGAGGCGCCGTCGCGCGCCTCGCGCACCTCGTACCCGTAATATTCCAGAATGTCCCGGATCAGCTTCCGGTTCCGTTCGTTGTCTTCGACGACCAGGATCTTCGCGGCCATGTCACGCCTCCTTTTGCACGCCTTTTGGGACGGCGATCTGTCGCAGGGGCAGGGTGAACTTGAAGGCGCTGCCCGCGCCGGATTCGCTCTCGGCCCAGATCCGGCCGCCGTGCAGCTCCACGAGCCGCTTGGTGAGCGCGAGTCCCAGGCCCGTGCCTTCGTAGGTCTTGGAGTACGACGACTCGACCTGCGAGAAGGGCTTGAAGAGCTTGTCCATCTCCTCGGGCTTGATGCCGATGCCCGTATCGACAACGGCTATTTCGACCCATGCGTTCCCGTCCCGCTGCTCGCGTTCCTCGTCCGCGTCTCCCCCGTGATGCTCCATGATCCGCGCCTGCATGGAAACAGTCCCGCCGTCGGGCGTGAATTTCACGGCGTTGCTCACCAGATTGAACAGGATCTGCTTTAACTTGCGCGTATCGGCCTCCAGGGTCACCGGCCCGGGCGCGTCGACCGCGACGCTCAGGCCGATGCGGTGCTTCATGGCCTTTTCCCGGACCATGGTTGCTGCCGCCGCGAGCGCGCCGTCCAGGCTGACGGGCGACAGATCGAGCTGCAGCCTTCCCGACTCCACGCTTGCCAGGTCCAGGATGTCGTTGATCAGGGACAGGAGATGCTTTCCGCTCTCGCTCACGTCCTTCACGTACTCCCGCTGTTTTTCGTTCAGCGCGCCGAACAGCTCGTCCAGGAGCACGTCGGAAAATCCCAGAATGGAATTGAGCGGGGTCCGCAACTCGTGGCTCATGTTCGCCAGAAACTCGGACTTGGCGCGGTTCGCGGCCTCTGCCTGCCGCAGGGCCTCGTCGGCCTCCCTGCTTTTCGCGGTAAGCTGCTGGTGCAGATCGGCGAGCCGCGCCGTCGCCGCCCTGAGCTCCTCGGTGCGCACGACCATGCCCCCCTCCAGTTCGGCGTTGATCTTGTTGAGCTCGTCTTCCGCCGCCTTGCGTTCCGAGATGTCTTCGTAGACGCCCAGAACCCCCCAGGGCTTGCCCCGGCCGTTCAGAAGAGGGACCTTCGTCATGTCCACCCAGATCCGTCTGCCGTTTGCCAAAAGGGCGGGTTCGATGATGTGGCGCAGCGGTTCGTTCCGCTCGACGACCAAGCGGTCCGCGGCCCGGTAGGCGTCCGCCTCCTCGCGGGGCCAGGGGAGATCGTAATCGGTCTTGCCGGCTACCTCGCTCGGATCGGTCAGGCCGATCGCCTGCACGAAATTCCGGTTGCAGCCGAGGTAGATGCCGGTCCGGTCCTTCCAGAAGATCGACTGCGGGATTGCGTCGAGGATCACGGCGAGCATGGTGCGGTTCTCGCGCAGCGCCGCCTCGGCCTGCAGGATCTCCTTTTCCAGGCGGCGCGACGCCAGCACCGTCGTGAGGACGATGGCGCCCGTGGCCAGGATCGACGCAGCATAGATCCCGAGCGCGTCATCCGGATGGATCGACCGCGCGGAGATCGACAGGATGACCTTGCCGAGGAAAGACAGGATCACAATGGTCCAGGGGGTCAGGATGCGGATGATGCGGACCCGCACGGACGGGCTGGAGGCTATTCGCGGGAAAAAGGCATCCGCGCCGTCATAGAGCACGGCCAGGCTCAGCAAGAAAAGCGTGATCGTGGTGGGCAGGGCCACGGGGATCATGGAGCCCTTGTAGAAGAGCGGCACGCCGTACCAATAGCCGATCAGAAGCAGCAGCGTGGCCAAAAGCGAGCAGCCCGCCAGCGCCTGGGCCGCTCGGGAGAGCCGGGGGCGGCGCGCGGCGCGGGATCGCCATCCGATCATGGCAACGCCGAGCACGACCGTTAGCAGCGCGGTCACGGGAGACATGCGGCCGGTGATAAAACCCATGCCGGACTCGCCCCGGGGCCCGAACACCCGCTCCGGGTCGAAATGCAGTCCGGCCGCGGCGGACAGCGTGTGAGCGACCAGGATCAGCAGCCCCGCCAGCGATGCCGCACCGAAGACTATGCGCGCCGTCCGGCGCACGGCGTCGGCGCCGCCCGGCCTCGTCAACATGCCTGCGCCGAGCAGCATGCAACAGAAGGCGGTTGCGGGCGCCATGGGGACATAGCGCCGCGACACCTGGGCGATCAGCAGACTGCCGAAGGCCCAATCCAGCGCGACCATTGCACCGATGCCTGTTGCAAGGACCGCTGCAACGGGGGTGACGCCGGCGCGGATCCGCTCTCCGAACGTCGTCCCCTTCATGCGGCCGCCTCCTTTCCGCCGCGCGATGCGCCTTTTCCCTGCACGACCGGCAGCGTAAAGACGAACCGGCTTCCTTTGCCCGCTTCGCTCTCTGCCCGGATCGTCCCGCCGTGCAGCTCCACGAGCCGCCGGGTCAGGGCGAGCCCCAGGCCCGTGCCCTCGTAGTTCTTGCTGTAGGCGGACTCGAGCTGGGTAAACTCGTGAAAGAGCTTCGGCATGTCCTCGGCCTTGATCCCGACTCCCGTGTCCGTCACGGAGACTTCGATACTGTCTCCGCCCGGTGCAGCGCTCACCGTTCCGGGTTCGGCGTTTGTTCCTTCTTCCACGTGCGCGGCGAACCCCGCGCTCTGCACTCGGCGGGCGCTCACGCGCACGGAGCCGCCGTCGGGCGTAAACTTCACCGCGTTCGAGAGCAGGTTGAACAGGATCTGACGGACCTGGCGCGCATCCGCCTCCAGCGCGCAATCGGCATCAGGCGCGATATCCAGAGAGAGCGCGATCCGGTGTTTCACGGCCTTTTCGCGCAGGAGCGCGAGGGATTCCTCGAGCGTCCTCCGCACGGCGAGCGTCTCCGGATGCAGCTCCTGTTTCCCCGCCTCCACCTTCGCGAGGTCGAGAATGTCGTTGATCAGGTTCAACAGGTGCGTGCCGCTCGACGCGATGAACCCCACGTATTCCGCCTGTCGTTCGTTCAGGCCCCCGAACAGCCGGTCCTGGAGCACCTCGGCAAACCCGATGATGGAATTGAGCGGGGTCCGAAGCTCGTGGCTCATGTTGGCGAGAAAATCGGACTTGGCCCGGTTCGCCGCGTCGGCCTGGACCCGTGCCTCTTCGGCCTCGCGCCTGCGTTCCGCCAGCTCATGGTTGATTACGTCGAGCTCGCGGTTGGCGTCTTCCAGATTGCGCACCGATTCTTCCAGGCGCTCGTTCAGGACCGCCAGCTCGTCCCGGGCCTTCTGCAGCTCGCGGTTCTGGAGGTAGGCGTTCTCGTAGGTGGAGAGCAGAAGGTCCAGGATCTGGAGCCGCTCCGCGGTGATGAAATAGTTCTCCCCGGAGAAGAAGACGTTGATGCCCATCTCCGCCTTCGCGTCCTTGCGCAGCTCCATGTTCGCGAGGAGGTACCGGACGCGGGAGACGAGGTATTGTTCGTCGTAGGGCTTGACAATGAAGTTGTTGGCCCCGCATTCGAGTCCCTTGATCACGTCCCGCGGGTCGGAGAGACTCGTCACGAGGACCACGGGCGTATGCGCGAAACGCGCGTCGGAGCGAATCTGTCTGCACAGTTCGTAGCCGTCCATCTCGGGCATCATGATGTCGCTGATGACGACGTCCGGCCGGCGCTCGTCCATCGCCGCGAGGGCCTCCTTGCCGTTCGACGCGGCGATCACCGAGAACTCGCGTTTTTCCAGGAGGTAACGCAGTTCCTCGGCCTGGGTCGCGCTGTCCTCGACGATCAGGATGTGTACGGAACCGTTTTTCATCGCACCTCCGCTCACGGCGCGCTCCTCCCGGGCACCGCCTTGGTCAGGAGCATCGCGATCTGCGCCGGCGGCAGCACGTGGTCCGCCGCGTTCAGTCTGACCGCTTCTCCCGGCATGCCGAAGATGACCGAGCTCTCCTCATCCTGGGCAGCGGTCAAGGCCCCCTTCTCCCGCAGGAGCCGCAGCTCGTCGGCCCCGTCCTTCCCCATGCCGGTCAGGAGAACCGCGGCTGCGTGCCCTCCGTAGACCTCCGCGACCGATCGGAACAGCCACGCCACGGAGGGCCGGAGCCCGTTTTCCGGGCTGCCGCTGGTGCAGGACAGCCTTCCTGGAGCGGCCACCGCGGTCTGGAGTCCGTCCGGCGCGACATACACGCGGCCCGGCAGCAGGCTGGTCCCGTCGCTGGCCACCTGGACCGGCAGAGACGAGGTCTCGTTCAGCCAGTCGGCAAATCCCGCGATGAAACCCGACGCCATGTGCTGCACGATGACGACCGGGACGTTGAACCCGTTCGGAAGTCCGGCCAAAAGCTCGCGGATCGCGGGCGGTCCGCCGGTCGAGGCGCCGACAACGACGATCCGGACGTCGTCCTCTCGCGCGTGCTGCTGCGCGACGACCGGCGCGGGACCGCCCCCGGATTTCTGGCGCGGCCACCGCTTCACCACCTTGACCTCCGCCATCAGTTTCACGGTCCGCACCAGGTTCTCCGCGTCCGTTCCGTGTTCGGGATGCCCCGGCCCCCGCGGCTTCTGCAACACCGTCAGAGCGCCCGCATCGAGCGCGCGGAACGAGGTATCTACTTCTTTCAGGGTCGTGCTGCCCGTTACGATGATGATCGGCACGGGCGACGCTTCCATGATCCGGCGGGTTGCTTCATATCCGTCCATGCCGGGCATGGCGATATCCATGGTGATGAGATCCGGCCTGCAGCGGGCTGCGGCCTCGATCGCTTCCGGCCCGCTGCCTGCGGTTGCCACCACGCGGATCGCCGGATCCTCGTCCAGGACGTGCACGATCAGGTCCCGCGCCGTCGGAGAATCTTCCGCTACCAAGACGCGAATCAATGCGCGCACGCTCCCTCCGTGTTTCTAGATCAACCGTCCGACCACTTCCAGCAGATTGCTTTGGTCGAAGCTGCTCTTCACGATATAGGCGTTCGCGCCGGCGTCGATGCCTCGCTCCCGGTCCTCGCGCGCCTCCAGGGCCGTCACCAGGACGACCGGCACCTCCGCCGTCTTCGCGTCCGACCGGATCTTTTCGGTCAACGCAAACCCGTCCATGCGAGGCATCTGTACGTCCGACACGACCAGGTCGCAGTTCGTCGTCTTGAGGGTCGCCAGGGCGTCCAGCCCGTCCACCGCCGTGCGCACGCGGTAGCCCGCCGTCTCCAGGATGTTTTTGAGCAGGGTCCGTGACGTGATCGAGTCCTCGACCACGAGCACCATGCCCCGTTCCTCTTCCGTTGCGACAGCGCTTTGCGCGCCCGTCCCTCCCGTGCCCCGGATCGCGGACTTCACGAGGTCCGCAACGTTCAGGATCGGCACCACCCTGCCGTCTCCCAGGAGCGTGGCGGCCGCCACGTTCCGCACGCGCGCAAGCATGCGGCCGAGCGGCTTGACGAGCACTTCCTGTTCCTGCAGAACCTCATCCACGAGGAAGGCGATGCGGCGCTCCCTCCCGCCGACCACAACCGCAGGGACCCGTTCGGCCCGCTCCTGCTCGTTTCGACCGGCGGCCGCCGGGAGCTCAAGGACCTCACCCAGGCGGGACAGCGATACCGCGGCTCCGTCGAACGATATGGTTTCCCGCCCCTCGACGGTCCTGATATCCTGCGGATCGACGCGCACGACCCGCTCCACCGGCGCCGAGGGAATGACGAACTGTCTTCCCCCGGATTCGACCAGGATCCCCCGGAAGGTAGCGAGGGTGAGCGGCGCCAGCATCCGGATCATGGTGCCGCGGCCGGGATGCGAATCGAGCGAGACCGTACCGCCGAGCTTTTCGGCCTTCTCCCGGACGATGGCAAGACCGAGCCCGCGTCCCGACACGTCCGTGATGAGCGGGCTGGTCGTAACGCCGGAATGGAACACGAGCGCCCCGACCTCGCGGTCGTCGAGTCCCGCCGCCGCCTCTTGGGTGATGATGCCGCGCCGAAGGGCCTCCTCCTTTACGGCAGGCAGATCGATCCCGGCGCCGTCGTCGGCAACCGCGATCTCGATCCTGCCGTCCCGGGAAGCGACGCCGATCGACACGACGCCCCGTTGCGGCTTGTTCCTGCGCAGCCGCTCATCGCCGCTTTCGAGCCCATGGTCCACGGCGTTCCTGACGAGATGCAGGAGCGGGTCCCTGAGCTCCTCCAGGACGCGCCGGTCGATCTCCAGCTCTCCGCCCGTGACGAGCAGTTCCGCCTCTTTGCCCGCCTCCCGCGCAAGGTCGCGGACGATACGCGGGAACTGGTCCAAAAGCTGCGAGCAGGGCAGCATCAACGCCTTTTTCGTATCCTCCAGCAGCTCGTCCACAAGCGACGCGATGGTGCGCTGGTCGTATTCGGCCGTCTTGGCGAGCGCTGCCAGTCTGCTTTCCATGACGGCAAGGAATCCGTCGTCCGGCGCGTCCTTCGTCCCGCCTCCCGCTCCCTTCGTCCTTCGCCGTTTGTTCCATCCCGCAAAGACCTTCCCGATCTCCCGGAGATCCGCGGAGCGCTGGGCCGCAGACAGCTTCACGGACAGCATTTCTTCCGCCTGGAGCAGCAGCGAGTCGAGTTTGGCAGTCGAGATCCGCACGGTCTCGTCGGACATGCGCGTCTGCACCGGAGACGAAGACGGCGTATTGGGCGGAGGTGCCGGCACATCAGCTCCGCGCGCCGTTTCCGCCTCCCGCCCCGCTTCGCTCTCGTCCCCCGTCCCCGGTTCCTCGTCCTGCGGCCCGGGACCCCCGGCGCAGGCTCCGCGTTGGTCCTTCGACCCCCCCCCCGCTCCGGCGATCGCTTCTTCGAGCCGGCGGATCATCTCGTGCCCCCCCCCGGCGCCGTGCGTCTCCTGGCCTGCGGCTTCGACCACGACGCTGATCTCATCCATGGCCTGATGGAGCAGATCGAGCAGATTCGTTTCCGGTGCAAGCGCTTCGCGCTCGAGCGCGGCAAAGACATTTTCCACGCTCTGGCAAAGCGAGACGATCGCAGGAAGATTCACGCTGCGCGCCGCGCCTTTCAGGCTGTGCGCCTCCCGATACACGGTTTCGACGATCCCGCGCTGCTGCTCCGGCGCGCACCGCTCCAATTCGACCAGGCCGCCGATGATCGTCTGGAGGTGCTCCCGGGCCTCGATCTGGAACGTGGCCCGCAACTTTCTGAGGAATGCTTCATCCTTGGTGTTCATGGCGGATACGCCTTCCCGGACGGTCTTACACGCGATACTGCGCCACCACGGCCTTCAGTTTCCGCCCCACCTCGTTCAGATTGTGCGCGGCCTGCTCGGCCTGT
>JBJKRX010000150.1:0-11392 GCA_046704425.1 Nitrospirota bacterium
GGCCACGTCCAGGTCCACGCCCCGGAAGACCCGGTGGTCGCCGAAGGATTTATGCAGGTTGCGGATCGAGATCATTGTCATTTCTTCCCCTTGAGCTTCTTTTCCAGCCGCCGCGCCACGATCGAGAGGGGATAGCTCATGCCGAAGTACAGGATCGCGACGACCAGGCCGAGCTCGAAGTAGCGCAGGGTCGTGGCGGCCAGGATGTCATAGGTCTTGGTCAGCTCCACCATGGCGATCACGGACACGATGGAGGAATCCTTAAAGAGCGCGATGAAGTCGTTCGTGACCGCGGGCAGGCTGATCCGGAAGGCCTGGGGGAAGACCACGCGCCGCAGCGCGAGCCCCCGTCCCATGCCGAGCGAGAGCGCCGCCTCCGTCTGGCCGCGCGGCACGGCCTCGAGCCCCGCACGGTAGACCTCCGCCTCGTAGGCCGCGTAGTTCATCCCGAGACCCAGGATGGCGGCGGCAAAGGGCGACAGGGTGATGCCCACGTTCGGCAGGCCGTAGTAGAGAATGAAGAGCTGGATCAAAAGCGGCGTGCCGCGGTAGATCTCCACGTAGGTCGTTGCAACGCTCGCGGCGATCGACGGTCCGGAGAGACGCATCAGGGCGAGCAGCAGACCGAGCGTGATCGCAAGCAGCATGGAGATGACGGACAGCACGATGGTGACGCCCGCACCTTTGAAAAGGAGCGGCAGGAACGTGGCGAGCGGCGCGTCGGCGCTCTCGGCACGAAGCTTGATGCTCGCCGCGGGCGTGCCGTAGGTGAAGAGCCCTGCCTGGGCCTTGTCCCAGAGGCCCCATTTGTCGTAGATCGCCTTGAGCTTGCCGGTCCGGAGCAGCTCCTCGATGACCGTGTCGATGAGCGCCTTGAGCTCCGGGTCGCTCTTCCTGATCGCGATGCCGTAATACCCGCCCCCCACGGGAGGGCCGGCGTATTTCAGACGCGCGTCGGGCTTGGCATAGTAGGCCGTGATGGGCGTGTCCATGAACGCGGCGTCGAGCCTGCCCAGGGCCACGTCATCGAAGGGCCAGGTCTGGGAATAGGACCGGATGTCCACGTTGCCGAGGTGTTGGAGAAAGGCCGCAGCCGTGGTCCCGGCCATGGTGCCCACGGTCTTTCCCCCGAGGTCCGCGACGCTTTTGATCCGCTCCTCGTCCCGCCTGACCACGAGTTGGAGCGTATAGACGTAATAGGGACGGGACATGAGCACGCGCTTCAGGCGCTCCGGGATGATCTCCAGCCCGTTCATGGCCATGTCGTAGTTGCCCCGCTCGAGCCCCGGCACCAGGCTGTCCCAGTCCGTCTGCACGACCCGGGACCGGACGCCCAGGTCCTTGGCGATCGCCGCGGCGATGTCGGCCTCGAACCCAACGAGTTTCGTCGGGTCCTTGGGGTCCACGAAGGCGAGCGGCGCACCGCCCGCAATGTCGCAGCCCCACAGGAGGACGCCCCGCGACTTGATCCGGTCGATGATCGAGGAGCCGTGCGCACAAAGCGGGAACAGGAGAACGCAAAGGGACGCGAGCCAGAAGGCGCGGACTGTCCGTTGTGCACGAGGGGCGGGCATGGCGGAACATAGCATGGCCGGACAGGCCTGTCAATACGGCGGCCGGAACTGCGGCAGTGCGAGCAGCTCGTCGATGAACGCTGTCTGCGCCGCGTTCAACTTCACGCGTGCTTCTTCTGCAGTGAACCATCCCGCTTGGTCCGCCTCCGGGAACTCCCGCATCCTGCCGGACCGGGGGGGCCATTCGAGCGCAAAGGTGTTGCTGCGGAGCGCGGCAGGATCGCAGTCCCCTTCCGCGGCCCAGGCAGAGACCTGCTTGCCGTTCTTCTGGCGCACCGGCGTAAGCACCAGGAAAGGACCATGAGGAACGCAGCCCGTCTCTTCGGTGAACTCCCGACAGGCAGCGGCGAGCGGGTCCTCTCCCTCGTCGAGCTCCCCTTTCGGAATGGACCAGGCGCCGGCGTCCTTGTTCGCAAAGAACGGCCCCCCGGGATGGATCAGGAAGAACCGGAAGTCGTCATGATCCTTCCGGTACAGGAGAATGCCGGCGCTCTTCTTCGGCATGGTGCGGTTAGGGGAGGTTGAACCAGTGGGGCCACGAGGGCGTGGAGCGGAAGCGGGTGACGATCTCGACCGCCACCGGCAGGAGCGCCGATATCAAGAGTCGCTGGGCCTCGGTGCGCATGGCCTTGAGGCTCACCACTACCGTGTCGGGCGTATGGAGCCTGCCGAAGGATGGGAAGAACCGCGGGGTCTCCCGGCAGTACCGGAGGAAGGCGTCGCCGAACTTGCGGCCCAGGAAGCGCTCCTCGGCTTTGATGACGAAGCTGTTGTAGATAATGTAGCCGATGATGACCATGATAACGAGCGACAGGCTGCGGAAGAAAAAGACGAGCGAAAGTGCGAGGGAGAAGGAACCCACGTACAGCGGGTTCCGGGTCACCGAATAGGGCCCCTCGGTCTGGAGCACGTCGTCCTTGCGGCCTCCCACGAACAGCGTGGCCCAAATGCGCCAGAAGAGGTAGGTCATGTAGAAAAGCCAGCCCAGCATATGCATCGCCAGACCGATGCCGCTATCGCGACTGATGAGCGGATCGCTGAAGATCACGCCCAAGACCAGCGGCGATAACAGAATGATGCCCAGTTTTCCCCTCCAACGAAACGCCCGGGACTCTCCTACGGATTTCATCCCCTGCCCCCCCTTAACCGAATACTGCCCCATCAACGACAAACCACAGAGTGCACCGAGACTACGGGAAGGGGGAACGCGAGAGAAGACGGCAGAAAGCCCTGCCTCCGCCGCATTCGGATCTTCTCCCCCCTCTCCCTCGGGGTCCGCTGTGGTCCCGAACTTGCCTCTGAAACTATCACGCAAGTTCGCAGAACAATAGCAGAATCACGCCTCCTTGTCAACGGTTTTAGGGAGAGGCCCGGATCACTGCGGACAAAGCAGGCGGATTCTGGTATGATACTCCGGAGAGGAAATCCCGCGATGCCCATGAATCATCTCCCCATCCGTTTCTCTGTCGCCCCGCTTTGTGCGCTTGCGCTGGTCGCGTGCACGCTCCTTGCCCCTGCGTACGCGAGCGACGCCGGGCGCTATCTGCATCACGAGATCACGGCCGAGATATCCCCCGCCGAAGGCCGCATTGCGGTCACGGACCTGATCACGCTGCCGCCGGACGCGCCGCGCGAATTCGGCTTCACGTTGCACAAGGGCATGCATCCCTCGTCGCCGCAGAAGGGCGTGCAGATCACGGCGCGGGGCGAGATCACCGATGCCGGGCAGCTCGAATGGTTCACCGTCGTCCTCCCGCCCGATCTCCGGGCCTTCACCCTTTCCTACGCAGGCGTGATCAGCGGCCCCACGGGAAGCGCGGGACCGGAAGGGGCGCCGCAGGGATCTCCCGGTGCGCCGGACGCGATAACGCAGGACAACGTGTTCCTGTCCGGCGCCTCGGCATGGTATCCCCTCTTCGATGTCCCGCTCATGACCTTTTCGCTCGAGACAAAGCTCCCGGCCGAATGGGACGCCGTAAGCCAGGGCGAGCGCACCATCCATACGATGCGCAAGGAATACTCCCTGGTACGCTGGGACTCCCCCGATCCGCAGCCCGAGATCTACCTCGTGGCGTACCGCTTCGTGGAATACGCGAAGCGGGCCGACGGGATCACGGCCATGGCCTTTCTGCGGAGGCCCGACCGGGAGCTGGCGGAGCGGTATCTCGCCGCCACCGCGGAGTATATTGCGCTCTACGACCGCCTCATCGGCCGCTACCCCTACGCGAAGTTCGCCCTCGTCGAAGACAACCTGGAGACGGGCCTGGGCATGCCGTCGTTCACGCTGCTCGGGCCGCACGTGATCCGCCTGCCCTTCATCATCACCACCTCCTACCCTCACGAGATCCTGCACAACTGGTGGGGCAACGGCGTGTTCGCGGACTACGAGACCGGGAACTGGTCCGAGGGGCTCACCGCGTATCTCGCCGATTATCTCCTGCGGGAGCGGGAGGGCGGCGGCGCCGACTACCGCGTCGTTGCGCTCCAGAAGTACGCCGACTACGTGCGGGGCAACAAGGACTTCCCGCTCACCGAGTTCCGGAGCCGCCACAGCTTGGCCACGGAGGCCGTGGGGTACGGCAAGGGATTGATGGTCTTCCACATGCTTCGCCGCGAGCTCGGCGACGCCGTCTTCCGGACCGGGCTGCGGAAATTCTACCGGCAATTCAAGTTCCACGTCGCGTCCTGGGAGGACATCGAGCGGACCTTCACGGAAGTCTCGGGGAGGAACCTGAACGGGTTCTTCTCGCAGTGGGTGGACCGGACCGGCGCCCCCGAATTGCGCGTCGGCCGGGCATCGGTCGTACCGGAAGGCGACGGCTTCCGGCTGACCGCCGTCCTGAAGCAGGTCCAGCCCGGACCTCCCTATACGCTCCGCGTCCCCGTGGCCGTGACCCTGTGGGGCAGGACGCAGGCATACCAGACCGAGGTTTCGATGAACGACGACCAGGCCGTGCTGAACCTGCTCCTCCCCGCGCCGCCGGAGCGGCTCGATATCGATCCCGCGTTCGACCTCTTCCGGCGGCTCGATTACGACGAGCTCCCCCCCGCGGTATCGCTCGCCCTGGGCGCGCACCGGATGCTGATCATCCTGCCCGCTGCGGCCGCCCCGGCGCGCCTCGCCGCGTACCGTTCCTTCGCACAGAGCCTCGCCCCGGCAGGGCCGGACGACGTCCGCATCGCGCTCGACAGCAAACTCGCGCGGCTTCCCGCGGACAGCGCGGTCCTGGTCCTGGGCTGGGAGAACCGGTTCGCGCCGGACGTCCTCGAATCCCTCTTCCGCTACGACGTTGCCGTAAAGGACGGCGAGGTCCGGATCAACGGGATCGACACGCCCCAGGCGAACCACGCCTTCGCGCTCATCGGCCGCTTTCCGCAGAACGGCGCCCTGGCCCTCGGACTCATCGCTGCGGACCGCATCGACGCCCTGTCCGGCCTGGCGCGAAAGCTGCCGCACTACCAGAGATACAGTTATCTCGCTTTCGCGGGCGCGGAGCCCGTCAACACGCTCAAAGGCAGGTGGCCCGTGCTCGAATCGCCGCTCACCGTCTTCTTCCCGGCAAACGGCGGAGCGCGGCATAAGGTACCCATGGCCGAGCTCGCGCCCGAGCGATCGTTCCTCGACGAGTAAACGCACTGATCCTGCAGGGCGCGAGGAAGCGCATCCTCCCTCCCGGCGGGACTTGTCCCGGACACGTATAAGCGCTTGCCGCGCAATGACCGAAAGCCCGGGGGGATGCCAAGGCGCGGGATTGCCGCGCATCGGATTTTCTGCAACCTTCCGCTTGACTTTTTTCCCCGTTCCCCCTATGTTTATCCAGTGCCTCGGGGGGCGTGCAGCGCCCCGACAGGGAAACGATCAGGCACACAGACCCGGCATGAAAAAGATCGCACTCATTGCACTCACCACGGCACTCCTGCTCACGGCGCAGCGCGCCCCGGCCCATGCGGCCGAGGCCGCGAAGACCGCCGTGGGCTTCACGCCCCACCTCGGCAGCATTCTGCCGTCCCACGAAATCTTCACGGACGAGGACGGGCGCCGGGTCGACCTCAAGGGCATGATCGACAAGCCCACGATCATCGCCCCCGTGTACCTGAGCTGCCGGCACGTCTGTCCCCTGCTGCTGACGGGCCTCGCCGACGTATTGGGGAAAATGAACCTGGTGAAGCCCGGCAAGGACTTTCAGGTCGTGACGCTCAGCTTCGATGATCAGGACACGCCCGCCAAGTCCCGTGAGGCCAAAGGGAACTATCTCGCGGCGATCGGCGCGCCCTTTCCGGCAAAGGCCTGGACGTTCCTGACCGGCACCGAGGCGAACATCCGGAAGTTCACCGACGCCATCGGGTTCCATTTCCAACGCAACGGCAAGGGCATGTTCACCCATCCCGTCGGGCTCGTGGTGATCGCGCCGGGCGGCAAGATCGTGCGCTACCTGGAGGGCACGACCTTCCTGCCCTTCGAGATGACCATGGCGATCACCGAGGCCGGCAAGGGAGAGGTCGGCGTATCGCCGGCGCGCAGGGCGCTCCTGTACTGCTTCAGCTACGATCCGCTCAAGCATTCCTACGTCTTCAATATCCTGCAGGTAACCGGCGCCGTGATGCTGCTGTTCCTCGGGTCGTTCCTCGCCTACCTGCTGATCTCGACCAAGAAGTACCGGAAGGACAAGGACCATCCACAGCACTGATCCGCCGCGGCCGCGGCGCATTCCCTGACGGCTGGAGAACCGGCACATGGCAACGAGCTTCTACCGCGCAAAGACCCGCTTCCCCGGCATTTTCGGCTGGCTCTTCACCACCGACCACAAGCGGATCGGCCTCCTCTACCTCGGTTCTACGCTCTCCTTCTTCTTCGTGGGCGTCCTGCTCGGGCTCACGATGCGGCTCGAACTGATCCGTTCGGGCATGCACATCGTCAGCGCCCAGACCTACAACGCGCTCTTCACGGTCCACGGCGTGATCATGATCTTCCTCTTCATCATCCCGGGCATCCCGGCCTCCCTGGGGAACTTCGTCCTTCCGCTCCAGCTCGGCGCGCGCGACGTGGCCTTCCCCAAGATCAACATCCTGTCGTGGTGGCTCTTCATGGCGGGCGGCGCGATCGTACTCACCTCCCTCTTCACGGGCGGCGGCCCGCCGGACACGGGCTGGACCTTCTACGTGCCCTACAGCATCCGGACCGGCACGAACATCTCGCTCGCGGTCTTCGGGGTGTTCCTGATCGGGCTCTCCTCGACCCTCACGGGCATGAACTTCCTGACCACGATCCACCGTTTGCGGGCCCCGGGCATGTCGTGGAGACGGCTGCCGCTCTTCACCTGGTCGGTCTACGCCACGGGCTGGATCCAGCTCCTGGCCACGCCGGTCATCGCCATCACGCTCGTCCTCCTCATCCTGGAGCGCACCTTCGGCATCGGCTTCTTCGACCCGGCAAAGGGCGGCGATCCCATCCTCTTCGAGCACCTCTTCTGGATCTATTCCCATCCCGCGGTCTACATCATGATCCTGCCGGCCATGGGCGTGGTCACCGACATCATCCCCGTGTTCGTGCGCAAGAACATCTTCGGCTACACGGCCATCGCCGCGTCGAGCCTCGCCATCGCCTTCCTGGGCTACTTCGTCTGGGGGCACCACATGTTCACCAGCGGCATGAGCGACACCGCGCGGATCGTCTTCTCGCTCCTCACCTTCCTCGTGGCCGTGCCGAGCGGGGTCAAGATCTACAGCTGGATCGCGAGCATGTACAAGGGATCGATCATCCTGGGAGCGCCGCTCCTCTTCACCCTCGGGTTCATCTTCCTCTTCTCCATCGGGGGGCTCACCGGCCTGGTGCAGGGCGCCCTGGCCACGAACCTGCAGGTCCACGGCACCTACTTCGTGGTCGGCCATTTCCACTATGTCATGTTCGGCGGCGCGGCCATGGGGCTCTTCGCGGGTCTGCACTACTGGTTCCCCAAGATCACGGGCAGGCTCTACGAGGAGCACCTGGCAAAGCTCGCCTGGGTCGTCATGTTCGTCGGCTTCAACATGCTCTATTTCCCGATGTTCGTCCTCGGCTGGGAGGGCATGCCGCGGCGCTACTACGACTACCTCCCGAAATTCAACGATCCGAACCTGGTGGCGACCATCGGGTCCTGGATCCTCGCGGCGGGGCTGTTCATCATGTTCTACAACCTGGCCCACTCGGTCTTCGCGGGACCCGCGGCGGGGGACAACCCCTGGAACGCCGCCACCCTCGAATGGCAGACAACCTCGCCGCCGCCTGCCGAGAATTTCGCAGAGGAGCCCGTGGTCACGAAGGGTCCCTATGAGTTTCATTAAATCATGACTGAGACCGCACATACCGAACACCGCGACTACGAGGGCGCCAAGCTGGGGATGTGGCTCTTCCTGTTCACGGAGATGCTGCTCTTCGGCGGCATGTTCCTGATCTACGCCGTCTACCGCCAGGTGCACACCGCGGAGTTCCACGAGGCCGGCAAGGCCATGCGCGTGGGCATCGGGGCCGCCAACACCGTGATCCTTCTGACCAGCAGCATGACCATGGCGCTCGGCATCTCGGCGCTCAAGCAGGGAGCGCGCACCCGCGCCATCATCCTGCAGATCGCCACCGTGGTCCTGGGCCTCCTGTTCCTGGGGAACAAGTACCTGGAATGGAGCGACCACATCCGGCACGGCCTCTACCCCGGATCGCCGACGCTCCTGGCCATGAGCCACGGGAAGATCCTCTTCTTCGGGCTCTACTACGTCATGACCGGCATCCACGCGCTGCACGTCATGATCGGCGTAGGCGTCATCACCTGGACGACGGTCCTCACGGCCCGCGGGAGGCAGTCGGCCGAAGATTACGTGAAGGTGGAGAACGCGGGGCTCTTCTGGCACCTGGTGGACGTCATCTGGATCTATCTGTTCCCGCTGTTCTATCTGATTTTGTAGCGCTGATCCTGCAGCGAAGGAGCGACGCATGGAGCACCACGAGACGCACATCGTCGGCACAAAGACCTTCTTGATCGTCTGGATCTGTCTGCTCTGCCTGACCGGTCTCACGATCGAGGCGGCGCGGCTGCAGCTGGGCGAATGGAGCATGGCCGCGAACCTCCTGATCGCGTCGCTCAAGGCGAGCCTCGTGCTCTGGTTCTTCATGCACCTCAAGTACGAGAGCAGGCAGTTCCGTCTCATGTTCCTCATCCCGATCCTGACGATCACCGTCATCATCGTGATGACCTTCTTCGATTTCTGGTACCGGTGAGGAGACCATGGTAACCGGCTGGCCGCACCTATCCAATCCCGCGGACGACACCTTCTACTTTATCGTGTCGGTCTCCGTCGTGCTCCTGGCCCTGAACACGGTGGTCATGCTCTGGTTCGTGTTCCGGTTCGCCCGCAAACGCCACCCCCAGGCGGAGGAGGTGGAAGATAACGTCAAGCTCGAGGTCATCTGGACCGTGATCCCCACGATCATCGTCCTGCTCATGTTCTGGGTGGGCTGGAAGGGGTTCGTGTACATGCGCGACGCCCCGCCCGACGCCATGATCGTGAAGGTCATGGCCCGGCAGTGGTTCTGGACCTTCGACTACGCGAACGGCAAGGAAACGAACGTCCTGCGGGTCCCGCTCGACAAGCCGGTCAAGCTCCTGATCACCTCGGGCGACGTGCTCCACAGCCTCTTCATCCCGGCCTACCGGATCAAGGAAGACGCCGTGCCCGGCATGCAGACCCACCTCTGGTTCCTGCCGAAGCACCTCGGCTCCTATGACCTCTTCTGCACCGAATACTGCGGGGTGGGCCACTCGTCCATGATCACCAAGGTCGTGGTCATGACGCAGAAGGATTTCGCTGCCTGGTATGCGGGCAAGGAGACGCCAAAAGAGGGGAAAAAGGCAGGGACCGCGCGGGCGGCGAAGCACGCCGGTCCCGACGGCGCCAAACTGGTCAGGCTCAAGGGCTGCGTGGCCTGCCACACCACGGACGGCACCCCGAAGATCGGCCCGACCTTCAAGGGCGTCTTCGGCCGGAAAGAGACGGTGATCCGGAACGGGAAGGAGCGCGAGATCGTCGTGGACGAGGCGTTCATCCGCCAGACGCTCCTCCACCCCGAGATCGACCGGGTCAAGGGTTTCCCGCCGATCATGCCGTCCCAGAAGGGCGTGCTGAAGCCGGACGAGATCGACGCCGTCATCAACTACCTCAAGTCACTGAAGTAATCCGCCACACGGGAGGGTGACGTGCGGACCTGGAAAACCTATCCCGTCCTCTGCCGCATCCCGGTTTCTGCCTTTGCCGCCTGCTCCACGGCAACGGGATTCTTTCTTGCGCAGCACGAACGGCTGTCCGGCGTGCTTCTGCCCGGCCTGGCCGTCTTCCTCCTGGCCTGCGGCGCCTCTGCTCTGAACCAGTGGCAGGAGCGGGACAGGGACGCGAAGATGCCGCGCACCGCCCACCGGCCCCTGCCTGCGGGCGACATCACCCCGACTCGGGCGCTTTCCGTTTCCCTCGTTCTGATCTCCGGCGGTCTGCTGCTGCTTGCGCACGAGGAAACCGCGCTGGCCTTCGCAACCGGCTTCTTCGCCCTGATCTGGTACAACGGCGTCTATACCCCGCTCAAACGCAGGACCGCGTTCGCCGCCGTACCGGGCGCGATCGTGGGCGCTCTCCCGCCGGCAGTGGGCTGGCTTGCCGCAGGCGGCGCCTGGCGCGATCCGCGCCTGGCAGCGGTCTGCTTCCTGTTCTTCCTCTGGCAGATCCCCCACTTCTGGCTCCTCCTGCTGCACTACGGCGATGAGTACACACAGGCCGGTCTGCCGTCGCTCACCCGGGTCCTGTCCCGCTCCCAGATCGGCCGCATCACCTGGCACTGGATAGCCGCCTCCGCGGTCGCGGCATTGTTCCTGCCGCTCTACGGTACGATCAGAACGCCCTGGATCTATTGCGCCCTCGTCCCAACGGGCGGCTGGCTGCTCTGGAGCGTCAGGTCCCTCTCGGGCCGGAGCCGGTTCGTCGTGCCCGCACCCCTCCTCTTCCGGAAGATCAACCTCTACCTGCTCTTTATGATGGCCCTGCTCTCGCTGGAGGGCATCGTGCAGCGGATATGACCACCACCGACGCGCTGCAGATCAGGCGGCTCCTGGACGAGCTGTCGCCGCTCATCGAGGAGTACACGGCCGCGATCTGCCCCGGCTGCACGGACGTGTGCTGCCGCCAGCGACACAGCCGCTTCGATGAGCGCGACCTGGCCTATTTCGCCTGCCTGGACGTGGCTCCGCCGCAGCGGGACCCGGCGCGCGGCCCGGACGCCCCTTGCGAGCGCATGGGGCCTGCCGGGTGCAGGGACCCGCGCTGGCGCAGGCCCTTCCGCTGCACCTGGTATTTCTGCGAGCCGCTGCTCGCTGCCCTGGATGCGGGACCGCAGCGCAAGGCGCGGCGACTCGCGGCGATCATGAACGAGCTGATCGCGTGCCGGTCCACGTAACGCTTTAAAGGGGCATCAGTTCAGCAAGGAAATGCAGTTATCCGGGGTGGTGGGACATTGGGAGCGCAGGGGGGTGAGGACGATGCCTCGCCCAGGGTGAATGGTGATGGGATTTCTGGCCGAATCGGCGGCACTGGCCGGTGAACCGGGTACACGGCGGCAGGTGCGCGGCACTGCCGACGCCCTTCCCTCTGTCCGCTTCTGCTACTGGTGACAGCGGTTGCAGTTCGCCTTTACGTCGAAGGCGTCCTTGCCGTTGTGGCAGGTGCCGCAGGATTTCCCCTGCTGCATCTGGGCCATGGTGTAATGGCCGTTCGCCACGACCGACATCCGGTAGATACGGTAGTGG
>JBJKRX010000151.1:0-8028 GCA_046704425.1 Nitrospirota bacterium
AACAGGGCCTCATGAGCCTGCTTGAGGAATATCGACGGTTTCTAAACCTTGCCTGAACCGCCGTATGCCGAACGGCACGTACGGTGGTGTGAGAGGCTGGGGCCGAAAGGCCCCCGCCTACTCGATCTCCCCCTGACGAAATTATTATTCACGCTCTGCTGCCGTCGTTGCCTGCCCTCGCTGCAGACGCAACGACTTTTCGCATCCTACGGATGTCTGTTCTTCAGTCGCCTTCTAGCTCTCGCCCCAGTTGGTAAGACGCGTGATCCCCCAGACCATCAGGAACAAGAAGAGCAGAAGTACCGGCCATGCCCACCCCATTGTCCATTCCAGGATATCGACTTGTGTCATACTTGATCACCTCTTTTCGAATACCTTTCTGTCCTAATTATATCTCGCTTTTACCAAGCGCCGTCTTTTTTCGATCTGCTTGCCAATCTGTGAAATTCGTTGTAAAATCAACGGAAAATGGGTGGTCATTCGGATCGTTTTTTGATCTCATTTGCATGGTGAAGAGAATGATACGGCAGTGCGGACCTGTTGATTTTACGGAGATCCTGGCAGTCATCAACGACGCGGCCATGGTCTACCAAGGCGTGATCCCCGCGGACCGGTGGCAGGAACCCTATCTGTCCGAAGAGTATCTCCGGCACGAGATCGATGCAGGCGTCGTGTTCCAAGGATATACTGAGGAGGAGAGGCTCCTGGGCGTCATGGGCGTGCAGGACGTGCTGGATGTCACGCTCATCCGGCACGCCTACGTGCGGACGGCGTACCAGGAGAGGGGCATCGGCGGAGGCCTGCTTTCCCATTGCAGGGCTTTCCTCCAACGCCCGGCGCTCGTCGGGACCTGGGCCGCGGCGCACTGGGCGATCCGGTTCTATGAAAAGCACGGGTTCACGCTCCTGTCGTGGGAGGAAAAGGAGCGCCTGCTCAGGACGTACTGGTCCATCCCCGACCGCCAGACCGAGACCTCGGTGGTGCTGGCGGACGCGCAATGGCTGAAGACCCGCCGGGGACAGCGGGAGACGAGGGAAGATTGATGAGGAACAAAAAATGAAGCAAGCAGACGAGAGCCTTTTTGCAGACCGGATCACGGACGTGCCCCGCTCGTTCATCCGGGAGATCCTGAAGGTCACGCTCGATCCTTCGGTCATCTCCTTTGCCGGCGGGCTGCCGAACCGCACGCTCTTCCCGATCAAGGAGCTCCGGGAGGCCACGGAGCGGGTGTTCCGCAAGCACGGCGCCGACATCTTCCAGTACGGCAGCTCCGAAGGGTTCGGAGCGCTGCGGGAGTATATCGCGGAGCGCTATCGGCAGAAGCACGGGATCACGGTCCCGGTGGAGAGCATCCTGATCACGAGCGGGTCGCAGCAGGGGCTGGACCTGCTCGGCAAGGTCCTCTTGAACGACGGCGACAGCCTGGTCATCGAGGAGCCCGGGTATCTGGGCGCGATCCAGGCCTTCTCGATCTACCGGCCGCGCTTCCTGCCGATCCCCGTGAACGGGGAAGGGATGGATACCGGGCGGCTGCGCGAGGTCCTGTCCCGCGAGCGGCCGAAACTGCTGTACGCGGTCCCGAACTTCCAGAACCCTTCCGGCATATCCTACAGCGGCGCCAACCGGAGGGCCGTTGCCGAGCTTCTGCAGGATTCCGGCACCCTGCTCATCGAGGACGACCCGTACGGCGAACTGCGGTTCGCCGGGGAGGCCAAGCCGTCGTTCCGGGAGCTGCTGCCGGAAACGACGGTGCTGCTCGGCTCATTCTCCAAAACCGTGGTCCCGGGGTTCCGGCTGGGATGGCTCGTGGCGCCCGGGCGCATCATGGAAAAACTGATCATCGCCAAACAGGCAACGGACCTCCATACGAGCCATTTCCCCCAGGCCATTATGGAGCAGTACGTGCGGCACGGCAACATCGACCAACACATCGAAAAGATCCGCGAAGCCTACGGCAGGCAATGTCGGGCCATGATCCGGAGCATCGGCAGGCATTTCCCGCCGGAGGTGACGCATACGACGCCCGAGGGCGGCATGTTCCTTTGGGCCGAACTGCCGGAGCGCACCGCAGCGCTCGACCTCTTCGAGCTGGCCGTCAAGGACAACGTCGTGTTCGTTCCGGGCGATCCCTTCTACGTCAACAAGACGCGCACCCGGACCATGCGGCTCAACTTCTCGTGCACCGACGAAGCCACGATCGAGACCGGGATCGGCCGCATGGGCGCGGCTATTCGCACGCTCTTGCAGACCCGGTAAAGAAACCTTCTTCCCGGTTCCGTTGCGAGCGCATTCGCAGGATGTCCCGATGGGCAGGCCGGACCGGACGGCTTCCCGCCTCAAGGGCCGAGGTTCCTCTCTCTATGGATCGTTACCTCTTCGAAACACTCGTCCGGAATGCCTTGCGCGATCTGCCCCGCAAGTTCCGGGACAAGATCGACAACCTCACGGTCGAGGTCGAGGACCGTCCGTCCCGGCAGCTCCTGGCGGACATGGGGATCACCCGGGGCACGCTCTTCGGGCTGTACCAGGGAGTGCCGCTCACGGAGCGGGAATGGAACTACGGCAATATGCTGCCGGACCGGATCGTGATCTACCAGGAACCCATCGAACAAGCCGCGCAGAGCGAAGAGGAGATCGCGGGGATCGTTCGCGACACGGTCCTGCACGAGGTGGGGCACTACTTCGGGTTCAACGATCGGGACCTTGCGGCCATGGAGGCGGAGCGCCGGCAGGGCGGGGGAAGGAGAAGGGGGTAATCGGCCGTTCGGAAGGACGGTCTAGGCGAAGCGTTTTCTGATCAACTCGATGAGCGAGGTGGTGGACGCTCCCTCGATATAGCCCGTACTGACCACGTTGCCCCCGCGCGCCTCGACCACGTCCCTGCCCACGATCTTCTCGACGGGCCAGTCGCCGCCCTTGACGAGCACGTCCGGCTGGATCTGGGTGATGATGCGCAGGGGATCGGGCTCGCTGAAAGAGGTCACATAGTCCACGCAGGCGAGGGCCGCCAGGACCTCCATCCGCGCGGCCACGGGATTGAGGGGCCGGGTGGGGCCCTTGATCGCGCGCACCGAGTCGTCGGTATTGACGGCTACCACCAGGAGGTCGCCGAGCGAGCGCGCCTTGGCAAGGTACCGGGTGTGGCCCGTATGGAGCAGATCGAAACAGCCGTTCGTAAAGACGATCTTTTTACCGGCTGCCCGGAGGACGGCGATGAGCGGGAGGAGTTCCTGGACGGTCTTCACTTTCTGATCCATGGGGGACTATACCCGGAAAAGCCGGGAAATTGCAAGAAGCTTTCCGGCGCCCCTATGAGCCAGGTCATAGCGCGACCGGCAAGAAGCGGGTATACTTCGCCAAGATCGTTCAGGTAATCACGCAGAGGAGGGACGTTCCATGGACAGGTTCGTGAAGGGATTCATCGTGATGAGCATCATCTACCTCGGCCTCGCCGCGCTCCTGGGGGTGGCCATGCTTGCGGACCAGGACCTCCTGGCCCTCAAGTTCGTGCATTCCCATCTGATGATGCTCGGCTGGGTCTCGATGATGATCTACGGGGTGGGATACCATATCCTGCCGCGGTTCACGGGCAGGCCGCTCTACAGCAACCGGATCGGCGAGACCCAGTTCTGGTTGGCCAATCTTTCGCTCATCGCCATGCTCGGCTGCTACACCCTGGACGTCTATATGCCCGGCGGCCCCTTCCACACGCTCACGGTCCTCTTCGGGGCGGTCCAGGCGGTCGCCGTGTTCCTTTTCTTCTACAATATGCTGATGACGCTCCTGGCAAAACCGGCCCAAGCGTAAGGCGGGCAGGAGGGCGCCTTAAGACGAGAAGGCCGCAAGCGCCTCCCGGTCCCGGATCACGATCTTGCCGTCCACGTCGGCCAGGAGCCCCTCGCGCTTGAACTTGCTGAAGGTCCGGATCGAGGTCTCGACCGTGGTCCCGACCATGTCGGCCACGTCCTGCTTCGTCAGCCGCATGTCGATCACGAGCCCCTGCTTCGTCTCCGTCCCGACCTTGCCCGCCAGTTTCAGGAGCAGGGCGGCGATCCGCGCCTCCACGCGTTCCAGGGCGATGTTCTTGAGCGACTCGTAGGAGCTCTTCATCCGGTCCCCGAGGTGCAGGGCGATCAGGTACATGAGGTGCGGGAAGCGGTCCACCAGGCGCATCAGGTTCTTGCGCAGGATCTTCACGACCTCCGTGTCCTCCATGGCGATGGCGTTGGCCGGATAGGGGAAGTTCCGGAGCACCGCCACGCCGCCGAAGATGTCGGTGGGCGAGATGATCTCCAGGATGATCTCCTTGCCGTCGTGCGACAGTTTGGTGATCTTGACCTTGCCCTGCGCAACGATGTAGAACCATTCCGGCTGGTCGCCCTCGGCAAAGATCTCCTCCTTCTTGCGGTACGTGGCGATGCTGAAGTAGGGCTCCAGCTCGTGCATGTCCTCGTCCGACAGTTCCTTGAACAGGTCGATCTTCCTCAGGTCCGTCATGGCGTGCTGTTCCCTCCCGGTTTCCGGCCTGATCGCTTCAGGCGTTTCCAGTAGATGTATTCCGTCGTCGTCGGCGTGATGAGGCCGGGGAGCGCGCCCGCGCGCACGTAGCCCCGGCTCCGGTAAAAGGCCTGGGCCCGGCGGTTGAAGGACGATACGCAGAGAAAGAGGTTCTCCGCCTGCCGGACGGTCGCGCGTTCCGCGAAGGCGAGGAGCCGCGCGCCCAGGCCGCGCCGCCGGAAGTCGGGAGCGACGCCGATGGCCCGGAGGTAGCCTCCGCGGGCGAACACCGGCCCGCGGGTGAAGACGACGAACCCGGCCGGCGTCCCGTCGACGAGGCAGACGTAGGACTCGTTCCGGGCGATGTGCGCGGTGAAGTCGATCCGTTCGCCCAGGGTCTTCCAGGGATCGGAGCCCCGCGTGATGGCGTCGCAGGCCGGGACGTGGACGCGCCGCATGGGCGCGATACGGACCGCGGGAGCCCTCACCGCGTTCGTTCCGCTTCCTGCGTCAGTTTGGGAAAGAGGGCGCGGGCCTGCGCCTCGGTCTCTTCGCGCGATCCGGTGTTGTCGATCACGTAATCGGCGAGTTTCCGCTTTTCGGCAAGGGGCATCTGGCTCGCGATCCGCGCGTCCGCCTGCTCACGCGTGAGGCCGTCGCGCTGTTGCAGGCGCTCGCGCTGCTGGTCCTCGGTGGCGTATACCACCACGGTCCTGTCCACGGTGCGATGGTAGCCGGTCTCGATCAGAAGCGCGGCGTCGAAGATGATGAGGGCGTCGGCCTCATGCGCTCCGATCTGGCGCACCTGCGCGGCGACGACGGAGAAGACCCGCGGGTGGAGGCAGGCGTTCAGCCAGGCGCGCTTCTCCGCGTCGCGAAAGACGATCTCCCCCACGGCGCGGCGGTCGAGCGTCCCCCCGGGCAGGAGGATCCCCTCCCCGAAGTAATCCACCATCTCCTGCCACGCCTCGCGGCCCTGCTCCGTCAGGTCATGCACGATGCGGTCCGCGTCGATGACATGGGCGCCCAGGTCCCGGAAGACCCGGGCCACGAGACTCTTGCCGCTGGCGATGCCGCCGGTGAGTCCTGCAAGCAACATGCGTACCCCTTTCCGCCGGGCCGCGATCAGGAGAACCGCGCGACGATCGCCGCCAGGGCATGCACGGCCTGCGCGACGCCGGCGACGGTTCTCATTATACCACCCGCAAGAAACGCGAGGTAGCTCAGATCGCGGGAGAGCAGGACGGAAACGAGGAACGCCGCGCACCCGACATTGAACAGGTAGATGAGGGGATAGGAGAAGAGGGCGCCTTCCTCGCGGATGTCGGTCTGGTCTTCTTTCAGGAACAGGGCGGTGAGCGCCAGGTGGAAGGAGAAGGTGGCGCCGTTCAGGAACACGAGCGTGTTGAGGGCGCCCGGCACCGCCCCCGCGGCGCGCGCCGCAGCGTACAGGAGCAGCGCGCCGACGGTGTAGAGCGGCAGGAAGTAGGGCGCGAGGGTGATGATGAAGTTCGATTTCGTGAGGACCACCCGTCCCCCGCGGCCGCTCGCGTGGAGCGAGGAGACGGACCCGCCGAAGAACAGGGCGCAGAGGGCGTGCGTCATCTCGTGGCCGATGACGTAGGTCAGGATCGGCTTGCGGAAGAGCAGGTGGAGCGTGAGGTAGGCCAGTCCGCCGCCGATGAAATAGTAGGGGACGACGGGTTTGTAGGCGGTCGTAAAGATCGCGATGCCGAGCTGCCACGTGAACCCCACGCAGAAGGGGAGGAGGGCAAGGCCGAACAGCATCTTGACAATGCGGGTCGTCATCTCAGAACAGGTTCTCCAGCAGGAACCGCGCCAGGAGGTCGGTGTCGGAAAGCCGGTCCAGCAGATCCTGCTTCTCCCCGATGAATCCCGGGTCGACCTGGTAGGCCGTATCGGCGTAGAGCACCGAATCCCCGTAGACCTCGGCGTGCATCTCCCGGAGCTCGCGGGCGTACTTGTACGTTCCGAGAAGAGCGTGCGGGTCCGGGGACCCGTCCGCGGTCGCCAGGAACCGGTACGCGGGTTCGAGCGCGAAGCGGGGCCGGTCGTCCGTTGCCAGGAGCGTCAGGGTGCTGCCGTCGAGGGCTATCTTGCCCTCGTCGCTCAGCGCGTCGAGAATGCGCTGGGAAAAGAACAGCCTGCTCACCCGTGCCTCCTTGCCGTTACAGGGATTTCTGGAGCCTGACCAGCGCCGCGACCGACGCGATGCCGAAGCAGACGTTCGCCAGCCACGCGGCTATGAAGGGCGGGAGTACGCCGGAATCGCCGAGCGATGAACCGACGCTCATGAGCATCCAGTAGACGAAGGCGATCAGGAGCGCGATGGCAAATCCCTTGGCGGCGCCGCCGCTGCGCACCCCGTGGATCGAGAAGGGGAGCGAGATCATGACCATGAGCAGGCTGGAGAGCGGAAAGGCGAGCTTGCCGTACAGGTCCACCTCGTAGGGGGTCGCCGGGTAGCCGCTGTTCCGGAGTCTGCGGACATAGTCCCACAATTCCGTGAAGTTCATTTCCGCGGAGTCCTTGACGATGGCGCCCAGGTCGGCGGGGCTCTCCACGATGTTGAAGACCTCGCCGTCGGAGGGGTGAGAGACCACGGCGTCGCCCCGGGTCGTGAAGGTCCTGCTGCCCTGGAGCCGCCAGGCGCCGTGGTCCCAGACCAGGGCGCGCGCCGTGATGCGCTCCCGGATCGTGAAGTCCGGGTTCAGTTTGAAGATGTTGAGCCCGAGCATCTCCCGGCGGTTCGGGGAGACCAGATCGATGTTGGCGATGCTGTTGTCCGGACCGCGCAGCCACAGCTGGTGCTGGCTGAAGATGATCCGCTGCTGCTTCTTCTCGATCTCCACGCTCTGGATGTAGTGCGCCCGCGCGTTGTAGGCGGGCATCACGAACTCGCTGTTCAGGAAGCCGATGAGCGACAGGAGCGCGCCGGCGGCGAGAAGGGGGGTCGCCAGGTACCGGAGGCCCATCCCGCTCGCCCGCATGGCGATCAGCTCGCTGTGGCGCTGCAGCCCGCCGAGCGCCAGCAAGGAGCCGATCAAGGCGGACATGGGCAGGCAAAAGGAGATCATGCCCGGGATGCTGTCCAGGAAGTACCGGAGCGCCTGGCCGAAGGTGGCGTGGTGCTCGATCATCCGGTCGGCCTTCTGGAGAAATTCGACGCACAGGTATACGACCAGGATCCCGAGGAGGACGCTGGCGACAAGGGTGAGAAATTCCCGGAAGATGTGTCTGCTGATGATGGTCATCGGTCCGTCACGACAGCCGCCTGCGCGTGCGCCGGTGCCGGATGCGGTTCCGGGCGCCGTACCAGGCGAGTTGGAGGGTGTTCAGGATCATGAGGTTCACTTCCTGGCTCCGGATCGCCACGAAGACGCCGGCGGCGATGAGCAGCACGCCGTTCGGCACCCAGAAGGCGAGCAGGGCCGGGACCTTGCCCGCATCGGACAGGTTGGCGGCGGAACCGAGGATGATATAGTACACGAGAAAGACGAGCAAGGCGAT
>JBJKRX010000152.1:0-4076 GCA_046704425.1 Nitrospirota bacterium
TGGGAGTGTTGTGTCGCCGGACCCGCAAGAGATTCTCGCCCGGAGGGGGGAAAATCCTTTTCTCCCTCTTTCGCTCCTTCTGCCTCCTCGTCTGTGCACTGCTTGTCGCAACTCCCCTGACCGCACGCGCGGCCGCTAGCGACCTCGAACAGGACATGCAGAAAAGCCTCCTGCAGAGCAAGGCCCTTGTCGGCCGGATGATGACGAAGCTCGATCAGAACGTATCCCTGACCGCCGATGTGGCCAAGTTGAAAAAGATCGCCGAGAGCGTCAAGGCGGCCGACCTCCTTCTGAAAGCGCGGTTTCAAGCGAGGGAAGAGGCGATGCAGAAGGTAAACGCCGCCGCGCTGTCGCGCCAGGACGTCATGATCTCGTCGTATCGGGCGGCACTCACCGCGTACCTGGCGATCATCGACGGCCTGCCGCCCGACGGAAGCATGCCGCAATCCGCTCTCCGCGATCTGCAGGCGCTCCTCGAAAAGATCCTCCCGAACAAGAGCAGGCCGATCCTCGGCTCGCTTCCCTATATCCATCCAAGCTATCCGCCGCACGCGCCGTCCGATGCGGCCGCGATCACGCCGGCCTACCGCGGCGGGGACAAGACCGTAACCGCCGCAGACACGCAGACGACGGAAGAGGCGCCGATCTCGCCGGAGATCGCCGCGCTCGCCCAATCGCTCAACTGGCAGCCCGTCGCCATCTACGAATACGTCAAGAACACCATCGCCACCGAGTGGTATTGGGGCTGCATGAAGGGGGCGGAAGAGACGCTCCGTCAGAAGAGCGGGAACGACTGCGACCAGGCGACGCTGCTCGCGGCCCTGCTCCGGGCCTCCGGATACCCGACGCGCTACGTGCGCGGGACCATACAGTTCTTCCCCGGCATCGACAGTGCGAAAAACCTCACGGGGATAAGCGACCCCGGGAAGATCGCCGAATTCTTCCAAAAGGCCGGCATCCCCGCTACCCCGGTTATTGCGGGCGGCAAGATCCAAAACATCCAGATCGAACATATCTGGGTCGAAAGTCAGATTCCCTATGCCAACTACCGCGGGGTCGTCATCGATGCGAACGGCAAGACCTGGCTCGGGCTCGATACCAGCATCAAGGTCAAGGGCTACACGGACAACAATGCGCCGGATATCCTCGGCTCCCTGTCCCTTGCGGGCGTCCGGGACGAGTACCTGGGGCTCGCGTCGTCTGGGACCGCCAGCGCCGAGGCTGCGCTCGATCAGACCCCGCTCGCGTACCTTCGATCCGCTGTCGACGCAAAGCTCGCAGCGCAGAACTCGGAACAGCGGTATGCCGACTATCTCCAGACGAGGACCCTCGTCCCCGAGGTCCTGAACATCCTGCCCGCGAGCATGCAGTTCACCGAGGTCAAGGTAACGAACGAATATACCGCGATCCCCGACGACCTCCTCCACAAAGTAAAATTTACCGCGACGGATGCGAACAAGAACGAGCTTTTCGCCGTCACGTTGCCGGTCTCCAAACTTTCCAACCAGCAGGTCGCGATCAGCTACGAGCCGGAATCGGTCGAGGACCAGGAGATCATCGACTCCTTCGGCGGCCTGGACAATACGCCCGCCTATCTCGTCCGCCTCCGTCCGGTGCTCAAGGTCAACGGCAACCGGATCGTCGTCGGCACGAGCGGCCTGCCGATGGGAAGCGACTGCCGATTGGCAATGGACGTCATCGCGCCGAGCGGCACGCAGACGATCACGAGCGACCTGGTCGCCGGCAACCTCTCGGTGGTCGGGATCGCGGCGCAGCAAGCGGCCATGGTCCCCCAGCCGGAGGTCGCGAGCCAGGAGTCGGGTACCGCGCAAAAGGACGCGGAGCGGCTCCTGTACGAGGCGGCAAACCACTACCTCGACCGCTGGAACCAGGCCGAGGACGAGCTCGCGTCCCTCTTCCACCTTGCGTCGGCGCGCCCGCTCCCGGCGATCGTCGTCGTCGGCGGGGCGATCGACGTCACCTATCTCCTCGACGTGCCGCACGGGTTCACCTGGACGGGCGTGTCCCTGGACGCGAAGCTGAGGACCATCGAGACCGAGTCCCGGGGCCAGACAACGGACGACCGGCAGAAGCTGTTCATGCAGCTCTCGTCGCTCCAGGGGTCGGTGCTCGAGGACAAGGTTTTCGAGGATGATTTCCAGGTCCCGTCGATCTCGACGGCAAAGCTGCTCATGCTGGCGACCGTCGACTCGATCCCCACGCTGACGATCGACGCTTCCAACGTCGATACGATCGTCCCCTCGCTTCCCTTCGACGACAACGTAAAGGCCGATATTGCCGATGCGGTGAATCAGCACCTCGTGGTCCGCATCCCGCAGACGGCGGTCTCCTATGCAGACTGGACCGGCGTCGGCTACCTCAAAGAAAACCCGGACACCGGCGAGTCCGGCTGGATGCTCTCGGGGACGATCGCGGGCGGCATGACGGCCTGGGACATCTCCCGGTGGAACGATGTCCTTGCCGGGACGCTTTCGGCTTCCTATGCCGAACCGCCGAATTACGACCCGGCGTCCGCCGAGTATATCCAGAAGATATCGGCAACGGACCTGCAGAACGGCACGGTCGGGATGCCGCTTTCCCAGCCGCTCCAGGTCAAGGTGACCGACGCGGGCCATAACGCCGTTGCCGGGGTGCCGGTGACGTTTACGATACGGGCGGGCGGGGGGACCTTCGCCGACCAGGCATCAACCATCACATCCACGACGAACCATCTCGGTATTGCCTCAGCCAGCGTAACGCTCGGGAAATACACCAGTGACAATCCGACCTTCCTGTGGGACACGGGTTACACGTATAGTCAGCAGGTCGGGGAGAACATCGTCGACGCCGCCTTGCCCTCGGGCGTCGATCTTACCGTGCCGTTCACCGCCCTGGCTGCTCCGAAGGCCCTTCATCATTTGACGCCTCTCCACGGAGACGGCCTCTGGGGATTCCCGTTGAGTTTCGCCGGATTCGTCTCCGTAGACGCGGAAGACGAATACAGCAACCCCCTAGCAAACGTCGCCGTGACGTTTACCGTCGCTGATCCCGTTGAGAACCCCGATCTGTCCGCCTGCTACTGGATCGGCCAGGATGCGCGCAAAACCTATCTCGTCGAGACAAGTCAATCCTGCATCAAATCAGCGCCAACGTACGATACGTGCGGAGATCCGACCAAACAGACACTCACGGTTGTATCGGATCACACAGGCGCCGCGGCAGAGGTCATATTCGGAGGCTTGGGGGGCGCTCTCTATGCCATACATGCCGCTGCTTTGCAGGTCACGCCTGTCTCATTCAACCTCTATACCTTAGATCTCTTCCAGATCTCCGGCAAAAGCTGCGACAGCTTGGAGGATCCCCTTCGTCGGCTCTTCGTCGACTACACCTACACCTCGGACCAATACGGCAACAGCATCAATGCGGGAAAGACCGGCACAACCATACCCGTGCAGGCAAGGCTTTATTCCCTGGTCGAAGGCGAGACCACGAAGGACGTCTCGACCGCCTGCGGCAGCGCAACCTTGACCTGCGCCAAGATCACGGGAAACCAGGTGTTTGAAACCACCAGCGCTTATCTAACATCCTCCGTTACCTTCTCCGGGATCACCGGCACAAGCCGGGGCAACGGGATATTCACCGCCGACTACACCCTCAAACCGGGACCCAATACCATACCCATCACCGGAACCGCGAGTCTCGACGTACAAAGCACCGCCATCTCGTGCCCATCGACCTGCAGCACCTCAACCGTACCCCTGACCAAGACCACATTAGCCACCATGACGGTCTACGGCGTGGACGTGCAGACCGATCCCCTGCCGGTGGTCCTGGTGGACGGCAACGGCTTCACCACCCGTGACTACGCCATAAGCTATTCGATCCTGCCCCTCACGTCCGATTACCAGGCCTTCAACGCCTACGTCATGCTCTATAAGAACGGCACGATCGTCGCCCAGATCCCGACGGAGACGAAGGGGCAGGGATATGCCGTCATCGCGCAGGGTTTCTGGTTCGATGTGAACAGCACCTACGAGGCCCAGGTGGTCCTGAACTACGGAAGCGGTGTCGAGATC
>JBJKRX010000153.1:0-12736 GCA_046704425.1 Nitrospirota bacterium
GGCCACGCCCGGCACCCTTGCTGCGCAGTCGTACACGCTGGATGCTGGCGGGAAGTTGCGTTCGGAAAGGGAACAGCCGGACCGTGTCGAGGGGGCTCCACCCGGTCCGGGAAGAGGAGAACGACGCGGCAGCCTCCCGGACTTTCTTTTGACAGAAAAACGCAGGTATGGTAGTCTCCTAACTATGGAAAAAGATTCCCCTCAGGCCGAAACGCTCCCCCCGGAGATCATCGAGGTCATCCGCAGCATGATCGCGGCGATCCGCGCGGTCAAGATCTATCCTCCCAATAATCCGGTATATGCCCAGTCCGTGAAGAAATCCTTTGAGGCGCTCGTCCGCGCATTAGACGATGAATTCGATATCGGCGTACAGAAGACCTATTTTACCTATCGGAATACGCCGCTGGGCAAGGACGCGGACCTGAACAAGACCATCGCCCAGGATTTGTTCACGAAAGGGGTGCGCGGGATCGCGATCATCAAGGGGGTGGCCGAAGGGGAGCTCCTGGAACTCTACCGGGCCATGGCCCTCCCTGCCGAAGATCTTGCCCGGCGGGGAGGTGTTGCCGCTATCCTGTGGGAGAAGGGGACGATCCACCTGAAGGTGCTCGAGGCCGGTCTCGATGATGTGATGACGAAGAAGGGGTCGGCGCCCGGCGCCCCTCCGGCGCCGACCGCACCGAGCGTTCCCGAGCAGGCAGCGGAGAAGCAGCCCGTCGCGTTTCCCGGCCGCACGATCGTGCTCGGAAATCTCATCGGGAACCCCGCGGCTTTCGGGGCCAGTATGATCTCGCTGGCCCAGCTCACCCGCGGGAAGAACGAAAGCGTGGATGATCGCCTGTACTCGCTCTACCTGGAGGCCGGTCGCAAGATCCGGCAGGACCACCCCGCAGAGAGCGACGCCCTGTTCACCGGGCTGGCGAAATCCGCCCTGTCCCTCGAGCCGCCCTACTGCGACAAATTGATCGCCGGCAGGCTCTATCGGGACCTCGACACGGAATCGGTATCCACCAAGAAGGCAGCGGCCGAGGAACAGGTGCCGAACGATCTTCACGAGATCCTGACCGGACGGTTTTCGAGCAGCTGGAGCGAACAACAGGTAGCCACGCTCCTGAAGCGGTCCTCCGCCAAGCCGGAAAGCGCCGCCGCGGAACCCGCTCCGCACCAGGACATCAAGTCGGTGCCGATCTCCGCGGACCTGATCGCCGTCGCCCGGGAGCTGACGGAATACACGCCGGACGAGATGGAACGGCTCAAGACCGTCAGCGAAGCCGGCAAGGAGACGGACATCATCGAGGCATCGGTGCAGACCCTCATTGCCCTGCTCTCCCTCGTGAGGACCTCGTACCATGCGGCCCCGGAAAAAGAGCTCGGCCTCTTCTCGGGCGTGATCCATCAGCTCGAGGACATGCAGAACTATCTCGTCAAGAACAAAGAGTATGAGCTTGCCGCTCTCATCATCCATGCGTTCCAGGAGCCCCGGGAAGAGGCGTTCCGGCCGCGCGCTGCGGAGGCCCTGAAAAAAGCGGGCTCCCGTGCGAACCTCTCCCTGGTGCTGACCGACATGCGGCAGCGCAGCCAGGGATCACCCGAGTATCATGCTGCCTACAACTATCTGCTCAGGATGGAACGGGAAGCAACGGAGGTCATGCTGGAGTTCCTGGCCGAGGAGACGGACCGGGCGAAGCGGATCTTTCTGTTGGATCTGCTCAAGGACCTGGGGCGGAACCAGATCGGCCTGCTCGGAGAGCGCCTTTCCGACGAGCGGTGGTACTACGTGCGGAACATAGTGAACATCCTGAGCCAGAGCAGGGCGGACGAGGCCCTGGCCTTCCTCCAGAAGGCCGGAACGCACAAGAACGCCGTGATCCGGCAGGAGGTGGTCAAGGGGTTGATGTCGATCGGCGGGAAGAAGGCCGCAGCCGTGATCGCGAAGTTCCTGTCGGACAAGGACCCGGATATCCAGTTGATGGCCATCCACGGCCTGGCTGAGAACAGCGCGAGCGATGCCGAGGAGTCCCGGGCCCTCATCGCCTACCTGACCGGACGGCAGCTGCGGCAGAACCAGCAGGAGCGGATCGTCGAGGCGATCCGGGCCCTGGGGAGGATCGGCGGACCGGATGCCGCCGCTTTTCTCGCGGAGTATCTGAAGATCCGCTGGTGGCGGTCGCGCAAACCCCAGGCGGAGCGGCGTGCAGCCGCGAATCGGGCCATCGAGGAGATCGAGAGGAGACTAGGGAATGGCTGACGATCTGCAGGACGTCCACGGCGAGGACCAGCATTCCTTTTACGCGAAACAGCAGCTGATCACCGCGGCAAGGACCGCATTCCAGCAGCTTGCCGCGGTCATGCGGACATCCACCCTCTATCCGGCGGCGCATCCCTTCCTCCTCTCCTCCGCCGAGAAGCTGCTGCACACCCTGACCGGCCTGTTGGCCGACCGCCGGGAGGCTGCATTCTATCTGGTCTCCGGCGAACTGTTCTTCGAGGGGAATTCGATACCGCTCGATCAGAGCCTGTCGCTCATGATCGAGCAGATCACGTCCCGGAAGATCGGCGGGATCGCCTTTCGGAGCGGTCTTCTGCCGGCCGAACTCATCGCCTTCGTCGGGCTGGTGAACCAGGAGGCGGAGTTCTTTAAGCCCGACGGCGAACCGGATGCCGGTCTGCTGGGGCGGGAGCACATCACGCATATCGCGGTCCATAAGGCCCTCGTCGTCGGTAAAAAAACGCAGGAAGGCGGGCCGGCGGAAAAGAAGAAGCAGGCCTCGACCCTCTTCCTGGACGCCGTCGAGATGGTGAAGGAGCTGGTGCAGGCCATTCATCTGGAGAAGGCCGTGAACGTGCGCAGGATGAATATGATCGTTCAGGGCATGGTCGATAACATCCTGGAAAACCGGGACGCCCTGATGGGACTGACCAGCATCCGCATGTACGACGAATACACCTTTGCGCACTCGGTGAATGTTGCGGTGCTCGCCATCTCGCTCGGCACCTTCCTGTCCTTTTCGAAGCCGCAGGTGGCCTCTCTGGGGATCGCAGCGATGCTGCATGATATCGGCAAGGTGAGCGTCCCGATCGACATCATCAACAAGCCGGGCAAACTGACCGACGAAGAGTGGGAGATCGTCAAGCGGCATCCGGTCGAGGGGGCGCTCATCCTCTCCGGCATCCCCGGAGTGACCAAGCTCGCCATGGTCGCCGCGTTCCAGCACCATCAACACGGGGACGAGCGCGGATATCCCCCTCTCGAGGACCATGATCACCAGCACCCCTTTGCGCAGATCGTGTCGCTCTGCGACGCCTATGACGCGCTGACCGCGGCCCGGGTCTACTACAGCGTCCAGATGCCGCCGGACCATGCCATTCGCATCCTCCTGAAGCAGCGCGACACGACGTTCGATGCCACCCTGGTCAAGGCATTCGTCAACATGATCGGGGTATTCCCGATCGGCACGCTCTTGAAGCTGGACACCGGCGAGATCGGGCTGGTCGTGCACCAGACGCGCGATCTCCTGCGTCCGCGCGTGCTGATCCTGACCACCTTCGACGGGAACGAGCGGGAGAGCGGAAGCGAGGTCAGCCTTATCGAGACCGTGAGCGGGCAGTACCGGCGGAGCGCCGTCGGGATCATCAATCCCGTCGACGCAAAGGTCGATGTAAAACAGTACCTGGAATAATCGGGGAAAATACGAAAAAAAGGCGTTGCCCGCGAACCGGTCTTGATATTCCGTTGAGCCGCGGTCGTGTGTGCGGAAGGTGTAACCGGCCTCTGCGGCTCTGTCCTGCAGACCCTGTGAGGCCATCGGTGTCTTTCCCCACGTCCCGCTTCGCCCGCGGCTTAGGGGCCGTCGGCTCTTGCGTCGCATCGATCGCCTGTGCAGCAGCCGTGAGAGGGACCGCACGACTTGCAGCCTTCTTCACGGTCTCGGCATTTCGGTACGTCCGCCGCCTGATCCCCTTTAGAACGGGTTATCTCGGTACACCTGACGGTGATGGTTCGGCAACGCCTTGCTGTTCCTTTCGTTTTCAAAGACCGCGCCTGCTGTTCCCTTTCTCTATTTCTAGTATAGCACCACTTTTCCGCTCCGGCGACTCCGGCGACGGAGCGCGCCGCGGTAACGACCGCGCAGGGGGAGGCCCGCAGCGGCATGCAGCTTGCACCCGATAGAGACACCTTTCTCCGCCGATACCGGTCGGGTTCGATCCTGCCGCTTGCCGGAGAGCTGACGCTGCCCGGTCTGTCGCCGTTGACGGCCCTGGAGGTCCTGCGTCCCGAGGGGCACCCCGTGCTGCTTGAGAGCGCGCGGGTAACCGAACGCACCGGCAGATATTCCTTCGTCGCTGCGGACCCCTACCTGATCTTCCGGTCCCGGGGCGACGAGGTGGAACTGCTCCTCCCGGCCGTCCCTCACGGAAAGTTCGGGAGGCGGGCCGTGCTCAGGCGGAGACCGCTCGCAAAGCTCCGGGAACTGCTCGCAAATTACCGGACAGCCCGCATTCCCGGCCTGCCGCCCTTCACGGGCGGCGCAGTCGGGTTCTTGTCCTACGATTTCGCCCATCAGTTCGAGCGGCTCCCGCGGCGGGCCGCGGCGGACCTTCCCCTGCCGGAGTCCTGTTTTCTGTTCGTGGACCAGGTGATCGCCTTCGACCACCTGCTCGACAAGGCATGGGTGATCGTGAACCCCGGGGCGCGCGAGCAGGAGCTGGGCCATCGCTTGCCCGGCCCCGACGAGGCCGGGCGCCTGTATGACGACGCGGTCAGCCGGCTCGATGCACTGCACCGGAAGCTCCGCGCGGGATCGTCGACGGATGCCGCCGCGCCGCAGGGACGCACGTCCGGGTTCCGGCCGAACCTTACGCAGCAGGCCTTCGAGACCATGGTCAGGCGATGCAAGGAATACATCGCGGCCGGAGACATCTACCAGGCCAACCTGTCGCAGCGGTTCGCGGCGACGATCGGCGACAGCGATCCGCTCCGGCTCTACCGCGCGCTGCGCGAGATCAATCCGTCTCCCTTTGCGGCCTTCCTCGATTTCGGCGACTTCCAGCTCGTCAGCTCGTCGCCCGAGCGTCTGATCCGGCTGCAGGACGGCACGGCGGACACGCGGCCCATCGCCGGGACGCGACGACGGGGTACGGACCGCGTCGAGACGGCGGGGCTTGCCGCCGAGCTGCTGACGAACGAAAAGGAGCGGGCCGAGCACGTCATGCTGCTGGACCTGGAGCGGAACGATCTCGGCAGGGTGTGCGAATACGGGACCGTGGCCGTGGACGAGTTCATGACGATCGAGGACTACTCGCACGTGATCCATATCGTCTCGAATGTCCGCGGCAGGCTGGCGGCCGGACGGGACTGCCTCGACCTGGCGCAGGACGTGTTCCCCGGCGGGACGATCACGGGGGTCCCGAAGGTGCGCTGCATGGAGATCATCGACGAACTCGAACCGGTCGCTCGCGGTCCCTACACCGGATCGATCGGGTACCTGGCGAACAGCGGGGACATGGACCTGAACATTATCATCCGGACCTTCGTCGTCCACGCGGGCACGGCATACGCGCAGGTCGGCGCCGGGATCGTGGCCGACTCGGACCCGGCGCGGGAATTCGAGGAAACGCTCGAGAAGGGCGAGGCGCTCCGGACGGCGCTCGAACGGCTGTAGCGGCCTGCGGCGGCGCGGCACCCGTTTTTCCCGTTGCAACTTCGCCGTGCTTGCGATATAGTGAACGGTCGGACATTGCCGGAAAGGAGCCCCTGCATGTTTCTCGTCGAGCTCGTGATGCAAGGCATCCGCGGATTTTCGGAACTGGTCCGCATGCGGTTTCCACGCGGATTTGCGCTCGTCCTCGCAGCGAACGATGCGGGAAAGACCACCGCCCTGGACACCGTCCTCCGCCTGCTGTATCCGGACGAGCGGACGGAGGCCGCCGTATCGCTCATCTCGCGCCGCACCCCGGACGCGTCCCGAGGCGCCGTGGTCGTGAGCGCGGACGACGGGACGTATTACCGCGTGATCCAGGATTTTTCAAAACGCGGCGTGAACCTCTCGCGCTACGACGCGGCATCGAAGACGTTCACGCTGCTGCAGAAGGATTGGCCGAGCGCGGCAAAATTCGCCGCGGCCCTGACGGCGGATATCGGGGAGGCCGATTTCGAACGGATATTCCTCTATCGCCGCGACCGGAGCGGTGCTCCCGTCGCCGCGTCTCCCGCTGCGACGGCGGGCGCATCTCCCGCGGTTGCGACCGCCGCGGCGCCGGGACCGCCGGGGTCCGACCAGGCGCGGCTCGCGCAGCTCCGCGAGGCGCTCCGCAAGGCAGATGAGGCCGCCGACGCCGAATATGCCGCCCAGAACGCGCGGCTCGAACGGGACGACACGGCAAAGATACTCGCCAAATTGGAGGAACAGGACGCCAAGATCGCGGATCTCGATGCGGACCTGGCGGAATATAGGGGGTTCGATTCACTGCCGGAAAACCTGTGGGACCAGATGGACGAGTACGAGCGGCGTGAGGTCGTGCGGAACGAGGAGGCGGCGGACCTGGACAACGAGCGGGAAGGGCTCAGCCGCCAGCTTGCCGCCACGACGACCGTGCAGTTCACGCGGGACGCCCTGTTCATCGCCGGCGCCGCCGTCGGGGTCCTGTCCTTCCTGTCGGTCTTCGTCCTTCCCACGGAATACAGCAGGTTTTTCCCGGTCGGCCTGGTCCTGGCGGTGATGCTCATGGCCATCGGCTGGTACAACGCCTCGCGCAAGAACGCCCATCACCGGATGCTTTCCCAGGACCTGGCAAAGCTGGAGATGGAGATCACGGCGCGGGAGGAGCAATTCCAGAAATCCGGCGCATCGGTCACCGGGGCCATGCAGGCGGTGGGGGTGGAGAACCTCGGGGAATTGAAGAACAAGGCGGAGAGCCACCGGTATCTTCGCGCGCGCCGTGCCGAGATGGCGGAGCAGCGACAGCGGCTGTTGGGCGACAATCGCGAGGAGGCGCTCCGCGAACGGCTGGCCGTCCAGGAGGAAGAGGTCCGGAAACGGGAGGAAGCCGCGCGCGCCCTCGCCCCGTTCAATATCGACGTATTCAGCATCAAGCAGGAAATGGAACGGCTGGAGGGCGGCAGCGGGTCCGCAGACACCGCTGCCGGGGGGACGTGGGATTTCGGCGCGCCCGAGGAGACGCCGGTCGCCGCGCCGGCCTTGCCGTTGCTCGCTGCCGCGAGCGGGGAAGCGGGCGTCGGACACGTTCTGGCCGCTGCAGCCAGGATCAGCGGCATCGAGATGGATACGCTCATCCCCGCGGTCGAGGCTGCCGCGCAACGGAGCCTGACCAGCGCCACGAACGGCCAATACGTGCGCATCGAGGTCGGGCAGGAGGGCGCGCCCGTGGTGCAGACCCGGTTCGACGAACGGCTGCCTTTTTCCGATCTGAGTCACGGCACGCAAGACCTCGTGCTGTTCTGTCTCCGCGCCGGCATCGTGGAGGCCCTGGTGGGGAAGCGGCGCATGCCGTTCCTGCTGGACGACCCCTTCGTCGGTCTCGATCCCGCGCGCCAGAAGGCCGCCTGCCAGGTGCTGCGCGCCCTCGGCGCGAAGACGCAGGTGATCCTGTTCGCGTCCGAACCCGCGCTCCGGTCTGCCGGGGACGCGGTCGTGGAGCTGCGGTAGATGCCGGGCGCGTTCATCACCTTCGAGGGGATCGAGGGCTCCGGAAAATCCACCCAGATCGCGCTGCTCGCCGAGGGACTGCGGGCAGCGGGCGTGCCGATCGCGCTGACCCGCGAGCCCGGCGGCACCGCGATCGGCGACCAGGTGCGCAGGATCCTGCTCGATCCGGCCAACACGGCCCTCGATCCCGTCGCCGAGCTCCTGTTGTACGGGGCAAGCCGGGCCCAGCATCTGGCGGAGCTCATCGGACCGCAGCTCTCCCGCGGCGCCGTCGTTCTGTGCGACCGCTTTGCGGATGCCACGCTCGCCTACCAGGGCTTCGGCAGGGGGGTCGCTCTCCCGGTGATCCGGGACCTCGACCGGATCGTGTGCGCCGGGCTCAAGCCTGACCTCACCCTCCTGGTCGATTGCGAGGCGGCCGCAGGTCTCTCCCGCGCGCGCGGCCGGAACGACACCCGCGGCCTCGCGGGGGAAGGCCGCTTCGAGAACGAGGAGCTGGCGTTCCACGAACGCGTGCGCGAAGGGTACCGGACCCTGGCGCGCGAAGAGCCGGGCCGGTTCGCGGTCGTCTCTGCCGAGCGTCCCGTTGCCGAGGTGCAGCGCGAGATCCGGGAGATCGTGGCCGCGCGGCTGGAGACGAAGATCTAAGAGGACCCATGCGCTTCACGGAGATCAAGGGCCAGGACCGGGCCGTCGGCATCATCGCGCGGGCGCTCGCACACGACGCCCTGGCGCATGCCTATCTCTTTTCGGGCGACGCCGGGGTCGGCAAGATGACCACGGCGCTCGCGCTCGCCGCCGCCGTGCACTGCACGGCACGCGGCGAGGAGGGCGGCTGCGGGGAGTGTCCCGCCTGCCGCAAGGTGGCCGCGGCGAGCCATCCCGACGTGCACGTCCTTGCGGCCGACGGCGAGGAGATCAAGATCGACCAGATCCGGCAGGTCCAGGCCGATCTGGCGCTCAGGCCCTTCGAGGGCGTGAAGAAGGTCCTGATCATCGACGGGGCGGAGTCCCTGAACACGGCGGCGGCGAACGCCTTTCTCAAGACCCTGGAAGAGCCGCCCGGCGACGCGCTCCTTGTCCTGATCACCGCCATGCCCCAGGCCCTGCTCGATACGATCCGCTCGCGGTGCCAGGAGATCCGTTTCCTGCCGCTCCCGCGCGCGGTGCTCGCCCACGAGCTGGAGGAGAAACGGGGCCTGTCCACCGAGGACGCGCGCTTCCTGGCCGCGCTTGCAAACGGCAGTCTCGGCCGGGGGCTCGCCATGGACCTCCGGGAGGAGCGGGAGGAGCGGGACCGGGTCCGGCAGCTTTTGGCCGGGCTGGAGCAGCTCGACGACGGCGAGCTCCTGTCCCTTGCCGAGCAGTACGCGAAGGACCGGGAGCGGTTCGCGCGGCTGCTGACCGTGGGCATCGAATGCCTGCGCGACGCCCTGGTGCTGCACGAGACCGGGGACGAAGCGCTCCTGGCGCAGCCCGCGGCCAGCCGGGAGTGGGGGGAGCGCGCCACGGTCGGCCGGCTCCTGTTCGATGCGGACCTGCTCGTTCTGGGCAGGACCATGCTCGAGCGGCGCGTGAGCGCGCAGCTCGTGGCCGAAGATCTCTTTTTCCGGCTGGCGCGGACCGGCCAGGGGACGATGAAGACGATATGACGGAACAGACGACGGAAAAAACGGTGAAGCTGGCGGGCGTGCGCTTCCGCGACAACTGGAAGGTGTACGATTTCGACGCCGGCGACCTTGAGATCGCGGTGGGAGACCGGGTGATCGTGGCCTCGGAACGGGGCCAGGGGTTCGCCACGGTGGTGCGCATCCGGACCGTGCCGGAGGCCGAGGTCGTGAAGACCCAGCCGCCCCCGCCCGTCCCGGAGGGCGTGGAGATCGATCTGGAGGACGCGGAGAAGGCCGCGGCCACGGCGGGAGCGCCCGCGCGGAGCGTCAAGCGGATCCTGCGCAAGGCCGACGAGGCCGACCTCGCGCGTGAGGCAAAGAACCGCGAACGCGAGTCCGAGGCGTTCGTGCTGGCCCAGGAGACGATCGCCGAGCGCGAGCTGCCCATGAAGCTGATCCGCGTGGAATACTCCTTCGACGGCTCGCGCATCACCTTCTACTTCTTCTCCGAGACGCGGGTGGATTTCCGCGAGCTCGTGAAGGACCTTGCCTTCCGGCTCAAGAGCCGCATCGAGATGCGCCAGATCGGGGTCCGGGATGTGGCCCGCCTGATCGGCGGGTTCGGGCCCTGCGGCCGGGAGCTGTGCTGCACCTCGTTCCTCAAGAACTTCGAGCCCGTCTCGATCCGCATGGCGAAGCGGCAAGAGATGGTCCTGAACCCGGCGAAGATATCGGGCGTCTGCGGCCGGCTGCTCTGCTGCCTCTCCTACGAGTACGAGATGTACGACGCCATCAAGAAGGACCTGGCGGAGATGCGCGAGTCCGCGCTCCGGGAAAAGCAACAGGCGGAGGAACAGCGGATCGCCGAAGAACGGAAAGAGGCGGAGGAGCGGCGGAAGGCGGAGGAACAGCGCAGGCAGGAAGAGCGCCGTCGCCAGGAGCCGCGGCGGCAGGAGCAGCGGCGCGGCGGCCAGGAGAAGAAACAGGAGCAGCAGGAACGGAAGCCGCAGCCGCCGCAGCAACAGCAGCAGCGGAAGCAGCAGCGGCAACAGCAGAAACAGCAGAAACAGCAGCCGAAACCGGAGAAGCCCCAGGAAACGGAACAGAAGGCCCCGCAGCCGCAGCAGGAAGGCGAGAAGTCGGCGGCGAAGAAGCGGCGGCGCAGGTTCTGGCGCAACAAGAAGAAGGGCGGCGGCCAGCAGGGCCCGGAGAGATCCTGAGCCGGACGCGATGAACGGAAGATTCTACGTAACCACCCCCATCTATTATGTGAACGACGTGCCGCACATCGGGCACGCCTACACCACGATCGCCGCGGACGTTCTGGCACGGTACCACCGGCTCCGGGGGGACGCCGTGTTCTTTCTGACCGGCACGGACGAGCACGGCCAGAAGGTGGAAAAGGCCGCCCAGGCGCGCGGCCTCACGCCGCAGGCCCACGCGGACGAGCTGACCGTGAACTTCCAGCGGCTCTGGAAAGAGCTCGAGATCTCGAACGACGCCTTCATCCGCACCACGGACCAGGCGCACAAGGCAGTGGTCCAGGAGCTTCTCCAGAAGCTCTACGACAAGGGCGAGATCGAGCGCAGGACCTACGAGGGCTGGTACTGCACGCCGGACGAGCGCTTCTGGACCGGGAAGGAGATCATCGACGGCACGTGCCCGGACTGCGGGAGGCCGGTGGAGCGGATCACCGAGGACAACTACTTCTTCCTGATGGGGAAGTATCAGGACCGCCTGATCGCGCATATCGAAGAGCACCCCGGCTACATCCAGCCCGAGAGCAGGCGGAACGAGGTGCTCGGGTTCCTCCGGACGCAGAAGCTCGGCGACCTCTGCATCTCCCGGCCCAAGGCGCGGCTCGCCTGGGGCATCGAGCTGCCCTTCGACCGCGACTACGTGACCTACGTCTGGTTCGACGCGCTCGTGAACTACTTCTCGGCAACGAGCTACCTGAGCCCCGCGGCGCAGGGATCCGCAGATCCGGCCGTGCGGGCGCGGTACTGGTGGCCCGCGGACCATCACCTCGTGGGCAAGGACATCCTGACGACCCACAGCGTCTACTGGTCCACCATGCTCATGGCCCTGGAACTGCCGCTCCCCGGCAATATCTTCGCCCACGGCTGGTGGACGCGGGACGGGAAGAAGATGTCCAAGTCCCTGGGGAACGTGATCGATCCCTTCGCCGTTGCCGGCACCTACGGCGCCGACGCCTTCCGGTACTTCCTGCTGCGCGAGGTGCCCTTCGGCCTGGACGGCGATTTTTCGCTGGAGACCTTCGTCACGCGGTTCAACACCGAGCTCGCGAACGATCTGGGGAACCTGCTCTCGCGGGTCCTCACCATGGTCGGGAAGTATTTCGCGAACGCCCTTCCCGCCCCGGCCGCGGAGAACGCGGTCGACGCGGAGCTGCGCAGCGCGGCCCTGTCCGCGCTGCCCGTGGTCGCCGAGGACCTGGGCGGCCTCGCGTTCACCAAGTACCTCCATACGGTCTGGACCGTGGTGACGCGCGCGAACCGCTACGTGGAGGAGAACGCGCCCTGGGCCCTTGCGAAGAAGAAGGATCTCGAGCGGCTCGGGACCGTGCTCTATACGCTCGCGGAATCGCTCCGCCTGATCGGGCTGTATCTGTATCCGGTCATGCCGTCCGCGAGCCAGAAGATCTGGGACAGCCTCGGCATTGCGCAGAAGATCGCCCAAAGCCGTTTGGATGCGGAAGCAACGTGGGGGAAGCTCGCACCCGGGACCAAGATCAAGCCCGGCGCTCAGCTCTTCCCCCGGATCGACACCAGGAAACCGACGGAGAAGAGCATGACGGAAAAGAACGAAGCACCCCCAACAACGCCAACCGCCGCCCCTGCGGCAGCGGCCGGGCCCGAGCAGATCGGGATCGAAGACTTCATGAAAGTGGACCTGCGGGTCGGCAAGATCGTCTCGGCCGAGCGCGTGCCCAAGTCCGAGAAGCTCCTCCGGCTCCAGGTGGATATCGGCACGGAGACGCGCCAGGTCGTTGCCGGGATCGGCAAGAGCTACGCGCCCGAGGACCTCGTGGGCCAGTCCGTGGTGCTCGTGGCGAACCTCAAGCCCGCCAAGCTCATGGGCATCGAGTCCCGCGGCATGCTCCTGGCCGGGAGCAGCGGGGAGCTTCTCTCCGTGGCCACCTTTAGCCGGGAGGTGCAGCCCGGGGCGAGGGTGAAGTGATTTAAAATGCTGATCGACACGCACGCGCATCTGGAGATGCGCGAATTCAATGAAGACCGCGAGGAAGTGATCGCGCGGGCCCGCGAGGCGGGCGTGGAAACCATCATCACGGTCGCCACCACGGTGGAGTCCTGCCGCGACGCGGTGATGCTCGCCCAGAAGCACGACAACGTCTACGCCGCAGTCGGCATCCACCCCCACGAAGTCAAGGACATCCTCCACCCCGCCTACGAGATCATCCGGCACTTCGCCCAGCAC
>JBJKRX010000154.1:0-23739 GCA_046704425.1 Nitrospirota bacterium
AATTCAATCAGGGTATTTTGAAGTTATTTGGGAGTGTCCTTGTCGATCTTAACGTCCCGGATGTCCAGTTCGACCGTGGTCCTGTTGTTCCAGGTATTGAGCCGTGGGGTGAAGACCGCCGCGATCCGCGCCCCTTCCCGTACGCTCCTGCCGAGGAGGGAGCCGCGGTTGAACGCGATGGCGTCGAGAACCGAATCATCCCCCTGCCGGACGCGGAACTTCAGGTGATTGTTGCCCACGATGCGCGCCGAGAGGACCGAAAGCCCCCGTGCGCCGAGCCGCGGCTCGGGGTTGCCTTGGCCGAAGGGCGCCAGCCGGTCGATCTCTTCCAGCAGCCCGGGGGTCAGGTCGCGCAAAGCAACGGCCCCGTCGATCCGCAAGGTCCGGATGAATCCCTCCGGGCCGACCCGGTCCAGGACGATCGCGCTCAGCCGTTCGCGGAAACGGGGAATGTTCTCTGCGGCGATCGAGAATCCTGCCGCATAGGTGTGGCCCCCGTACCCCAAGAGGAGATCCGCGCATGCGGCCAGGCCCTCGGCGAGGTCGAAGCCCGGGAGCGTGCTGCGCGCCGACCCCTTCCCCACGCCGTTGTGGATACTGATGAGCGCGGCGGGACGATGGAACTCCTCGACGATCCGGGAGGCCACGATGCCGACAACGCCCGGATGCCAGTCCGGAGACGCCAGGACGTAGGCGCCGATCGAGTCCGGGTCCTGCTCACGCGAACAGAGTCTCCTGGCATGCTGCCAGATCTCCTGCTCCACGGCCTGGCGCTCGCGGTTCACCTCGTCCAGGCCCGTTGCCAGGCGCAGGGCCTCGTCCGGGGCGTCGGTGGTAAGGAGCTGCAGCGCCGCGTCGGCCCGCTCCATGCGTCCGCTGGCGTTGATCCGCGGCGCGAGCGAGAACCCAACGGCGCCGACGCCGATCGTTTTTCCCGTGAGGCCCGTGACCTGTTTGAGGGCGGCAAGCCCCGGCCGTATACGGCCGTCCCCTGCGGAAAGCATCTGGAGTCCCTCTTTGACGAGAATCCGGTTCTCGCCGGAGAGCCTGCCCACGTCGGCGATCGTGCCGAGCGTCACCAGATCGAGGAAGGAGAAAAGGTCGGCGCCGTCCTTGCCGTCGTACGACAGCGCCTGTGCCAGCTTGAATGCGACCCCCACACCGGTCAGGCCGGCGATCGCCTCGCGCGTTGCAGGAGGGACGTCGGGAGCGGTCACCGCAGGGTGCAGCACTGCGACGGCTTCAGGCAGGGGCGCATCCGCGGCGTTCGGCGGTATCGCGAACGCATGATGGTCGGTAATGATCAGGTCGAGGCCGAGGGAACGGGCGATCGCGGCCTCGCGCCCTGCCGTAATACCGCAGTCCACGGTGATCACGAGCCCCGTTCCCCTTTGCCGGAGCCCCGCGAGGGCGGCCCCGTTCAGGCCATAGCCCTCGGTCATTCGGTCGGGGAGGTAGGTCTCGATGTTCGCGCCCAGATTTCGCAGGGCCAGGTACAAGAGCGCGGTGCCGGTAACGCCGTCGACGTCGTAATCCCCGTACACCGTGATCCGTTCCCCGGTCCTGATCGCCCGTCGTATGCGGTCCGCGGCACGGTCCATGCCGGCAAAAGCGGATGGATCGGACAACATCGATCGGTCGCAGGCCAGAAAGGACCGTGCTGCGGCGGGATCGAGAATCCCGCGGTTGACCAGCAGACGAGCCGTCAGAAGTGAAACGCCGGTTCCTTCTGCGATCGCGGTGGCAGCCTGCTCATCCCCTTCCGTGAGGACCCATTGGACGCTGCGCACCGTAGCTCCCGGATTCATTCCCTGGGATGCTGGTCGTTTTTCTTCGCTGCATCATCGGAATCGGACAGCCCTTTTTTGAATCCTTTGATCGCCTTGCCCAGACCCTCGCCGAGCTGCGGAAGCCTGCTCCCCCCGAAGATCACCAGAGCAATGATCAAGAGAACCACCAACTCCGGCATTCCTAATCCGCACATAATGCCTCCTCATACTCCTGCGGTGTATTCAAATTGAAAAATGAACGGCGAGCGGGATCAAAACGATCCAACTCCGCTTCGGTAACGTACCGGACGCGGCTCGCGGTAAAAAGATCTTGAATTTTCAGCTTATTATCGACAACCATTCTCTCAATGACCGGGAGCAGCCCCCTGCGATATACTGCGTGAAGCGGTTCGGGACGGCCGGAAACTGACGGGGTCACGATGTCCACACCCCCGGCAAGGCCTGCAAGGTAGGAGATGAGGCCGCTGTTCAGGAACGGCATATCGCAGGCAACGACGAAGGCGTACTCGTTCGGAGAATGCAGGAGCCCGGAATAGATGCCGGTCAGCGGACCGGGTGTGTCGAGTGCATCGATGACGAGCGTGGTGTAGAGCCCGGCATAGCGGTCCGGCGCGTTCGTCACGATGAAGATGTCCCGGAACACCCCGCGGAGCACCTGCAGGACACGTTCGATCAAGGGAACGCCGCGCACCTGCAGGAACGCCTTGTCTCTTCCCATTCTGCTGCTTGTACCGCCGGAAAGAACGATACCCGTCATGGGCAACATGGATTACAGTACCGTATTTCCCCCTCTCCTGTCAACTGGGAACTGGCCGGTGTTCGTGTGTCCCCGGCAGGACGGGAGGGCGCGCTTCGTGATGTTTCGGAGGGCACGCCGCAGCGAATTGAGCATGCTCAGGGTATTGCGTTCCCGGGCTCTGCGGGCACGGTCCGGAGCAGGTCCACGTTACTCGTACCGGAGGGCCTGGATGGGGTCCTGGAGCGCAGCCTTGCGCGCGGGGTAGACGCCGAAGAAGATGCCGACGGCCGCGGAGAACGTGAAGGCCATGATGATCGACCAGGCCGAGACGCGGGTCGGCAACGCCGGGACGAAGACCGGGATCAGAAGCGCCAAGCCGACGCCGATCGCGATGCCGATGAGCCCTCCGGCCCCGGAGAGGGTCACGGCCTCGATCAGGAACTGGGCCATGATGTCGCGATTCCGCGCGCCCAAGGCCTTCCGGATGCCGATCTCCCGGGTCCGCTCCCGCACCGATACCAGCATGATGTTCATGATGCCGATGCCGCCCACCACGAGCGAAATGCCTGCGATCCCGCCGAGCACCGCGGTCAGTACGCCCAGGATGGTGTTCATGGTTGCGAGCATGGCACCCTGGGTCTGGATGGTGAAGTCCTCCTTGTGCGCATGGCGCCGGATCAGGATGTCCTTGATCTGTGCGATGGCACGGTCTACGTCTTCGGCGTGCGGCGTAGACGCGATGATCTCGAAAAGCGCGTCCGTATCGAAGAGCTCCTGGCCGCTCGTGACCGGGATGAAGACAATGTCGTCCAGGTCCATGCCGAGGCTCGTTCCTCGCCGCTGCATCACCCCCACGACGCGGTAGCGGGCGTCCGAGAGCGTCACGATCTTGCCCAGAGGATTGTTCGAGCCGAACAGCGCGTCCTTTACCTTGGTGCCGAGCACGATGACCTTGGCCTTGGTATCCACGTCTTCCTGTGCGATATACCGTCCGATGCCCACGTAGAGGTTGCGCACCCGCTGGAATTCGGGTGTCGTACCGATCACCATGGTGTCGCGCGCTAGGTTCTCGTACTTGATGTTGCCCGTGCCGAAGACGAGCGGCACCGCGTCGGTCAGGAGCCAGGCGCGGCGACGCAGGGCCTCGGAGTCGGCGTAGGTCAGCTTGCGCACCGTGCCGGCGGACGGCGGGTGGAACCCGCCCCGCGTGGAGGTCTTGCCGGGCTGGATGATCAGGAGGTTCGTGCCGAGGCCGGTCAGTTGTTTGGTGATGTAGGCCTGGGCGCCCTCGCCGATGGACACGAGCAGGATCACGGCCAGGACGCCGATGATGACGCCGAGCATGGTGAGACCGGACCGCACCTTGTTCGACAGGATCGCTTCGAAGGCGACCAGGAATGTCTCGATGAAGTTCATGCCGTCGTCCGGTCCCCGATGATCCTGCCGTCCTTGACGGTGATGATGCGCCTGCACCGCGCCGCCACGTTCGGGTCGTGGGTGACGATGACGACCGTGACGCCCTGACTGTTCAGGCCCGTCAGAAGGTTCAGGATCTCCTCGCCCGAGCGGGAGTCGAGGTTTCCGGTCGGCTCGTCGGCCAAGAGGACGGGCGGGTCATTTACGAGCGCCCGTGCGATGGCGACGCGCTGCTGTTGCCCCCCGGAGAGCTCGGTCGGCCTGTGCTCCATCCGCTCCTTGAGCCCCACCTTTTCCAGGAGCGGAATCGCCCGCGCGCGCCGCTCGCGACCCGGGACATTGCTGTAGATGAGCGGCACCTCGACGTTCTTCAAGGCCGAGAACCGCGGCAGCAGGTTGAAGGTCTGGAAGACGAAACCGATCTTGTTGTTTCGAATGGCGGCAAGCTCGTCGTCGGTGAGCGCGGCGATCTCCCGGTCCTCGAACCGGTAGGTCCCGCTCGTGGGGCGGTCAAGGCATCCGAGGATGTTCATGAGCGTCGACTTTCCCGACCCCGAGGGCCCCATGATCGCTATCAGCTCGCCGCGTTCGATGCGGAGGGACAGGTTGTCCAGGACCGTGATGTCTACCTCGCCCATCCGGTAGACCTTGGTAATGGCGGCAAGCTCGATCATCTACTCGATCCGTACCCGCGCACCGTTCTTCAGGCCGTTCGCCTCGGGCGTGGTGACGATGAAATCGCCCGGGGCAATACCCGCGACGATCTGCGTAAAGCTCCAGTTCATTTCGCCGACCGTGACCGGACGGAGCGCGACGACGGTCGTATCCCCTGAAACAAGCGTCTTCCCGGCGGCCACATAGAGCTGTTTCTTTCCGTCCCGGTCGACCACGGCCTGCGACGGGACTGACAGCACGCCGTGCAGGGTCTTCACGAGGATCTCGACGTCCGCGGACATGCCCGGTTTGATGCCCGGCTCCTTGTGGTCGAAATAGATCCATACGTCGGCGGTGCGCGTCTCGAGCTTCCCGCCGGAGACGATCGGCGAGATGCGGCGGACGACGCCGGCGAATTCCTTCCCGCGAAAGGCGTCCACGGTGATGGTCACGGGCAGTCCCGTCGAGAGCCGTCCCACATCCACCTCATCGATCGTCGCGAGGACGTAGATCCGGTTGGGGTCCACGATCGTCACGATCTGTTTGCCCGGAACGAGCAGTTCGCCGACCTCGGTGGATTTCGTCGCGATCACGCCGGAGAAGGGCGCCCGGATGATCGAATAGCCCCGCGTGACCCGCAGGTCCTCCTGCGCGGCCTCATACTGGGACTGCGCCACGGCGAAGGTCTTGCGGACGCCGTCCATGTCCTGCTGCGCGATCATGCCTTTGGCGAAGAGGTCCTGCATGCGCGCGAGGTTCTTTTTTGCCTCTTCGAAGGCAGCCTTGCTCTGCTGGAGCGTGCTTTCGCTCTGGACCTCGTCCTCGGTCAGGTCGAGCCGGGCGATGAGCTGGCCCGCGTGCACGACGTCCCCTTCCTTGACGGGCAGTGCCATCACCCTGCCGGTCCGCTGGGCCGAGAGCGTCACCTCGTTCTCGGACTTGACCGTGGAGGTCGTGGTGGCGTTCACGACCACGCGCAGGTCCCCCGGTTCGACGTGCACCACCCGGACCGGGACCGGTTTCCGGCCGCCGAGGGCCGCGATGAGCAGTACGACCGCGGCGATCGCGGTCGTTGTCCACGCCGCCTTGCTGCGCAGAAGCCGTTTTGCGAACGGCAGGTTACTTCGTGTCTGATTCATCGTTCATCTTCCATTCGAGCCGTTCTTTGATGTTCCGCATGAACCCCCGCGCCACCTCGCCGAGCTGTTCCGCAACCACGATATCCTGCAGGAAGCTGAAATGACCCGTCACGTGTCCCTCGATCCGGTAGGTGATCTCCGTTTCCTCGTCCGAGACCGCGCGGAGCAGGACGGTCCCCGAGGCCTGCACCTGCTCCCCGGAGGCCACCCAGGAAAGGCGTTCCCGCGGGATGGCCTCGGTCGTGTGCGTCTGCATCTCCATGGTACGGCTGAAAGGACCGAGCGTGAACTTGACGGTCCAGACCGAGTCCAGATCGTTGATGATCTTGACGCCCTTGCAGCCCGGGAAGAGGCAGCCGACCTCGCGTCGGTCGATCATGAACGACCAGACGTATTCGAGCGGCAGCCTGACGGTAAAGATCAGTTCCTTGGTCGGCATCGTTTCACTCCTGGTAAGCGCCCGTCCGAACGGACGCGCGCCTGCGTTATTGCAAACCGCCCCCCGTCGCCTTTTGCAGCCGGGCAACGGCGAGGAAATAGTCGTACACGGCCTGGATGCTGTCCGTCTCCGCGTTGACCTCGGCGAGCCGGGCATCCGTTACTTCGAGCGAGGTCCCCACCCCTGCCGCGTATCGTCCCTGGGCGAGCGCGAGGCTCTCGCGCGCCTTCTGCATGGACGTGGACATCACGGCGAGGCGGGCCTTGGCGCCGTCGAGGTCCGCGTAGGCCTGATTGACCTCCAGCAGGATAGACTGCTTCACCCCGTCGCGCCGCGCCTCTGCAGCGATGAGGTTCGCACGCGCCTCGGCGGTTCTGCCCCGGGTCAGTCCGCCCTGGAACAGCGGAAGTGTCAGGGAGACGCCGGCGTCCCAGCTGTTCTGGACGTTCCCTTTGAAAGGCCCCATCTCCGCGGTCCCGTTCGCCCAGTTGTACGATCCGTTCGCCGAGAGCGTCGGCAGGTATTCCGCTTCCGCGGCGCGCAGCCGGGCGCGTGCTGCCTCTACGTCGCTCTCCGCCTTGCGGAGATCCGGCCGGTTGCGAAGCGCCTCGTTCTGCGCCTGTTCCCGGGACGGCATCGCGTCGTTCCCTGAAGGCGCAGGGACGTCCGCGATCTCCGTTGCCTTGCCCGGATCGATGCCCATGGTCGTATTGAGCCCAATGGTGCGGACCCGGACGGCGTTCTCGGCATTGACGAGCTTGAGGCGGGCGTCGTTCACGTCCACCTCGGCGCGCGTCACGTCGAAGCGGGGCTTCGACCCGGCGCGAAAGAAGGCCTGGGCCTGGCGCAGATGGTCCTCGGTCTGGTCCACCGTCTCGTGCGCAACGTCCGCAAGCCGTTTCGCCTGGAGCAGCGCATAATAGGCCTCTTTGACGTTCAGGACGGTCTCCTGGGCAACGCGCTCCTCGTCGTCCTGCGACGAGCGGACGTCCCAGCGCGCCGCGGCAAGTGCGTTGCCGCTCTTGCCGAAGTCGTAGAGCACCTGACTGACCGAGAGGCTCGTGGTCCTGCTCTTCGTCGTACTGTCGCCGAAGGCGCCTCCCAGCGATTTGCTTTCACTGTATCCCGTGGTCGCATCGATCTGCGGGTACAAAGGGGACGCTGCCTGCTCCTCGCGGGCCTCACCGGCCTCCGCAGCGCTCCGCGCGATCCTGACCTGCGGCTGGTTCCGGAGCGCGAGCCGGATACAGTCGGCGAGCGTCAAACGGTCTGCCGCGGATGCGGAAATGGACAGGCATGCGGCAAGGAACAGCAGGACGAACGATGCGGTGCGCATGAGGTCGATACTCCGTGCTATGCTACCCCAGTGCCCGAAGGGCGAGTTCCATGACTGCGCCGGCGACGAGCGGGATGGTGAGATTATCGTTCACCGGCAACGGGAGCAGTTCGACCCCGGCCGCGGCAAGGCCACCCGCGATCAGCACGGTCGCCGGTGGCGCAGGCATAATGAACCGGAGCAGGACGCCGGCCACAAGCGCCGCCGCCACGAACGCCGAGGTCCCTTCCAGGCTCTTCGTCCCGATCTTCGTTCTGCCCCAGCGCTCCCCCACCGTGGTGGCCGCCACATCGCCGAAGGCGAGGAAACAGACCGCAGCAGCAGCAACCGGCACGGAAAAGAGATAGAGGGAGAGTCCCGTGCCGGCCACATAGGGAGCGATCCCGGACAGCTTCTGCGCTTCGTTCTCCCGGATCACGCCGTGGAACAGCCGGACGATTGCGCGGTTGATCGCGGGAAGCCGGAGCCGCGCGAGGTCGAAGGCGAGCACGGCAATGCCGAGCACGGCGTAGGTCACGAGGGCCCGCTCCCTCCCCAGGATCCCGTAGCAGGACAGGAGCGCCATGCCGCCGAAACAGTGAAACAGTTTTCTTCCGAGATGGTGCACGGCGTCCTTCCCTTCCGTTTTGAACGACCGTTCAGCGGTCGCGGTGCGCCGTGGGCAGGCTGCACACGCCGTTTCCGCAACGGTCGCATTCGAGCTGGATGGTGCTGTGCTGCACGTTGAATTGCTTGGCGACGAGCGCGGTGATCGCGTCGACGATCTCTCGGCTGTCGCTCACGAGCCGGTCGTCGACGAGGACGTGGGCGCTCAGGGCGTATACCCCCGAGGTGAGGGTCCAGACGTGGATATGGTACGCCTCGCGTACGCCCGTGATCCCGCCGATCGCCGCTGCCACGGTATCGATGTCGATGTGGTGCGGCGTCGATTCGAGCAGGACGTTCACCGATTCGGCCACCAGGGACCAGGCCCCGTACACGATGACGAGCGAGATCAGGATGCTCAGGATCGGATCGATGATGCTCCATCCCGTAAGGATGATGATGCCGCCGCCGACCACCACGCCGATGGAAGAGAGGGTGTCCCCCAGGATATGGAGGTAGGCCCCGCGGATGTTCAGGTTCGTTTTTTCATGCCGCATGAGGACCAGGGCGCCGACCACGTTGGCAACCAGGCCGATCGCCGCCACGCCGAGCATGAGCCCGCCTGCGACGGGCTCCGGCCGGAGAAGGCGAAGGTAGGCCTGATAGATGATGACGAAGGAGATGAGGACGAGGACGATGCCGTTGACGAGGGCAGCCAGGATCTCGAGGCGGTAGAATCCGAAGGTCTTCCGTTCCGTGGCCGGGAGCGTCGCGAAGCGCATGGCGAAGAACGAAAGGAGCAGGGACAGATTATCGGTCAGCATGTGTCCCGCGTCCGACAGCAGGGCAAGGCTGTTCGCCAGCAGCCCGCCCACGATCTCCACGACCATCATGAGCAGCGTGATCGACAGAGCGATCAGGAGGTCCCGTCCGCCGCTATGGCCGTGATCATGCCTGTGTCCGTGGCTGTGCTCGTGTACCCTTTCACCCGTCATGACGCTCTCCGGCCCCGCGGTTTTCCGCGCCGGTCTTCAGTCCTTGTTCCAGAAGCGGAGTTCGGTCACCGGCGCAATCGCCCCGATCTCTGCTGCATAACCGTAATAGGTGGTCAGCCCCTTCTGCTCGTCCCGATCGAGGTCATAGCTGAAGAGCTTCCAGTAAGCGAGCAGATCGTCGGCTGCAATGCCGAACCGGGCGTGGTGCGCTGCGGCAAGCTCCGCGAGACGTCCCAAGCCGTATTGTTTCGACTCCTCGATACAAGTATACAACGGCCCCAGTTCCTTGCGGACCCCTTTTCTGTCCTGCGCATGCCAAAGCGCGAAAACGAAAGGAAGGCCGGTGAACTCGTGCCAGAGCGCCCCCAGGTCGTACTGGTGCGGCGCGGTCGATACCGCTGCCCGCTGGATCGCCAGGTCGCCGATGGTCAGGACCGCGTCCGCGCGGTCCGCGGGGTCCTCCGCGCCTTGTTCGTACAGGATGTACGCAGGCCGGACACGGTAGCGAACCTCCAGGAGAATTCGGAGCAGGATCACCGATGTGGCGGAGGCCGTGGTCATGGCGACCGTCCGTTTGTCCAGCTCTTCGATCGGCACCTTGCTTTCCAGGAGGATGCTCAGCACCCGGTCCCGTGACGTGATCGAAAGGCCGGGCAGGATGAGGTACCGTCCCGGGTTCATGGCGTATTCGATGGACGACGACGGCGATACATCGATGGCCCCGTCGTAGAGCATGCGGTTCAGCTGCGTCGGGATCCCTTCGGCGAGCCGGAAGGGAAATGGCGTCGCGCCGGTCACGATCCCGGCGTGGGGCGGGAAGCAGTTCGAGTAGACGATGTGGCCGAGGGTCAGCATGGCTCTGCGTGCGGTCAGGCGACCGCGCCTTTCTTCCGGAAGAAGTTTTCCACGTCGTCGACGATCGTGTAGACGACCGGGATGACGACGAGCGTCAGAAGCGTGGAGGTGATCAGGCCGCCGATCACCGCAATGGCCATGGGCGCCCTGCTCTCCGACCCTTCGCCGATCTTGAGCGCCGTCGGCAGCATGCCGAAGACCATGGCAGCGGTGGTCATCATGATCGGCCGGAGCCGGACGGGACCCGCCGTGAGCAGCGCCTGCTCGCGCGTCATGCCGCGGTGCCGGAGCGTGATCGTATAATCGACCAGCAGGATGGCGTTCTTGGTCACGAGCCCCATCAGCATGATCACGCCGATGAGACTGAATATCTGGATGCGTTCGCCCGTGATGTACAGGAGCCCCATGGCGCCCAGCAGACTTACGGGCAGCGAGAACATGATCGTAAAAGGATGGATGAAGCTTTCGAACTGCGACGCCAGGATCATGTAGACCATGATGATCGCGATGATCAGGGCGAAGGCGATGTTCTTGAAGGCGTCGATCATGGCATCGGCCATGCCCACGTAGCGGACGGTCATGCCGGGAGCGAGGTTCTTTTTCACGATGCCGTTCAGCTCGTCCATGGCCTTGCCCATGGGCAGGGACTTGGCCGTGCCGGCGAAGAGCGTTGCGGCGCGCCGGCGGTCGTAGTGCTGGATGACCGTGGGCCCCTCGCCGGTCTGTACGGTGGTCACCTCCCGGAGCGGCACGAGCTCACCGGTCGTGGAACGGACCCAGAGACGGTCGATGTCCGCGGGACGGTCGCGTTCCGAGGGGATCAGCCGCGCCACGATGTCGTAGCGCTCCCCTTCCTGCGTGTCCTTGTACTTGCCCACGATCTGACCGCCGATCAGGGTGCTGATCGCATCGCCGATGGTCGCGGCGCTCACCCCCAGGTCGGCGGCGCGGTCGCGGTCGATCCGGACCCGCACCTCGGGCTTTCCCGTCTCGATGGACGTGTCCGCGTCCACGACGCCCGGCAGCTTCGCGAAGACGTCCTTGATGGCGAGCGTCCGGCGGTCCAGGTCCTCCAGGTTCCTGCCTTGGATCATGAGCTGGATCGGAACGGAGCGCATGCCGCCCCCGACCATGGCGACCATCTCGACGGAGGACTTCAGCTTGGGGTAGCCGGCCAGCTGTTCGCGGACCTGCTGCATGGAGTCGCTCTGCGAGAGTGTTCGGTCCTTCCGTTCTTTCAGGTTCACGTAGATCCGGCTCTTGTTGATGTCCGGCGTCAATTCCGAGCCCGTGACATAGAAGGTGCTTGCCACCTCGGGCCGTTTCTGCAGCATCCTGTCGACGGCCCGCATGGCCGCGTCAGCGCGCGAAAGGGAATAGGAGACCGGCGTCTCCAGACGCACCATATAGCGGCCTTGGTCCTCGTTGGGCATGAACTCCTTGCCCAACAGGCCGAAGAGGACCAGCCCGGCCACCACGCTTGCCGCGGCGATCGCCACCGTCTTCCACCGGTTCCGAAGCGCCAGTGCGAGGAGCGGCCGGTAGACGGCGTACATGCGTTCGAAGCCGCGTTCCAGGAACAGGTAGACCCTGCCGTGCTTTTTCTGGTAGTACAGGAAGCGCGAGGTCATCATGGGCGTGAGCGACAGGGACACGAAGAGCGAGATGAGCACGGCCACGGTCACGGTAATGCCGAACTCGAAGAAGAACTTGCCCACGATGCCCTTCATGAAGGCCACGGGCACGAAGACCGCCACGATGGAGAGCGTGGTGGCCATGACCGCCAGGCCGATCTCCGATGAGCCCTCCAGCGCCGCCTGCATGGGGGTCTCCCCTTCTTCCATCCTGCGGTAGATGTTCTCGAGCACCACGATCGAGTCGTCGATCAGGATGCCGATGGAGAGCGATAGCCCCAGCATGGTCATGACGTTCAGGGTGAAGCCGAAGGCGTGGATGAACGCGAAGGTCGCGATGACCGACGTGGGCAGGGATACGGCGCTGATCAGCGTGCTGCGCACGCTTCGCAGGAACACGAAGATGATGAGGACCGCCAGGCCCGCGCCGAACCAGAGCGACATCTCCACGTCCTCGATGGAGCGGCGGATGAACTTGGACTGGTCGAAGGTGACGTCGATGTGCATGCCCGAGGGCGGCGTGATCGCGGCAACGGCCGCCTTGACGCGCTCCGCAACGGCAACGGTGTTCTCCCCGGACTGGCGCTTGATCGCGAGCCCTACGGCGGTCTTGCCGTTGAACCGCGTGATCGACCGCTCCTCCTCCATCCCGTCCTGCGCGTATCCCACGTCCTTCAGCTTGATGAGCCTGCCGTGGCGGTAGGCGATCACGAGGTTGTTGAAGGCCGCGGGCGTCTCGAACTCGCCCTTGGTCTTGACGATGTACTCGGTCCGCTGGTTCTCGATCCGTCCGCCCGGGACCTCGCGGTGTTCCCGCGCCAGGGCGGCCTTGACGTCCTCTGCGGTGAGCGACGCGGCCTCCAGTTTGTTCCGGTCGAGCCAGATCCGGACCTGGCGCGTGCGGCCGCCGCTCAGGGTCACCGAGCCGACGCCGGGGATCGTTTCGAGCTGGCGCTTCAGGACCTTGTCCGCGTAATGAGTCAGGTCGCGGATGGAGCGGTCGCCCCAGACCGCGAGCCAGACGATGGGCTGGTCCTCGGGGCTGATCTTCTCGATCACCGGCGGGTCGGTGTCGTGGGGCAGCTGGTTCCGGATCGCGGCCACCTTGTCGCGCACGTCCTGCGCCGCTTGCTCGATGTTCCGATCGAGATGGAACTCGACGGTCACGATGGAATGCTCTTCCATGCTGTTCGAGGTGATGGACTTGACCCCGTTGATGGTGTTGACGGCCTCCTCGATGATCTCGGTGACGTCGGTCTCCATGATCTCGGGGCTCGCGCCCGTGAGCTTCGTCGATATGGTCACGACCGGGAAGTCGACCTTCGGGTACAGGTCGAGGGCCAGCCGCGGGAAGGACACGACGCCGAAGACGATGAGGGCGAGGCCCACCATGGTCATGAACACGGGCCGTTTGATCGCGATTTCCGGGAGACGCATGGTGCGGTTACCTTCCCTTGCCCAGGGTGCCGGTCGCTTGCTGAAGCTGCAGGATCGCGAGCTGCTGATCGTAGCGGGCGCTCACCAGCTCCTGCTCGGCCAGGGTCAGTGCATGCTCCCCGTCGATGAGCGAGAGGCTCGCGAGGAGCCCTTCCGTAAAGAGGTCCCGGACGGCGGCGTAGTTCTTCCGGGCGTAGGCGAGCTCGTGCTTCGCCGTATCGAGCACGGACGTCATGGTTTGGAGATGCACGTAGGCACCGTACACGTCCGTTGCGATCGTCTGCTTCAGATAGTCGCTTTTCAGCTTCGCCTGCAGCGCCTGGGAACGGGCCTCCTCGACCTCGGCGTTCATAAGGCCGCCCTCGAAGATCGGGACCTGGAGCCGCAGGCCGCCGTAGTAGCTGGTTGCGTCCAGCATCGTGGAGGGCCGGGAGTCGACATACTGCATGCCTGCCACGGCCGAGAGCTGCGGCAAGTGCCCGCCTTTCACGATCGTCACCGCCTCCTTCGCGATCTGCGCCTTGATCCGCGATTCCGCGTAATCCTGCCGGTCGGCGAGGGCCGTTTCCTGCAGGGCTGCAAGGTCTTCGTCAGGCGGTGCGAGCGGAGCGGGTTCCGTCAGCACGACGTCCGGGGGGAGCTTGGTCAGGAGGCAGAGCGTCTGGCGGGCCATACGCAGCCCGTCCCGGGCTCGCACGACCGCGATCTGGGCCTGGCTCACGAGCGAATCGGCCCGGGCCAGGGCCGACTGGTTCGCCTTGGTGCTGCGCGTCGCTGCCTCGCGCGCCGTGATCGCCCGGTGGCTCTGCATACGCGTGAGCGATTCTTCGCTGATCTCCTCGAAATGCTCCGCCTTCAGCGCCCCGTAATAGGCGGCGGCCACCTGCAGCATCAGGTCCTCTTTGGTCTTGGCGAGCGCGAAGCCGCTCTCTTTGCGCATCGCCCGGGCGGTCCGGAGTCCGGCGAGGGTCCTGCCGCCCGTATAGAGTGGCTGGGTCAGGACCAGTGCGGCCTGGTACTGCGTGGTGGGCTGGAAGAGGTAAGGGCCGCCGCCCGGGGGCAGCGTCTCATTGTACTGGGTGACCCCGCCCTGGGCATCGAGGTGCGGATAGAGGTAGGACCAAGCCTGGTCGATGCGGTCTTCCGACTGGGTGACACCCTCCTGGGCGATCTTGACGAGTTCGTTGGACGCGAGCGCCGCCGTATAGGCGTCGTCGAGCGTCACGGACCGCCCGGTCTCCGGCGCGGCCGGGGCAGCGATGGCGCACAGCAGCAGCATTGCCGTTACGAGGACACGCAGGGTCATGCCGTTCGCGCCCGCCTTTCCCGCCTGCCTCCGGCGGACGACGGCGCGCCGATGCCTTCGAAAAACAGCGTGGTGACGAATTCTCCGAATTTCCTGACGGAAACGTCCATTTTGTGCCCCTGCACATAGGGCGAGAACGGGGCGAAGGCAAAGCTGTGCATGATCATGCCGATCAGGACCACCACCGCCGCATCGGGGTCCGTGTGCCGGATCTCTCCCCTGCGCATCCCCTCCCGGAGCACGCCGACCAGCGCGGCGTGGTTATCGGCAAAATAGCGTTTTGCGATCCAGCGGATGTTCTCGCTCTTCGCTCCCGCGGAGGCGTATTCCATGGTCAGGATGCGCCGCAGGTCTTCGTTCCCCCGCTGAAACCGGATGAACCCTTCGATGAATGTGCAAATCTTCTCGTGCGCCGAAGCCGCGGTCTTGAAGCGGGCCTGGTCCCAAAGCTGCCGCATGGCATCGAAGGAATCCGCAAGGACCGACCGGTACAGGCCCCGTTTGTCCGGAAAATAATAATAGATCATGGCCTTGTTGACGCGCGCGGCCTCGGCAACGGAACGGACCGAGGTGCCGTCGTATCCCCGGACCGCAAAGACGGACCGTGCGGCGGACAGGATGTCCGCCCGGGTATTCGGATCGATTCCCCGCATCCGCGGCCTGCGGCCGACGGGAATCTTTTTTTGCGTCCTCTGCGGTGACATGGGCGTGCAATTAACTGTGCGGTTAATTAAATCGCAATAAGGGGTAACAATACCTCAGCCGGACATCGTTGTCAAGGGAAAGCGGGGCAGCGCGCTGCGTCAGCGGGTCTCGGCCTCGATCTCATGGTAGAGACGCAAGGGATCGAAGGGCTGCAGGGATATGGTAAAGCCGGCCATGGCGGCCGGTGGCTGGAGGGAGCGCATCGAGAACGAGACGCTTTCATGCGCAGGGATGATGACGCCCATCTGCTGCAGGCTGGCGGCCTTGAGCTTTGCTACGTCGATCCCGCGCTTCGCAAGCAGGCCGTAATCCTCTCGCGTGTAGATCTGTCTGCCGTTCACCAACCTGACCTTGAACAGCGATTTTCCCTGGGCGTCCCGGACGTCGGCGACCACGTACCAGGCGACGCGCTGCATGTCCGTGTCGTTTACGACGCGACCGGTGATCACGAGGTCGCCGTTCGTCTCCCGGGTGCCTGCGGCATCGATGATCCGCAGGCCGTCGGTCGTGATCGATGCCGATGCCCAGGGCCGTGCCGCCGGGGACGTGCGAGGCGCCTGCGGCGGGGCCGCTGCCTGCCGGGGTGCAGCGGCGGGGAGGTAACGGGAAACGGCGGGGAAATATCGCGTAAGGACCGTAAAATACTGCGGGAAGTAGAGGTATCCTGCATAGGCCCCCGCACCGAGCAGCAGGATTATACTGAGGAGCAGCAGCACCAGCATGCCGGCGCGGCTCTGCTTTTTTGTTTTTTTTGCGGGCACTGCCTCTTCCCGCTCTTCCTGAACGGTTTCGGCAGCGGCCTCAGCGCCAAACGGGGGTCCCGCTTCCGGTTCCTCCATCGTTACCGGTGACGCTTCGGCGGCTTCTGGAGCGGCAGGCTCGGGCATGACGGGAGGCGCGGTCTCCTGCGGGGGTTCGGACCCGCCAAAGGCCGGGAGCGCTTCTTCCAGTGATTCCGCAGGTGCAGCAGGCGTTTCCGGAGACGGCTCCGGGGCCGCTGCACCCCATGCATCTTCTGCAGGCTGCTGCTCCGGTTCCGGCCAAGCAGGGGCGGCGCCGAAGGTATCCTGCTCCTGTTCCTCGCCGCCGAAGCTGAAATCGAAGTCGCTGGCTGCAGGCTGCTCGGGTGCCTGGTGGGGAGCGCTCTGCTCCGGTTCCTGTTCTCCGAAGATCTCGCTCCCGGAGAGTGCGGCGGGTGCCTGTTGGTGCAGAAAGTCCGGAATGGACTCTTCCGTGAACTCCTCTTCTGACGGATGCGGGGACGGCGGTTGCGGAGGTTCTTGCGGCTGCTGCTGCGGCTTCGCTTCTTCCGGCTTGGGTTTGGGCTTCGGCACGAACGAGTCCAGGGCGGACACCGCGGACTGGGAGAGGGTGTAGGTCTCGAACTCCTCGCGCGTGACCTTGACGGCTTCTCCGCACCGCGTGCAGGTAAACCGGATGCCGGAACCGGTGATCTTTTCGTCGGCGATACGGAAGAGTTTGTTGCAGCCTGGACACCGGACATCCATCCCTGTGCAGCCTCCTTCGGGTATTCTGTGTTGTCGCTCGTGCAGGTGAGCGAAATAGGTTTCCGGAATTGTAGTCTATTTTTTTAAAAAAATCTAGCGTGAGCCGGTATTTTTTTTGTCCGGCAGCTCCTCCCCTTCCCCGGTCTCCGTCTTTTCTCCCGGGACCCGGTATTCGCCTGCGGCCCACTTCCCGAGATCGATCAGACGGCAGCGTTCCGAGCAGAAGGGACGGAAGGGATTGTCCTGCCAGGTCGTTTCCTTCTTGCAGATGGGGCAGCGCATCGTATCTCCGCTCCTTTCCGTCAGTGCAGGACGTAGGCGATCGGCACCGTGATCCATCCCGCCAGGTAAGGCAGCGGGGCCGCCCGGTAGACCGTACGGATCGATGCATCATCCAGAACGGCATATCCCGAACTTTGGACGATCTCGACCTTCTCCACCGCTCCCGATGGCGTGAGCGTAAAGCGAAGGTTGACCACTCCCTGGATGCCCTGTTCGCGCGCAATGACCGGATAGCGTTTGGCACGCTCGAGCGCCGAAGCGATCAAGGTCAGGGTGCTCGGTCCTGCCATGCCGAGGGGAGACCCGCCGCTCTCGATCACGGGAGGCGCGGCTTGCGCCTCCTGGACGTCTGCGTTTGCTGAAGGAGGCGCGGCTTTTCGTGCAATATCTTGAAGGGACAGGGGGCCCGATGACTTTGCCCGCGTGCTTGCGGGGAGCGGCGCAATATCCCGTCTGTGGGGCTCGCTCCTTTTTTGCACAACGTCCTTTGTTTGGTCACGCCTTCTCGCTCGGGGCGCATGCGGCGTGGTATTTTCCAGGGGAGCAACGAAGGAGAGGCGCAGGTCGTGCGTGCCCGGGAGACCCGATCCGAACCCGTTCGGGATCGCGAAAAGGACGCTTCCCGCAATCGCAAGGTGGGCGACCACGGAGAGTATCAAGGAGAGACGGAATGTCATAGGTCAGAAGGTCTCACGGGGGCAGGGCCGCGCGTCCGGCCCTGCCCTGTGAGCGTATTACGTCATTGCTTAGAACCGCACGGAGAGCCCGCCGTATACTTCAGCAGGCGGCATGGGATAGCCCTGTGCCACCTCATAGGTGCGGTTGAAGATGTTCTTCATGCCGACGAAGAGGTCGGTTTTCAGGTCCTGGCGCGCCACCAGGGTCTCCGTCAGCTTCCCGTCCACGGTATAGTAGCGCCAGCCCGCGCTGCCCGGAGCCACATAATTGTCCACCCATTGGCCGTCGAGCCCGAGGTGCGTGCGGTCGCCCAGGGCCGCGTCCAGGCTGCTGCCCACCTGCATGTTCGGCATGGGCGAAGCCGGAGAGGTTATCCGCGCGCCGGTAAGCTCATCCACCGGGAAGAGACGGGTGAAGTTGACGGTCCAGACCACGGCGTCGGTCAGGGCAAGACGCGCCTCTGCCTCGTAGCCGCTGATGCGCGCCCGGCCGATATTGACGGGCTGAAACAGGTCGTTCACTGTGGACGGCGTGGGGTTCGAGAGGAACTCCTGCCATTGGATCAGGTTATGGATCCTTCGCCGGAAACCGGTGATCTTCACGCTGCTCCCCTTGCCGAAGGGCTGCTCGACGCCGCCCTCGAACTCCTCGGCCGATTCGGGCACGAGGTTCGGATTCCCTTGGGTGATATAGTTCGTGGTGATGCCCGAGGTCGTGTCCGTATAGGGATAGTTGCTGTAGGCCCAGTAGAGGTCGTTGAAGGTCGGAGCCCGAAAGCTCTTCCCGTAGGACGCGCGCAGGATCGTGCCGGTCGACGCGATCAGGTAACGGGCGCTCGCCTTGGGGCTCCACTGGGACCCGTAGATCGATTGCCGGTCGTTCCGACCGCCTAAAACGAGGAGGAAGGAGTCACCCAGGGTGATCTCATCCTGGATATACGCTGCAGACAAAGTCTCGGCATGGCTACCCGCATCGGTGCTCTGCAGGCTGTCCCGCCGGGACACGGCTCCAAGGGTGATCCGGTTCCAGGAGCCCAAGAGCCAATCGATCTGCACGTCGCCTTCCCGGGTGGTCGTTTTATGCCGGCTCGTGAGAAAGATGTCCGGGTCCTGGTAATCCAGGGTCTCCCCTTTCTGGTATCCGTTGAGCTTCATGCGCACGGTGGGCGAGAGTTTCAGGGTAGCGCCGAGTGCGGTTGTTGCATCTCTGTTCTCTTGGTTCGCGTTGGGCGACGGCGCAGAAGACAGGCCCGGAACGCCGATATTTTTTTCGAGATAATCGGTCGTGAGCTCGACGGTCGCGGCGTCGTTCACGGCATAGGCGAGATGGAGCGAGCCGTCTTTTTTGTCCAGGCTGCTGTTCACCCGATAGCCGGCGGAATGCTCGTTCCCTGCGTTCAGGCGGTAGGAGAGCTTGTCCTGCTTGCCCAGGGTGCCGAGCGTCTGGTTGTTGTATCCGCGCTCGCCCACGGTCATGCCCACGGTCGTCTCGGGCTTTGCAGAGGGTGTCTTCGTGATGATGTTCACCACGCCGCCCACGGCGTCGGACCCGTAGAGGGCCGAGGCGGGGCCGCGTACGATCTCGATCCGGTCGATCGCGTCGAGCGGCACGGGCAGCTCAGACAGGTCGAAGCCGCCGGCTGCCGGGTCGTTCATGCGCACCCCGTCCAGGAGCACGAGGACCTGCTGGTAGCTGGCGCCGCGGATCTTCACAGAGGTGAGCGAGCCGATGGGTCCCTGGTCGGTCACCTCGGTGCCCACCGCAGTATGGAGCACGTCCGCCACGGTCTGTGCGCCGGACTGTCTGATCTCGTCGCCCGTGATCACGGTGACGGACTGGGTCACGTCCTGGGGCTGCTGTGCAGTCTTTGTCGCCGTTACCACCACCTGGGGCAGCTCCGCGCCGCTATCGGACGCAGAGGCACCGGGAACTGACAGGATGCTGGCCATGAGGATGCCGGTCAGTAATAGAAAAGCTCGTTTCATTGTTGTCTTCTCCTTCGTTCGAGGTTGTGGGCGCGATGAGGTCTCCTGGCTCAGGACTTCCTACTCGCCGGCCTTCCCATCCCTTGAGGGACAGTGGCATGCGCGGCTTTCGTTTCCATCACAGTTGCGCGACAGCGGGGGAATCGCACCCCCTTCCGCTTCATCGCTCCCGATTCATTGGATACCATTTCTCATCTACCGCAGAGGCGCGGAAACGCGGAGAACTTCGTAATGCTCTTCCCTATCTTTGCGTTCTCTGCGGTTAAACCTGCTCTTTCGTTCTTTCGTTCCCTCCTTTCCCCGTCACTGCAGTCCGCTGATCTTCATGACGGCCTGCATATCGATGTTCCGTTCCAGAATACTCGCCCATTCGCCGAGTGCCTGTTCCCGGGCAGCGCTGAAGGAATGGATCTCATCGATCGGTCCCCAGCCGCGCTGTTTGCGCAGGTCGTTCAGCATATGGCGCCGGAACCCATCGTTGTCGAAGATGCCGTGGATCGCGGTGCCCCAGATCGCGCCCTTCTGCGATCCGTCCCGCACCGCTTCCCCGGGCAGCTCGTGCGGCTCGCCCTGCGGGGTGCAACGCTCCATCCGGAAGAGCCCCACGTCTCCGAAGGTCTTTCCCATATGGATCTCATAACCCCGAAGAGGTTCCCCGGGGCTGGACGATCGAAAGGCCGTGACCTGCGAGGTGACCTTGGTCTTTTCCATGACGGTCTCGATATCGAGAAGCCCCATCCCGGCTGTTTCGCGCCTTTTACTCTCGATGCCGTAGGGGTCCAGGATCCGCCTGCCGAGCATCTGATATCCCCCGCATACGCCTATGATCGCGCTGCCTGCCTGCGCTGCCCTTTTGATGCTCTCCTCGATCCCGGCCTCGCGCAGGTATAGGAGGTCCTGTACCGTGTTCTTCGAGCCCGGGATCACGATCAGGTCAGCGTGCTCGATATCGGCGTCCCGGAGGGAAAAGACGAGGTCCACGTCGGGCTCGTACAGAAAGGGGTCGCAGTCCGTAAAGTTCGAGATGTACCGGAGCGGCAGGACCACGATCTTGAGCCTCTTGCCTGCTGTCGTCACCCGTCCCCGCTGCCAGAGCCGTTCGAGCGGGATGCCGTCCTCTTCGTGCAGCCCCAGGTCGCCGAGGTACGGGAGCACGCCCAGGACAGGCCTTTGGGTCCGTTCCCGGATCATGTCCAGTCCGGGCTGCAGGATGGCGAGATCGCCGCGGAACTTATTGATGACGAAGGCCTTGATCAGGTCCGCGTCGTTGTCGAGCAGGGCAAGGGTGCCGAAGAGCGACGCGAACACCCCGCCCTTGTCGATGTCCCCCACCAGAAGCACCGGTGCTTTGGCATAGCGGGCCACGCTCATGTTCACGACCTCGTCCTTCGCCAGGTTGATCTCCGCCGGGCTGCCTGCGCCTTCGATGATGATCAGGTCATGTTTTTTTTCCAGCCGATCGTAGGCTTCCGTGACCGCGGGCCATGCGTGGTCCTTGAACGCATAGTACTCCCGCGCGCTCATGTTTGCGTGTACCGCACCGTTCAGGATCACTTGGCACCCCGCCTCGCCCGTTGCCTTGAGCAAGACGGGGTTCATGTCCGTCGTGGGCTCGATCCGGGCCGCCTCGGCCTGAAAGGCCTGGGCGCGGCCGATCTCGCCGCCCGCTTTCGTGATGAAGGAGTTCAGGGCCATGTTCTGGCCCTTGAAAGGGGCGACGCGGATGCCTCGATTGCTGAAGATGCGGCACAGGCCGGCCGTGATGATGCTCTTGCCGACCCCGGAACCCGTGCCCTGGATCATGAGCGCCTTTGCCATCGCCTCCCTCAGAACCACCTTTCGTGCATGATATAGGCCTTGCCGCGATCCGATCTGCCGATCTCCATGTCCACGTCGAAGGCCTCTTTGATCATCCCCGTGGTCAAGACGCCTTCCGGCGCCCCGCTCCCGATGATCGCTCCGCTCCGGATCACCACGACCTTCTCGAATTGCAGGGCCACGTTGATATCGTGCAGGGCCATGATCACCGCGATCCCCTTCTGCTTTTGCAGGTCGCGCAGGAGCCGCAGGAACTCGATCTGGTACTTGATGTCCAGGTTCGCCAGGGGTTCATCCAGGAGCAGTATCCCGGCGCCCTGGATCAAGGTCATGGCGATGAAGACCCTGCGCCGCTCGCCGCCGCTCAGGTTCGTGACCAAGGAGTCCGCCTTATCCGCGAGCCCGACCGTGTCCATGGCCTCGTCCACGGTCAACGAGGGCGGGATGTCGTAGGGGTAGAGCCCCATGCCAACGATCTCGCGCACCGTAAAGGGCACGCGCGCGTCCAGGTGCTGCGGGAAATAGGAGAGCAGCTTGGCGCGGTCCTTATTCCGGTATTCCGCGAGCGGCCGGCCCCAGAGCCGGACCTCCCCTGCCCGCGGCCGCAGCATCCCTGCGGCGAGTTTCAGGATCGTGGACTTGCCCGACCCGTTCGCGCCCAAGAGGCCGATGAACTCGCCGTTCGTGACGGAAAGAGCGAGCCCGTCGATGAGCGGCTGGTCCGCGCTGTAGCGGAACGCAAGCTCCCTGAGCTCGAGTATGGGGTCGCTAGAGGGCGAGGACATCCTTCCTCCGCAGGAGATAGAGAAAATAAGGCGCGCCGATCACTGCCGTGATCACGCCGGACGGCAGCTCCAGGGGCGGCATGACGGACCGGCCGATGAGGTCCGCCAGGCAGAGGAACGCGCCGCCCGCAACCGCGGACGCGGGCACCAGGACCCTGCTGTCCGAGCCGACCAGGAACCGCACGATGTGCGGCATCAAGAGCCCGATGAACCCGATGGTCCCGCCCAGGGCGACCGATGCAGCGGTCATGAGCGCCATGGCCGCGAACATGACGAGCCGCTCGCGCTGGACCGCGAAGCCCAGGCTGTGCGCGAACTCGTCCCCCAGGATCAGTGCGTTCAGGGCGCGGGAACGCGCGAGGGCCAGGACGAAGCCGATCACGATCAGGACCGATGCGGACGGGATGAGCGACCAGTCGGCCATCGAGAGATCGCCGAACATCCAGAGCACGGCCCTGCGGAGCCCCTCGTCGCTCGAAAGGCTCATGAGCAGCATCAGGATCGCGCTGAAGAGAAAATTGAGTCCGATGCCCGCCAGGAGCAGTCGTTCGGGCCAGAGCCCTCCCCGTTTCCAGCCGAAGGCGCCGACCAGGATGCTCACGAGCATGGCCCCGGCGAAGGCGAAGAGCGGCACGCTCGCGCTGCCGAAGACGTAGACGCCCGTCAGGATCCCGAGCGCCGCGGCGAGCGACGATCCGCTCGAGATGCCGAGGATATAAGGGTCCGCCAGGGGGTTCCGGAGCACGCCCTGGAGGATCGCGCCCGAGGCCCCGAGTGCCGCGCCCATCAAGAGCGCCACGATCACCCGCGGCATCCTGATGGAAAAGAGGATCTCGCGGTCCATGCTGCCCATCCGGAAGGGGTCGATGAACCGGGGCCCGGTAAAGAGCGCCAGGACGACGATCGCGAGACAGAGGCAGATGAAGAAGCCGATCCTCAGCGTACGCACGCGGCCAGTTCCTCCATGCCCTGCACGATCCGCGGCCCCAGGCGGTAGAGGCCGTCACCCACGTAGCAGACCTTCCCCTTCCGCACTGCCGGGACCGTCGTGAGCCTGGTCAGAAAGTTTTTCGAGACCTTGCGCATGTCCATGCCCGTTGCCTTGCCGATAAAGAGCACATCCGGGGCCTGCCGGATCACCTCTTCGAGGGAATAGCGCGGGTAGTCCGTCCCCGCCTTGGCAGCCGCGTTCTCGATGCCGAGCAGGTGCATGGCATCGTCGATCTCCGTGCCCGGACCCGCGACGATCAGGGGATCGGGCCAGACGATGTAGAGTGCTTTGGGGTGCTTGCCGGAAAGCCGCAGCCGTTTTGCATTCTCTGCGATCCCCTGCTCGATCTTTTGGGCCAGGCGTTCGGCAGCCGGTCCGACGCCGATCGCCGCGCCCAGTTCCCTGATCCCTGCTGCCAGGTCCCTGATCCTGCGCGCCCGGAACACGAAGGTGCGGATATGGAGCGCCCGAAGCCGGTCGTTCACCTCCCGGGGGTTGCCGTCCGTGGTCAGGACGACCAGGTCCGGCCTGAGCGCGACCACGGCCTCGAGCGAGGGGTTCGCCATGCCGCCGATCTTCGGCTTCGTCTTTGCGGTAGCGGGATGGTCGCAGAAGATCGTGTCCCCCACGATATGGTCCCCGAGCCCCAGGGCAAAGAGGAT
>JBJKRX010000155.1:0-6389 GCA_046704425.1 Nitrospirota bacterium
GGTCGCCCTCGTTCAGGGGAATTATGCCGCGTCCGTCGCGGTCTTTGTCGTGGTGTACGTGCTGGTCACGGCCCTTTCGATTCCCGGCGCCGCCGTCCTGACGCTTGCCGGGGGCTTCCTGTTCGGAACGCTCCCTGCGGTCCTCTATATCAATATCGGCGCCACGACCGGGGCCGTGATCGCCTTCTCCCTGGCCCGGCGTTTTTTCGGGGAGCGGCTCCAGCGGCAGTACGCCGGTCAGTTGCGGCTGTTCAACAACGAGGTGGAACGGCGCGGCGCCGCCTACCTCCTGACCCTGCGGCTGCTTCCGGTCTTTCCTTTCTTCCTGATCAATATCCTTGCCGGCCTGACCGCCGTCCGTTTCCGGACCTTTCTCTGGACCACGGTGGTCGGGATCGTGCCGGGCAGCGCACTGTACGCCTTTGCGGGAAGGCAGCTCGGGACGCTCAATTCGCTCAGCGACGTCCTGTCGGGAAAGGTGTTCGCCGCCTTCGTCGCCCTGGCCCTTATCCCGCTCGTTTCCGCGGCGTGGCAGCGGGTCCGGCAGCGGCCCGGGGACGCACCGGGGAGGGACGATGGATAAGAAGGAACGGGCAGCGGAGATCCTGAAGCGGCTCACGAAGGAGTACGGAGGACGGCCCCGGACCGCGCTCGTGCATCGGACCCCCTTCGAGCTGCTCGCGGCCACCATCCTGTCGGCCCAGACCACGGACGTCCAGGTCAACAAGACGACCGCGACGCTCTTCAAGAAGTACCGGACCATCGAAGCCTTCGCGCAGGCGGACCCGGAGGCATTGGCCCGGGACGTGGCCACGGTGAACTTTTACCGGAACAAGGCGAAGAACATCAGGAACGCGGCGCGCCTGATCAACGAACGCTTCGGGGGGAAGGTCCCCCGCACGATGGACGAGCTCCTGACCCTGCCGGGCGTGGCGCGGAAGACCGCGAACATCGTGTTGGAAGGCTCCTTCGGCGTGCAGGCGGGGATCGCGGTGGACACGCACGTGAGGCGGCTGTCGCAGCGGCTGGGGCTCACGAAACACGACGACCCCGTCAAGATCGAACAGGACCTGATGCGGCTCGCCGAGCGGAGCGCCTGGGGCGCGTTCTCGCACCTGCTCATCTTTCACGGCAGGGCGGTCTGCGGGGCGCGGAAACCCAACCACGGGGACTGCGTGCTCTTCGACCTGTGCCCCTCCCGGGCGCTCTGATCCCGCTCCGGACATTCCCGTTGTGCGGCTGCGGCGATCCATGCTACAATGAAGTCCCCTGCGGCAGGACCTGCGCGGGGACACGTTCTCCTGAAAGGGCAGGACTGACATGACGACATCCCACCGGTCGTTGCTGCATTGTACTGCAGCCGTTCTCTTCGCTTTTTTCCTGATGGGCGCAGACCTGCACACGCCTGCCGGCCCGCCTGTCAAACCGGCAGGCACCCGGACGAGCAGCGGCATGAGCGCCGGGACCGCGACCGTACCGGGCAACACCTCCGGTCGCGCCGGGAATACGGTCTCGTCGGGCGTGGCGAGCGCGCCGGCCACGACGGTTCCCAAGGGTCCGCGGGCATCCGGCAGCACCGCCCGGAGCGGTCCCGGCAAAGGCGGAACGACGAGCCGCGCGACGACCACGGCCCCGTCGGGCGTCCTGAGTTCGCCGGCCACGACGATTCCCGGAGGTCTTCGCTCCTCCGGCAGTACGACCCTGCGGGCGACTCCCGGTTCGAGAGGCGCGACGAGCCGTGTGACGACGACTGCTCAGAGCCGGGCGACCGGGACGGTTCCCCCTGCGACTTCCTTCCCCCAACTGACCGACGACGACGTGCAGATGGCCGCGGCGGTCAAATTCGATCTGCAGACAATGGCGATCGTGGTAAACCTGACCGGGGAACATCCGCGCCGGTTGATCGGGTACGACGAGGACGGGTATCAGATCATGGCGCCGGGGATCTCGGTGCTGGTCCCGGTGGAGCGGACCGAGAGCGTGCTGGGATCGCTCCGGAAGAAGCTGCAGCACCGGGGGTACCTGACCTTCGTGGTGGAGCGCAAGTCCTCCTCCCAGTCGGACCGGATCGGCATCATCAGGAGCACCGATCAGTTCGATATCCTGCGGATCATGCAGACAGACGGCGAGGATTCCGACGTCATCAACCAGGACGTGATCGACCGGCTGCATGCCTGGGAGCAGAAGGCCCCCTTCGACATTCTCGGCGCGGGCGAAGACTGGGTGGAGCTGTCGTTCCGGCGCCTCCCGGACGATGTACGCGGTTTTGCGGGCGAGGTGTACAATTTCTGCCCGGATGCGGTCACCGAGGGGCCGGGAGGCATCGAGGGGCTGGCTCAGCAACTCCGGAAGACAAAGCGGCTCCTTCTGCGGTGGGATTGAGCAAGCGGGGATGCCGCGGAGCCTGGGCAATAAAAAAGCAGGCGGCTGAGCCGCCTGCTGATAACTAGCTGATACATCAGGAGAATACCGTGTTTTCCGCTCCGGGATAGATAAATGAGCGGTATGGGTGCTACTTGGTTGCCGGGGCTGCTTCTTCCGTTTTGGCCTTGGCAGCCTTCTTTTTCATCTCTTTCTTGGCAGCCTTTTTCTTGTGATGAACCATCTTGTGGTGGCGAACAACATGATGCTTCTTCACCCGGGCCTTGTGCTCCTTCTTTGCCTCTTTCTTTACCGGAGCCGGCGCAGCCGGGGCTGCCTGCTCCTGGGCGAATGCGGCAACGCCGAGGGTCAGGGCAAACGCCATGGCCGTAAACAGGGCAATCAATTTCTTCATCCTTTTCACCTCCTTTCCACGAAACTGGGGATGTTGTAAGAATGGCGCAATAATACCATGACGCCCGGGCACTGTCAATAATCGTAATGGGGGCCATTCCGGGGCGGAATATCCCTGGTGCTTCCCGGTTCCCGAAGGGGTATACTGAAAAAGCAAGCTATGGCATGGTCGTCGATCCGGCACAGCAAGAGGATCAGGGCCTACGTGCTGACCGCGCTGCTCGCGCTCATCACGCTGATCCATTATCTTCTCGGCGGGACGGAGCCCGGGATCCTGCACGGGATGCTGGGACACCTGTATATCGTGCCGATCATCCTCGGCGCCTTCTGGTACGGCATCCGGGGAGGCGTGATCGTCGCGTTCTGCTCGGTGGTGCTCTACCTGCCGCACCTCTTCATGCACTGGCATGAACCGTTCCTCGAGATCTACAATGTGGTGGAGCTGTTCCTTTTCCTGCTGATCGGCGTCGTGACGGGCGTCATGAGCCAGATGGAACGGAGTCAGCGGCTCCGGTACGAAGAGGCACACCGCAAGCTTCGCGAGCAGACGGACGTGCTGTTCCAGACCGAGGAACAACTGCGACGCGCCGACCGGCTCTCGGCCCTCGGCGAGTTGTCCGCAGGCATGGCGCACGAGATCCGCAATCCCCTGGGGGCCATCCGGGGGGCCGTCGAGATCCTGCGGGACGATTATGCGCCCGACAACGACAAATACGAATTCCTCGGCATTCTCCTGAAAGAGACCGACCGCCTGAACCGCATCGTTGAGGAGTTCCTCGCCTTTGCCCGGCCGAAACAGCCGGAACTGCAATGGACGGACGTGAGCGAGGTCGCCGAGTCGGTGCTCGCCCTCATCGCGCAGGAAGCGCGCAAGTCCGGCGTCACGATCGTCCGCAAGCTCGATCCGTCCATCGGCGAGCGGAACATCGATGCGGCCCTCATGAAGCAGGCGTTCCTGAACATCGTCCTGAATGCGATCCACGCCATGCCCGACGGCGGCGTCCTGACGGTTGCCACGGACCGCAGCAGCGACGGGTTCTCGGTGACGATCGTAGACACGGGGGTCGGCATTTCGGAAGAGAACCGGAAGAATCTGTTCAGGCCATTCTTCACGACGCGGAAAGACGGGACCGGCCTGGGGCTGGCGATCACCTACCGCATCATCGAGAACCATCGGGGCACGATCAACGTGACGAGCGAACCGGGGAAGGGGACGACCTTTACGATCACGATCCCCGACTAAGTCCCGGGTCCGCGTTGCAGCAGGTGCACGATCATGAAAAAAGCGACGGTACTGCTCATAGACGACGATGACAGCCTGCGGCGGGTCATCGAGTTCAGCCTGACCGAGGCCGGTTTTCACGTGCGTGCGGCGGCGAGCGGCGAGGAAGGCCTGCGGCTCTGCGGCGAGGGCGGGTGCGACGCAGTGATCTCGGACATCACCATGCCCGGGATGAGCGGCATGGACGTCCTGGCGCGGGTGCGGGAGCAGGACGCCGGCGTGCCGGTGATCCTGATCACCGCCTACGGTACGATCGAGAGCGCCGTGGAGGCCATGAAGGCGGGGGCCTTCGACTACATCACCAAGCCGGTACGCAGGGACGAGCTGCGGATGACGCTCGAACGGGCGCTGCGCATGCGGCGGCTCGAACGGGAGAACGTGGTGCTGCGCGCCGCGGTCACGGACCGCTACCGATTCGACAGCATCATCGGGAGCAGCGCCAAGCTCCGCGAGGTGCTCGACCTCGCCGGACGGGCCGCGGCCAGCGACGCCACGGTGCTGATCATGGGCGAGCGCGGCACGGGCAAGGAGCTTCTGGCCAAGGGCATCCACTTCAACAGCGCACGCAGCCGCGGTCCCTTCGTCGCCGTGAACTGCGCCGCCATCCCCGAGACCCTGATCGAGAGCGAGCTCTTCGGCCACGTGCGGGGGGCCTTTACGGGCGCGGTGAAAGACAAGGAAGGCAAGTTCGAGCTGGCCGACGGCGGCACGATCCTCCTGGACGAGATCGGGGACCTGCGCGTGGACCTGCAGGCCAAGATCCTGCGGGTCCTGCAGGAGCGGGCCGTGGACCGCGTCGGGGGTGCGCGCTCCGTGCCCCTGGATGTGCGGGTGATCGCCTCCACGAACCAGGACATCGAGCAGGCCATCCGGGAAGGGAAGTTCCGCGAGGACCTCTACGACCGGATCAACGTGGTCGCCCTGCGCATGCCGCCGCTCCGGGAGCGGCGGGACGACATTCCCCTCCTGGCGCGGCACTTTTGCGAGAAGTTCGCCAAGGGCGCGAACCCGGTGCCGGACCTGGAGCCGGCCGCGCTCGACGCGCTTTTGGCCTACGGCTGGCCCGGCAACGTGCGGGAGCTCGAAAGCGTCATCGAACGGGCATCGGTGCTGAAACGCGGCGCCGTCATCACGCCCGCAGACCTGCCGGACAAGGTGACGAAAGAGAAGACCGGCGCCGCAGGGATCATCCTGAACATGCCCGAGGAAGGGCTGTCGCTCGAAGAGCTGGAAAAGAGCCTCATTGTCAAGGCCCTCGAACGGCACAAGGGCAACCAGACCCGCGCCGCCGAGTATCTCGGCATTACGCGGCCGACCTTGATCTACCGGATGGAAAAATTCGGGTTAAAATAGTACGAAGGAGGGAACAATGGCAACAAAGACGCTCAAGATCCAGGGAATGACCTGCAATCATTGCGTGATGCGGGTCGAAAAGGCCATCAAGGCCGTGCAGGGAGTGCGGGACGCCAAGGTGGATCTGCAGAAAGGCGAGGCAGCCGTGACCTACGACGAAGCCTCGGAGGCCTTGGTGAAGCTGTCTGCCGCGGTCGTCGATGCGGGATACAAAGTCGTGTAAATTGAACGGGAGGCCCCGCCCGGGGCCTCCTTGTCCTCTCGAACAGAGGGGGGCAATGGGCATGAAAAGATGGATCTTCCCTGTTTTGTGTCCTTTCTTGTTGATGACGGCGGGATGTATCACCCCAGGATGCAGCAGCCAGGGGAGCGCGCCGCCCGCGGTCCCTACGAATCTGACTGCAGTTGTCTCGACCAATCAGGTCGGGCTTTCCTGGGCCGCATCGACCAATGCCGGCGGGGTCGCGGGATATACCGTATTCCGGGACGGGATCTTTCTGCAGTCCGTCGCCACACCTGCTGCCCTCGACAGCACCGTGACCGGATCGGCGCAATACTGCTACACCGTCTCGGCCTATGACGCAGCCGGGCATGAATCAGCACAAAGCGCCGCGATCTGCATGTCCTCTCCTGCAACGAGTATCTCTCCGCAGTGCGCGGTCATTCCGGAAACCGCCGTCGGTCTGAGCGGGATCGTCGTGCGCGGGCCTACCCAGCCGGTCTGCAGTGCAGCCGTATCGTGCGATGAACCGTTTTCGGCGGGCTTTCAGATCGAGAAGAACAACATTATTGTCGGCGCATTCCGATCGACCGCGGACGGGTGTTTTGCGGTCCAGGTTCCCGCAGGAAACTATCAGATCGTACCGGACGCCGATGCCCCCATCATCTCTCCGTCATCCCAGACGCAAAATGTGACTGTGGCGCCGGATCTGTGGACCCAAGTCACCTTTACGTTCGACACCGGCATGCGGTGAACAGG
>JBJKRX010000156.1:0-15186 GCA_046704425.1 Nitrospirota bacterium
CGACTACTGCGAGCGGCTGTTCAACTCCCCGGAGGGCCGCGCCGAGATCGTCCACATGATCAACGCGGTGACGACCAACAAGACGGACTTCTTTCGCGAGCCCATCCACTTCCAGTATCTGATCGATCCCGTCCTGACGGAGTTCTTCGCGGGGACGGAACCGCCCGGGGGCAGGACCTTTTCGGTCTGGAGCGCCGGCTGCTCCACGGGCGAGGAGCCCTATACCCTCGCCATGGTTCTCGCCGACTTCCGGGACCAGCACCCCGCCTTCCGGTTTTCGATCTTGGCCACGGACATTTCCACGCGGGTCCTCGACAAGGCCCGGACGGCCGTCTACGAGCAGGTGCGCGTGGACCCGGTCCCCTACCCGCTCAAGAAAAAGTTCGTGCTGCGCAGCAAGGACCGCAGGGCCGGCCTTGTCCGCATGGCGCCGGAGCTGCGTTCGCTCGTGGCCTATCAGCGCCTGAACCTCATGGACGAACGGCCGCCGGCATCGGAACCCTTCGACGCGATCTTCTGCCGCAACGTGATCATCTATTTCGAGCGTGCCACGCAGTACGCCCTCCTGGAGAGCCTTTGCCGCTCTCTGAAGACGGACGGCTATCTCTTTCTCGGCCATTCCGAGACGGTACACGGCTTCGATCTGCCGCTGGTTCGGGTCGCATCGACGATCTACAGGAAACTTGCGTGAAGGACCTGAAGAACGGGCTCCCCTCGCGGTACCTCAAGGCAGGGGAGCTGTACGTCAGCGAGCAGCCGACCGTGCTCCTCACGGTACTCGGCTCCTGCCTGACGGTCACCATGTTCCACCCCCAAAGCCGCATCGGCGGCATGTGCCACGGACTGTTCCCGACGTGCAGCGATGCGGTCTGCGCCGGCGATTGCGCCGAAGGCGCCCGTTACGTGGATTGCGCCATCCGGAGAATGGCGCACTGGTTCGATGCGCGCGGCATTCCCCGCCGCCAGATCGAGGTCAAGTGCTTCGGCGGCGCGGACCTGTTCAACGCCGTCCGCCGTTTGCGGCATTCCTCACGGCTTTCGGTCGGGAGGCAGAACATCCAATCGGCGGAGCGGGTCCTTGCCCAGGAAGGCTTTCGGCTGAAGGTCAAGGACGTGGGCGGCAGCCAAGGCAGGAAGATCTACTTCTATTCCCATACCGGAAAGGTCCTGCTCAGACGCCTGCAAAGAGCCGCGGAGTACGAGCCGCTGGCTCTCGGGAGCGGTACCCATGAGTCGAAAAATCCGGGTCCTGATCGTCGATGACTCGGCGGTGGTCCGCCAGACGCTCCAGACCGTGCTCGCCGCCGACCCCGAGATCGAGGTCATGGCCACGGCGTCGGACCCCTACATCGCCGCCGAGAAGATCCTGCACGCCGTCCCGGACGTCATCACCCTCGACGTGGAGATGCCCCGCATGGACGGCATCACCTTTCTCCAGAAGATCATGTCCCAGCACCCCATGCCCGTGGTCATCTGTTCCGGCCTGACCGAGGCGGGCTCGGAAACGGCGCTCAAGGCGCTCGAATACGGCGCAATCGAGATCATCCAGAAGCCCGTCATCGGCACCAAGCAGTTCCTGGAAGAGTCCCGCATCCGGATCTGCGACGCCGTGAAGGCGGCCGCCAGCGCGAAGCTCTCCCGGATTGCGGCACCGCGAACGCCGGTGGTGCCGAAGCTGACCGCGGACGTGATCCTGGGCAAGGGCTCGTCCCAGGCCATGGTCAAGACGACCGAAAAGATCGTGGCCATCGGGGCGTCCACCGGAGGGACCGAGGCCCTGAGCGCCTTCCTCCAGGCGCTGCCGCACGACGCGCCCGGCATCGTCATCGTCCAGCACATGCCCGAACACTTTACCCGGGCCTTCGCGGTGCGGCTCGACGGCATCTGCCGCATCTCGGTCAAGGAGGCCGAGGACAACGACACCGTGATCCGCGGCAGGGCCCTCATCGCGCCCGGCAACCATCACATGCTGCTGAAGCGCAGCGGGGCGCGGTACTATGTGGAGATCAAGGACGGGCCGCTGGTCTCGCGCCACCGGCCGTCGGTGGACGTCCTGTTCCGGTCGGCTGCGCGCTATGCGGGCAAGAACGCGGTCGGCGTGATCATGACGGGGATGGGGGACGACGGGGCAAAGGGGCTCTTGGAGATGAAACAGGCCGGGGCGCACACCATCGCCCAGAACGAGGAGAGCTGCGTGGTCTTCGGCATGCCGAAGAAGGCGATCGACATCGGCGCCGCCGACCGGGTCGTGCCGCTCGACGGGATCCCCGCCGCAGTCCTGCGCGCCTGCGAACAGGAGTGAACCGGTGCGGGGAACGGCTCAGCTCCCCGGCGCCTCAACGGACCCCAGGGGCAGGATGATGGTGAACGATGCGCCCTGCGCGACCGGATCGCGCCGGACACTGCCGCCGTGCTCCTCGACGACGGTCCGGACGATCGCCAGGCCGAGCCCCGCGGCGTCGGGCTTCGTGGTGCAGAAGGGTTCGAAGATTCGGTCCCCCAACCCTTCAGGGACACCCGGCCCGTTATCCTGGATCGTGATCAGCACCTGCCGGCGGCCGCCGTCATAGGCCGTTCCGAAACGCACGACTCCCGCTCCTCCGCCCGCCTGGGCGATCGCCTCCTCCGCGTTCAGCAGAAGCTGCACCATCGCCCGCTCGAGATCCGGGGCGTTCCCCGAGACCACGGCGTGGTCGTCGTACTCCCGCTCGATCCGCACGTTGTGCACCTTGAGCCAATAGGCCCGGAGGGACACGGCCCGGTCGATGACGTCGTTCACGGACGCCAGCCCCTTGCTGGGCGCGCGATCACGCGCGAGCAGGTGCAGGTTTTCGCTGATCGTCCTGCAGCGGTCCGCGCAACCGAGGACCTTCTGCACATCGGCCTTGACCCCGGCGTCATCAACCTTCATTTCGAGCAGTTCCGCGTAGGCGATGGCCCCGGCAAGGCCGTTGTTCAGCTCGTGCAGTACGCCCGGCACGAGCTTGCCTGCCAGGGCCGCGTTCGCGGAGCGCAGGGCAAGGTCCCGCAGTCGCCGTTCGGTGGTCATGTTCCGCACGGTATGCACGGTCAGCACCCTGCCCTCGTCCAGGAGCGGGACGATCGTGACGCGGTACACCTCCGTCCCGATCTGCTGCTCGAAGGAGAGCGGCCCCCGCTCTCCCGGACGCAGCTGCCGGTCCCCTTCCGGCAGGGCGAGATCGAACACCTCCGCCAAGGGCCGGCCGACCAGGTCGCGCGGGTGCTTCCCCGCCATGGCCGCGAAAGCCTTGTTCGCCTTCACGATGGTCCCCCCTGCGTCGAGCACGAACAGCGCATCCGCGTCCGCGTCGATGATCGCCATCCACTGCTTGTGGCTCCGCAGGATCGCCCGGTCGCGCTCCGCGCTCTCGTGGCCGGCCTCGAAGCGGGCCACGGCCCGGAGGGCCACGGCTGGATAGGAGTCGCAGGACGCAGCGTCGTCCGCCACGCAGTCCGCGGCCCCATCGTGCAACGACCGGACGACAGTGGCGTCGTCCGCAGCGGCAACCATCAGGATCACCGGGACCTGCCGGTTGAGCGACTCGAGCCGGCGCTGGAATTCGTAGACCTCCATGCCGCTCTCGGCCCGGTTCAGGAATACGGCATCCACGGCCTCGCGCTTCACGACCTCCAACCCTGCGGACGGCGTAGGCGCGAAGTCGACCCGTGCGCCGGCCTTGGCGCGTTCGAAGGCCGCGCGTATCCGTTTCTGCCGTTCGCGGTCCGTCTCGATAAATAGAATGGTCTGCGTCATAGGTGGGGAAGAGCGGCCGACACCGCCGGCGCTGATTTCCATTATATCAGAGTGGCGCCACGCCGGTGTGTGCCGGGGAACGAAAGGAGGGCTAGATCTCCCAGGGATAGCCGATGAAGATCGCGGGGCTTGCGCCTTCCCTGCCGAAGCCCAGGTCCCCGCGGAAGACCACGCCGGACGCCGTGACCATGCGCAGCCCGAACCCGTAGTCGTCGCGCCAGGTTGCGCCGAGATCGCTCCGGAGGTCGGCGGTGCTGCCGGTCTCGTAGAAGAGGGCGACCTGCACGGAGGTCCGCACGTCCTTCATTACGAAGATGTTGAAGGGCGTCCGCTCGTCCGTCAGGTTCCAGCGGACCTCGGTGCCGAAGAACTCGGTATGGGCCCCCTTGAAGCGTCCTTGGGAGTAGCCGCGCAGACGGCTGAACCCGCCCAGGCTCGTGGCGGTCCCGTAGGTATTGTTGGCGATCGTATTCGCGATCACCTCGTCGCAAAATTTCTGCTTCGTCGGATCGGTTATGGTGCTGCAGTCCAGCCCCTGCTCCTGCTGGAGCTTTGCCGGGTCCGTCTCTCCCTTGTGCAGCACCACGGCGTCGGAGCGCAGGAAGTTGACGGCCCAGGTGCTGCGCCTCCCGATCGGCACATAGGCGGTCGTATTGTAGTCCATGACGTAGAAGTCCGGGCCGGAATCCCGGGCCGGGGACTGCGACCGCGTCACGTCGATCCGGAACCCGCGGCGCGGGTCCGCGTAATCGTCCGTCAGATCCAGCCGGGTCCCGACGAGCGTGGTATGGCCGCGCTCGCGCGGCGCATCCTGAGCGGTGACAATGACCGTGCCGTCCTTGTCCCGGATGCTCTTGAGCTTGCCCCCCCCCTCGTAGTAGGCGCCGTACACCTCGAAGCGGCGGTCGAAGAAGGTGGCGGTCAGTCGTCCGCCGTAGTAGTCCGTGTCCCCCATCTCGATCAGGCTGTAGTCGTTCTTGTCCGAGTTCATCCCGCGCGTGCTGTAGTTCTGGACGGTCGCCTCGCTCAGCGCACCGCGGCCCAGATCGAGGATGAGGGTCCGGGGTATCAGGTGGATGTCCGCGACGCCCAGGGCGGACCCCTGCACGTCGCCCGTAAAGACTATGCCGTAGACGTCCGTATAGGTCCCGGCCACGTTCATCGCCCCGCCGACCAGGCCCACGCCCGATCCGATGCCGGGCAGGCTGTAGGGATAGGGGAAAAGGGCGTAGCCGTAGCTCTTCTGGAACTGGTCCTTCCGGCGGTCGGGCAGGAACGAGCTGTCGGTCGCGGGCGCAGCAGCAGCGATCGACGCCGCCAGGAGCGCGAGCGAGAGGGCGATGAGTATAACGGTTCGAAAGGATTTCATGGGCGGGTGTTCGCTTTGTACTGGCGGCAGTATACCATAGCCCGGTTCTTCGGCGCAACCGGCAGAGCGGGGCGTTCTTGACAAAATGACGGAGCCGAATTATCTTATTTGAAGAAGGAGATGACCATGGAACGTAAAGGCGTAATAACGGCCAAGGGCAAACCCCTGACGCTCATCGGCCCCGACCTCACGGTCGGCGCCAAGGCACCCGACTTTCAGGTCCTGACCGCGGACCTCGCCGAGGTCGGCCTCGGCGCCTACGCGGGAAAGATCAAGCTCGTGAGCGTGACACCCTCGCTGGACACCCCGGTCTGCGACATTCAGCTCCGGAGGCTCAACAGCGCGGCAGCGGAGCTGCCTCAGGAGATCGTCACCCTGAACATCAGTATGGACCTGCCCTTTGCGATCTCGCGGTTCTGCACGACCGCCGGCATCGATTCGGCGATCGCGCTTTCCGACCACCGGCATGCGTCCTTCGGTGCGGCATATGGGGTGCTGGTAAAGGAAACGCGGCTTCTGGCGCGGGCGATCTTCATCATCGATCAACAGGACATCATCCGCTACCAGGAGATCGTGCCGGAGCAGTCCGAGCACCCGGATTACGACAAGGCACTGGCGGCGCTGGCATCCATTGCAGGGCTGAAAAAGGCGGCGTGACGAAGCGGGTGGGAGGTGTACGGGGAAAAAGAAAGGCAGGTTTCGGAAGAAACCTGCCTTTGCGAGGGGTGGCTTAGAGTTTTACGACATTCGCCGCCTTCGGCCCCTTGGGGCTGTCGACAACGTCGAATGTCACATTTTGACCTTCAGCCAGCGACTTGAAGCCGCTGTCCTGAATGTCAGAGAAATGGACAAAAACATCTCCGCCGTCTTCCTTGGTAATGAATCCAAATCCCTTGGAATCATTGAACCACTTAACGGTCCCTTTTGCCATTACGGGTCTGACCTCCTTCTGTGGATATTGAAGATTGCGGAGTTGTCGCAAAAAAAGCCGCAAAGCGTAAATCTTTGCGGCCATCCACACGACAAAGACTTCCGAACTTCGGGCTAATCATCGCATAGTCTTTTGGGATTGTCAAGCGGTTTTTTTTAAATAACTTACAGGACCCGACATGGGCCGGAAAGACAGGGGAGCGCATATGGCGACGAGGGCCACAAAAGCGAAAACACCACGAAGACAGGAGGCTACCTGGGACCTCACCCCCCTGTTTGCCTCCGACGACGACCCGCGCCGCGAGTCCAAACGGCGTGTCCTGCGGCGGATGGCCGCCCGATTCATCGATGCCTGGAGGGACCGCACGGACTATCTCAAGGACCCGCGCGTCCTACGCCGGGCATTGGACGAGTACGAGGCATGGAGGCGGAGATACGGCACGGAGGGGGACGAAGGGTACTACTTCTGGCTCCGGATCCAGCAGGATCAGAACGATCCCAAGCTCAAGGCGCAGTACAACCAGATCGAGGAATTCAGCAAGAAGCTCGAGAACGAGAGCCAGTTCTTCTATCTCCGCATCGCGCGGATCAGGCCGGAGGACCAGGAGCGGTTCCTTACACACCCTGCGCTTGCCCCCTACCGGCACTACCTGGAGCGGATCTTCGTGGAGGCGCGCTATCACCTGAGCGAGCCCGAGGAGAAGATCCTGAACCTGAAGGCCCCCCTTGCCCACACGAACTGGACGCGGATGACCTCCGGGTTCCTGGCAAAGGAGGTCCGCACCGTCACGACCGAGGACGGACAGCGAAAGCCCCGGCCCTTTGCCGAGATCCTCGGGCTCCTGAACAGCAGGCAGCGCCGCGTGCGCAACTCCGCGGCCGTGGCCTTCAACGCCATCCTGGAACAGTACGTCGAGGTGGCCGAGGCCGAGCTGAATGCGGTGCTTCAGAACAAGAAGATCGACGACGAGCTGCGCGGCGCGCCCCGACCGGACACCCTGCGGCACATCGCAGACGACGTCGAGACCGAGGTGGTGGACGCCCTCCTGGACGCGGTGGAGCGCCGGTTCAGCGTCTCGGCCCGGTACTACGCCCTGAAGGCGCGGCTGCTCGGGACGAAGCGCCTCGCCTACCACGAACGCAACGTGGAGTACGGCGTGGTTGCCAAGCGGTATCCCTTTCCGAAGGCGGCCGCGCTGGTGGACCGGGTCATGCAGCGGCTCGACCCGCAGTTCGGCGCGATCTTCGCGTCTTTCGTCGGGAAGCGAAGGATCGACGTCTATCCGCGCAAAGGCAAGGACAGCGGCGCCTTCTGCATCCATCACCTCCTGGTCCAGCCCACCTACATCCTCTTGAACCATACGGGCAAGCTGCACGACGTCCTGACCATCGCGCACGAGGTCGGCCACGGCATCAACAACGAACTGATCCGTGCAAAGCGGCACGCCCTGGACTTCGGCACCCCCACCTCCACGGCCGAGGTGGCCAGCACCTTCATGGAGGACTTCGTGCTCGACGAGGTCCTGCGGGACGCCGACGACGAGCTCCGGCTCGCCGTTCTGCTCCAGAAGTTGAACGACGACGTGTCGTCCATCTTCCGCCAGGTCGCCTGCTACCGCTTCGAACAGGACCTGCACCGCGCGTTCCGGGAGAAGGGGTACCTCTCCCGGCGGGAGATCGGCCTGCTGTTCCAAAAGAACATGGCCGCCTACATGGGACCGGCCGTGGAGCAGTCCCCGGGATCGGAGAACTGGTGGGTCTACTGGAACCACATCCGGTATTTCTTCTACGTCTATTCCTATGCCAGCGGACTCCTCATCTCCAAGTCGCTCCAGAACGCGGTCAGGCGCGATCCGCGCTTCATCGAGCAGGTGAAGGGATTCCTCTCCGCGGGACTGTCCGCCTCGCCGAAGACCATCTTTGCGGACCTCGGGATCGATATCACGAATCGACAATTCTGGGACCAGGGTCTGGACGAGGTGGAACGTCTCTTGAACGAGACCGAGGCGCTCGCACGGAACTTAGGGAAGATCAGGGGGAAGTGAATCTGTGGGCTGCGGAAGAATGCGCGGCCGCCGGCCCCATGGGTCGTTCCACCCAAGCGGCGACGGCCGCGCAGAGAAGTCAGGTTTTCGGAGGATCGCTTCTTTCCCGATTAGTTGGTGTCGGGACCCGAGGCGCCGGGAGCCGCATCCTGCTGCCCGTTCTCGCTGCCTTGATCGGCGTTTCCCGGTGCAGGAGCTGCGGCAGGCTCGTTGTTCTCCTGCGGCTGCGTGTATTCGTTGTTCTGCGTGGCATTCTCGTCGTTCGCCGGCGGCGTGCTCGATTGATCACCCGTCGAGCCCTGTGCGGGGGCGACCGCATCGTCTGCATGCGCCAACTTGACCAGAGAAACACCCGAGAACAGGATTGCCGCAGTCACCACCAGTACTGCCAGATACTTTCTGCCCATAATGCTCTCCTTTTGGTCTCTAGACCGACCTCGCCCTAGTGCTGCATAAGTATCGAAGATGATAAAAAACCAGCCGGGAATCGGGCCTCCCCGTAACGGGGGCCCCATCACCTCCTTTGTCGTACACCCTTCCCGCGGCCTTGCGCCGCAGGGTGTTTCCGGGACCCCGCAGGGTCCCTCCTCCTGATGAAGCGAGCTGAATGTATCAGACGCATCGACGGAAAGCAATCAGAATCGTCAGAAGAAGGGAAGTATTTTCATAAAAATACATTGATAATTGCAGATAATAGCATTTTATTTCAACAGCAATGTATTGCTCCACATGCTGCAGAGGACCGACAAAACCCTTCACAGGTATGACATGCGGAACCGATCGATCTTACGAAGAGCGACTCAGCCACGTAAGGCACATAAGTCACCAATAACGTCGTCGTGATAGGTTCATAAGACGATTCACCACATCGATTCCTGGCGGTTTCGGTGCTCACGGAAGAACATCCTCCTCGCCGCACCCTTCAGCGCGAGGTCCGGCACCCGCCCTCCTGTATGATCCTGATCATATTTTTTTTACTTCATGATCCGGTAACATGCGGACATGGACGACAGAGGCATACTCGCGGGCCGTACCAAGGAGCGGGTCGCTCTGCGGCTCGTCTCCCAGGGGCCCTATTCCGCAGAGCTCACCGCGGACCAGATCGGGGTGATCGCCGACGTGGCCGAGCAGTACGGCTCCGGCCATGTACGTATTACCCCGCGCCAGGCCGTGGAGGTCCCGCACATCAGCCAAAAGGACCTTCCCATCGTGACCGCGCTCCTGGCGCGCCACAAGCTCGTGCCCGGATCGACCGGCAGTGCCGTGCGGAACGTGACCGCCTGCTCCCGGTGGTGTCTGTACAATGCCTGGCCCGTGAGCGATCTTGCTCGGCAACTGAACAATCTCCTGCAGGGCAGAAGCCTCCCGGGGAAAACCGACATCTCCCTGTCCGGCTGCGCCTTTTCCTGTATGCGCTCCCGGACGTCCGACATCGGCCTGATCGCGCAGACCGAGATCACGATCACCGACAAGCAGTGCAAACACTGCTCGCTCTGCATCAAGGACCCCCTCGGCTGCCAGATGGACGCCCTCACCCTGACCGACGGCGGTGTGGTCCTGGACCGTGCGAAGTGCGTGGGTTGCGGCTTCTGCTCCGCCATCTGCCGTCCCGGCACGATCAGCGCAACGGCAAAGGGCTTTGAGATTCTGATCGGCGGCAGCAGCGGGACCGTGCCGCGCGAGGCAGTGCACTATGCTACGGCAGCCACCGAAGACGAGGCAATCGCCGTCATCACCCGGATCCTGGAGCGCTATGCCGCGATCGGCAAAGAGGGCGAACGGTTGGGGGATGCGATCGCGCGGGCAGGGATGCAGGTCCTGGAGGGCTGAGATGGAAGAGCAACAGGGACAGTTCTCGATTGAGATGCCGAAGGTCGGGATCATCCGGGGCGTGCTTGCCAAAGACATCGAGGTGATCGGCGACCGGTCCGTGAGCCTCAGGACCGCAGCGCGCCCCTTCCAGAACGTCTTTACCGTTGCGCAACTGCGCGCCCTGCGATCGGTGATCGAGCAGTACGGGTCCGGCAAGGCGCACCTCACCCCGCGCTACAACCTCGAGCTCCCCGAGATCGGCCAGAAGAACGTGGACACGGCGCTCCGGAACCTCTACTGCAGCGGCCTCTTCCCGGGCGGGGCAGGCACCTCGGTCCGGAACATCTACACCTGTCCGGACTGGTGCAGCCAGAGCATCCGGCCCGTGCAGGAGCTGGGCAGCCGGGTGAGCCAGAACTTCGGGGACCAAGACATGCCGAACAAGGTCACCATCTCCTTTGCCGGCTGCACGAACGGCTGCTCGCGTCCGCAGACCTGCGATATCGGGATCATCGCAGTCGGCACAATAGCGATCAGCCAAAAGACCTGTCCCGATGCGTGCGATGCCTGCATCAAGTCTTGTCGGTTTAAAGCGATCGAACGGTGCGGAGACTCCGTAGGCGTGAACGAGAAATGCATCGGCTGCACGAAGTGCGTGCGGGCCTGCGGTCACGGCATGCTCGCGATCGAGAAGACCGGCTTTCGGGTGCTTATCGGCGGCAAGGAAGGCACCACGGTCCGGTTCGGGGTCCCAATGGCCGAGCAGATCGACGACTTTGCGGTCCTCGGAATCGTGGACCGGGCGCTCGGTCAATACCAGGCGAACGCCCGGTTGCGCCCGGGCAGCAGCCGGAAAAAGGAACGCCTCGTTGAGGTGATTGACCGGATCGGCACCGAGCCCTTCCGGTGACAATCCGCCTGAACGCCTTCTGCTCTCCTCCCCCGCGGATTCCTACCACCAGCGCCAGAGCGCAATGATGAAGAGCACGACAAAGACCAGCACGAGGTTCATGTAGGCAAAGAAGTAGAAGAGCCGTTCGTACCAGGGTTTCGCAGGCCGGTGTCCTGCGGTCACGAGCATAGCGATCGGCTTTGCGGCGAGCACCGCCTCGTCCGAGTGCGGCGCTGTTTTGAGCGCTGCGGTCAGGTCCGTGCCTGCGCGGTGCTTCCCCATATGGAGTCCCTTCTTCCAGAGCCTGCTGTCCGTCAGGTCATACACGACGCCCTGATAGGCGATATAGGCAGGCCGCCCCTCCTGGCCGTCGTAGTGCGCCAGCTCTTCCGGCGTCAGCTCGCTCGCTGCCACGGCTGCCACGGGGCTGCCGAGCCGCTGCTTGAGCCGTGGACCGATCACCAAGGTCACGATGAGCGCGCTCGCGAACATGACGAGGAAAAGCGCGATCTTGATCGTGAGGAGGATGCCGAACCGCGTTGCGACAAAGGCCTGGAGCGTGGGCATGCGCGCAATGGTCAGGAGCACGCCCGTGATCAGGACCACGAGCATGGCGACCCAGCCGAGCCGCATCTCCCCGCGCGGGAGCCCCTTTGACGCGTAGGCGGGTTTGAGCAGGAGATGGACGTACAGGATCGCGCCGAACCAGATGACGCCAGCGAGGATATGCAGGTAGCCGATAAGGAGCCGTACTGCGCGCTGGGTCAGCGACAGTTTGCGGAACTCCCCTTTTGCCGTGAGGCCGCTGAGGAACTTTTCGCCTTGCGGCGTGAGCTGGCCGCCGCCGGAGGGGTCGATATGGCAGTCCCTGCAGGCGAGTCCGGTCTGTGCCGCGTATTCGGGCGTTCCATGGGTGGTCGCGGGGACGAGGAAGAGACAGAGGGCGATTCCGCAGAACGAGAGGAGTACGGTTTTCATCACGGCGGCCACCTCCTGGTTTGTCTTCGGTTGGATAATCGCACCCAGCATACCCTGTCGGCTGCTTTGTATCCAGAAAAAAACGGGGACGGCCCTCGCCGTCCCCGTTCGTTCGCCCTTCTGCTGCCTGCTCGCTTCGCGAAAAGAAAGAACCTCTTGATTCCCGTGCGATCGGGAGATGTTTCAACAGCTGACGACGTACTTAGGACCGCACGCCCTGTGCGGACGCTTCTTTCAACGTCAGGAAATCGACGACGTACATGCCGCATCCCGTTGCAAAGCCCAATGCAGACACCCCGAACACGGCGTACCACAGTTTCATAAACCCTTGCGTGGTCAGATAGTCCATCCCGAGGACACGCTGGAAGTACACCTGCACCACACCGGCAACGGTCAGGGCGAGGACCATCATGAGCATGAAGAAGTTCATGGTCCAGAAGGCCTTGAAGCCGAGACGCTGATTGAAGTTCTTCAACCCTTTTATCTGCGGCAAGGCAAAATAGATCATAGTCAGGTTCAGCATGACATAGGCGCCGTAAAAGGCGAAATGCCCGTGGGATGCCGTTATCTGCGTGCCGTGCGTCCACTTGTTGATCTGCGGGAGCGTCTGGGCAAAGCCCCAGACGCCGGCGCCGATAAAATGCATGAACGCGCAGCCCACGGCCCAGTACAGGGCCAGGCGGTTCGTTATTTCGGCCTTGCTTTCCCGTACGTCGCGCAGGGTGTCAATGACCATAAAGAGTATCGGAAGCGGTTCCAGGGCGCTGAACACGGCGCCGATCCAGAGCCAGTATTCCGGCGTGCCGATCCAGTAGTAGTGGTGCCCGACCCCGGCGATCCCCGTGAAGAGGACGAGCCCGACCTCCACGTAGAGCCACTTTTCGACGATGTCCCGGTCGACGCCGGTGAGCTTCATCAGGATGAACGCCATGATCGCGCTGGTGATCAGCTCCCAGGCGCCCTCCACCCAGAGATGGATGACCCACCACCAGAAATAGTATTGAGTGGTCAGGTTCTTCATGAAGACGACGCCGAAGAGGAACATCACGGCAAGCATCACCAGGCCGCCCAGGAGCACGCCCTGGATCACGGTCCACTTCTTCGTCTTCATCATCGTCATGAGGATATTGTAGAGGAACAGCAAGGCGACGACCACGATGGCGATCTTGAGGACCGTCGGCTGCTCCAGGAAAGGCATGCCCCAGGTCCAGCCCGCAACGTATCCGACGATGGCGACGACGCCGATAACGGCAAAGAGGTACAGCTGCAGATTGGCGATCCACAGACTGTAAAGCTCAGTGCCTGCCTCCTCCGGAACGAGGTAATAGGTCCCGCCCATGAACCCCATCAAAAGCCAGACCACCAGCAGGTTGATGTGGATGGCCCGGGCGGTATTGAAGGGAAGGATATGCATCAGGGGATCGTAATTCCATACGTACTTCGCGCCCGTGAGGAGGCCGAAGACGATCTGCAGAGCGAACAGAAGGGTGGCAAGAAGAAAATATTTATACGCGATCTTCTGGGATTCATATCTCATTTCAGGGCCTCCTTATTGCATCGCTGCCAGATAGTCGACCAGGTCCGCCATGTCCTTCGCGGGAAGCTTCCCGAAGCTTGGCATGATCGAATTCGGGTCATGGGACTTGGGGTTCTGCAATTGCGCCTCGATCCACTGTTTGCTCCTCCGGGCCCCTACGTGCGAAAGGTCCGGCCCCACGTGACCGCCGACCCCTCCCAGGGTATGACACGCTGAGCATCCTTCCGCCCTGAATACGGCCTCGCCCGGGGCTGCCTGGGCAGACGCACGGGCCACCAGCGGCTGCGGCGGCCAGTTGTTCGTATTGATGTCGTTCACCCAGCTGAAAAACGCGATCAGATCGGTTATCTCCTCGTCCGTCAGGTTTTGCTTCGGCATCTTCCGGCCTGCCGGCCAGACCTTTTGCGGGTCCTGCAGGAAGTCCCGCATCCAGGCCGCGTCCCGGTGGCTCATCACCTTGGTCAGATCCGGGGCATAGTATCCCCCGATCCCGAGGATCGTGTGACAATCGTTACAGTTGTGTTTCTGCCATACCCACTTGCCGGCTGCCACCTGTGCGGTCAGCTTGTCCTGATTGGTCCTCTTGGGGATCTGCGATAGGGAATTATAGGTAAGTGCAAGAAGTATGATCGCTGATAGCGCAGTTCCCCAAATGAAGACCGACCTTGCCTGAGCCTTTGTCATTTGTTCTCCTCCTTTTGCGTATTTTGCCCCGCCGTCGCCAAAGATGAGAGATCCATGCGCCCTGCCTGCAATCATAGGCCGATTGTTTTCAGGCAGTTATGATCTGCATCATATGTAAAGGATTTTTACAGGCGAGATATGTGGCGAGAATGATCCCAACCAGCAGGCACACGGAGGCGGCGAAAATCGCGGAAGGGGATACAGCTGTCAGCAAGATCTTAGATGGGGTGGCGAAAGGCATGAACGGCTGAGTTCCTGGCTTTTTCGATTCGCAGGGCAGGGAAAGGGCCACAAAGGAAACCGCCAGCCGCTTGAGCGTTCCACCTCACCGGAGAGCTGGCAAAAGCTGACTCATTTGCGGTATGATTATGACAGGTGCTGAAAATACCAGGCGCTGCAAAGCCTCTGCCCTGGTGATTGATTGGAGAAGATCATGAAGATAGAAGGCAAATGCAGGGAGGTGCTCGATAAGGCCGAATGGGTCGCCATTGCCACGGCGGGCGAGGACGGTCCGCATCTGGCGGGGACCTGGGGAGAATACGTCAGAAACCTCGGGATCTCCGATGACGGGACCTTGCTCATCCCCGTCGGCGGCTATCGCACGACGGAGCGCAATCTTACTGCGAACGACAAGATCGAACTGCTCATTGCCAGCAGGGACGTGCAAGGCGCCAACGGCCCGGGCAAAGGCTGCCGCATCCGGGGAACGGGCCGCATCTTTACTTCCGGGGATCAATTCGAGAAGACAAAAAAGATGTTCTCCTGGGCGCGGGGCGTGCTGGTAATAAACGCAGAAGAGGTCCACGCACAGCTCTAATCGTTTCGCTGCATCGAAAGGACCGCGTCGCGGTCCCTTTTCTCATCTCTATTCCGGATATTGGTCACCCACCGAAAAGACGTGCTCTGCAGCCGCGCTTGAATATCATCACCCTCGGCGTGAAGGACCTGAAGGCGGTAATTCACTTTTGCCGAGACGGGCTTGGGTGGCCCTTGTCCGGCGCCAAGTTCTGGCACTCGCAGGAGTGATGCTGAATCGTACACCTATTATGTGAAGTTCCCCGTTATGTGAAGTGCTTGCATAAAATCCCACCCAATCAAGTAATCTGACAAAATCTACTCCACATAATAATACCCTTGTCCTCGATATACTCCTCATAGGAATTA
>JBJKRX010000157.1:0-31820 GCA_046704425.1 Nitrospirota bacterium
CTCCATGCGGACGGCGAGCCCGGACAGCGATCGTAAGGAGAGGGGATAATTAATGTCTAACGTGCCAGTAGTAGGGCAGCATGACCATTCCGAGTGCGTGTATCACTATTGCAGCATTGAAACCTTCAAAGTAATAATAGAAAAGAAGACAATCAGGTTTTCTAATGTTTTCAAAATGAATGATTATTCAGAAGTCACTCACGTCTTGAATCATTTGAATGAATGTCTGAGAGATGAATACAAGAATCGGAAAGAAAATGAGGGCTCTTTTCAATGTTGTTACCGGGGAATGGAAGGAGAAGAGGCCCTCGACAAAATAGTTGAAGATATAAAGACAGATATCTCCAAGAATAGATTTCAGACCTATATTGCTTGCTTTTCAACTGAAGAGGACGACCTCTGTCAATGGAGGGCCTACGGCGATGACGGCTCCGGGGTTGCTATAGGATTCGATAAGAAATATCTGGAACACCTCAAGAATGAATACAACAGTTCCGGACATCAAATGGAATATTTGGAGATTTCATACAACCAAGAAGAGCTGAAGGACTTTCTCAATAGAGCTATCGTAGATGTGATTTTCCGAAATCTGAAAGGTGCTGCAACGAATGGCAATGTAAAAAATGGTTTTTGCACTCATGAAACTATGGTGCGGACTATGAACAACTCCTCTATAACTAGCATATTGTTAGCTGCCGCGCAATTCAAATATAAGGCATACATGAACGAAAAAGAGTGGCGATTGCATGTCAGTACAAACATTACTGATACATGGCTTCAAGAATCTATTAATAGATATGCCGTTGATGAACAACACGGCACATTAATCCGAAAGAAAATGGAGTTCCGAAACAGAGGCGGAAAGATCATTTCATTCTTTGATTTATGTTTCAAAGACTTTCCTAATGCTGCGGAGCTGATAAAGGTAATAATACTAGGCCCTAAATCAAGAATGAATAAGGACGACTTTGATTTGCAAATGTTTCTTCGCGTTAATGGATTCAATATTGAGAGCTGGAACATTTGCGAATCGAGAATCCCATATTCTTGACAGGGGGGGGCAGGGAACTATGGGGTCAGACTTGATTAATGAAATTTGCTTGAATGTGTCTCAACCAGCGGCTCGACCCCGTCCGAGATGACCCGGCGAGTCTAAAACTTATGTCCATCTTCCCCCTCATCTCTCGCCGCATCAGCGTGCGCAACTTCCGTCCTGAGCCGGCTCCAGCCGACGTTCTTGAGGCTGTTTGCAACACCGGCGAACAGGCGGAGTCCCTGACCGCTGTCGAGATGCGGTTTCATCTTCGCACGGCCCTGGAGATGGGCAGTGAGGTCAAGGGCATCTTCGGCGATTACGGGAAGACCATTCATGCGCCGCATTTCATCGTGCTCACCTCGCGGGTCGGCGACGGCTATCTCAGTGACGCCGGGTACCGGTTCGAACAGATGGTGCTCGAAGCAACCAGGAGGGAGCTCGGCACCTGCTGGGTCGGTTTGCAGTTCACGGAGTCCTCGCTCAGAAGGGCCCTCGGACTTGACGAATCCTGGCGGGTGATCGTCCTTTCTCCCATCGGCCATCCGCTCGAAAAGAGCATGATGAACAAGCTCATGCGCACCTTGGCGGGATCGAAAGGGCGGAAGCCCATCGACCAGCTCTTCTTCTGGCAGAGTCACGGACGACCGGTTCCTCCCGAGATCGCCGCAAATCAAAAGCTGATGCAGATATTCGACGCCACGCGCTGGGCGCCGTCCTGGAGGAATGAACAGCCCTGGCGGTTTGTGCTGACGGACAGGGAGATCCTCGTCTATAAGCTCAGGAAACAGGACCGGGAAGGGAAGGACTACAATCGGCTCGATTGCGGCATTGCCATGTGCCATCTGCATTTTGCGTCAAAGGAACTCGGGATCAAGGGGCAATGGAAACTCGGGACGTTCGAGATCCCCGGAGCGCAGGGGGCCGAGTCGATAGGCAAGTACGTGCTGGAAGTGCCCTTGGCCGAGTCGTTAGACAGGTGAGAAATGAAATACTTTAAAATCAATAATCATCGCCATTGACAGACTCGACTTATTCTGGCTATAATATGGCCAGAATGCAATATGAGATCATTTTATCCCCGGAGGCCCTTGACGATTTAAAGCGATTGAGCGCACATGACCGCGCAACAGTGAAGGATTTGATGAAAGTTCACTTGCGTCATGAGCCGACAAAAATCAGCAAAAGTCGGATAAAAAGGTTGCGCGGTCTGAATCGCCCCCAGTACAGGCTGCGCATTAATGAATATCGCATATTTTATGACGTCAGTGAAGACAGGGTAGAAGTGCTCGCCATCATCACCAAAGCTGATGCCGCGAAATGGCTTGAAGAAGTAGGAGAATAACGATGAAAAAGATAGCATTGTCTGAAGTGAAGGATGACCTTTCCCGGTATTTACACGCTGCCGAGAAAGAGGAAATTGTGATCACGCGCCACGGCAAACCGGCCGGGGTGCTGATAGGATTCGAGTCAGAAGAGGATTGGTTTGACTATCGCCTGGAGAATGACCCCCGTTTTCTGGATCGGATTCAGCAAGCACGCAGTAGTATCAAGGCCGGAAAAGGAATAAAGCTGGAAGAGTCGTAGTCTCACCGATCCAGCCCGCTTCCTATCCGCGATACAACCGCAATAACGCTGATTCCAAACTGCGGGTCCACAGCGGCGCGCTACACGTTCGTTCTCCACTACCACCGATTCCCGCTTTCCTGAATTGACAAAAATCCGTCATCCTGATAGCATTTGATCACGCAGTGAGACCTCCTGTCGCAAGAATTACCTTTCTAAAAAACGGTTCTTGACAGGAGGTTTTTTGTGCGCATCGGCAACTGCACTTTGCATTTCGCGGAGCCGGGGAGGTGATGGGTGCAGAACGATACGGGAACAGCAGAGGACCGGATGCTCGACCTCATCGTCGTGGGCGGGGGCGTAACGGGCGCAGGGGTGGCGCGGGACGCGGCGCTCCGCGGGCTCTCGTGCCTCCTGCTCGAAAAGGGCGATTTCGCCTCGGGCGTCTCGTCCAAGTCCACGCGCCTGATCCACGGCGGGCTCCGGTACCTGGCGAACTTCGAGATGGACCTGGTCGCCGAGTCGCTCCGCGAACGGGCCATCCTGCGCAAGCAGGCGCCCTACCTCATCCATCCGCTCCCGATCGTGATCCCCATCTACAAGGGCGACCCCCACGGCAGGGCCGTGATCTCCGTCGGCATCCACCTCTACGACCTCCTGTCCCATGAAGGGGACATCCCGCACTATTTCACCGCGAACCGCGAGCGGACCCTGGGGTTCGAGCCGCGCCTGAACCAGGAAGGGCTCAAGGGGAGCGCGCTCTTCTACGACCACCAGATCAGGATGCCCGAGCGGCTCGTGATGGAGAACATCGTCTCCGCCCGGGCCAAGGGGGCGCGCTGCCTGAGCTATACCCGCGTGGAGATGATCGAGGAGCTTCCGGACAGCGTCGTGGTCACGGCGCGGGACGTCTTCTCGGGCACGGTCAGCACTTTTCGCTCCCGCGTCCTCGTCAACGCGGCAGGTCCCTGGATCGACCAGGTGCGGAAGGCCGGGAACATCGATGGGACCACGATCATCCATCCCACCAAGGGCATTCACCTCGTGCTGCCGCGGCTCGGGGACCAGGCCTTGTTCGTTACCTCTCGGGACGAGCGCATGTTCTTCATCATCCCCTTCGGGGCCTCGTCCCTCATCGGGACCACGGACACCAACTACTCCGGAGACCTGGACAACGTGCACGCTGACAAGGACGACGTGGCCTATCTCCTGAACGAAAGCAAACGCATCCTGCCGGGCCTGGACCTGCGGCGCGAAGCGGTCTCGTACACTTACGCAGGCGTCCGGCCCCTTGCCTTCACCGGGAAGAGCGAGTCGAAGATCTCGCGCAAGCATCGGGTGATCCGCGAGGGCAGGAATGGCCGGGTCATTACGATCGCGGGCGGCAAGCTCACCACCTACCGCAACATGGCGAAGGATACGGTCAATGCTGCCTGCAAGGTCCTGGGAAAGCGGCCTGCCTGCGTCACGGACAAGGAACCCCTGCCCGGCGGACTTCCCGCGCAGTACGAGCACTATCTGCACGATGCGGTGCCGCTCTTCTCGGACCTCTATCGCATTGCTCCCGAGATCGTCCGGCACCTCATCGGGTTCTACGGATCGCGCACCGAGCAGGTGCTGGAATTCGTGAAGAGCGATCCTGCCCTGGGCGAGCAGATCTCCTCGGAGAGCCATGACCTCTACTCGCAGGTCCTGTACAGCATCACCGAGGAGGGAGCGCGCACCCTCTCGGACATCGTGCTGCGCAGGATGAATCTGGGCACTACGCCGAAACGCGGGCTGGACCAGGTGGAGCGGATCGCGGAGCTCGCGGCAAAGGAGCTGCATTGGAGCGAGGAAGAGAAACAACAGCGGATAGCGGAGTTTAAGAAGGACCTGGAGCGGGAGACTGAATGCCTGCAATGAACCGGGCGACAATTCTTAACCACGGAGAACACCGAGATAGAACCGAAGGATATTTCTCGGGGATAAGCGGGAACCTTTTTCACCGCGGAGGACGCAGAGGAGAAGCAGAGCGAGGTGGCTAGGACAGGATTGCGAAGAATTCATCAAAGGCAACACCTTGTATTTCCGCAGGGACGCGGAGAGAAGGGCAGGCCGTATCCCTCGTTTTCCCTCGGTGCACTCCGCGACTCCGCGGTAATATTCGAATTGCTTTTGATCCAGCATGTTTCTCTCGGTGATCTCTGTGGTTCATCTTTGATTCATGGAAAATAAAGGAGCAGACATGGCGCAGTTGTTGAAAGGGATCGAACTCTCGGCCAAGATCATCGCGGCGGTCAGGGAGGAGACGGAGCGGCTCGGGAAGCACGGGATCCGGGCGGGCCTTGCGCTGATCCTCGTGGGCGAGGACCGGTCGTCGTTCATGTATTACCAGGCGATCCAGAGCGCAGCGCGGCGTGCCGGGATCGATATCTTCAACCATACCCTGCCGGCGACCGCGTCGCTGAACGAGATCCTGAACCTGATCAAGGACCTGAACCACGATGAGCGGGCGAACGGCATCCTGGTCTTCATGCCCCTGCCGCGCCACCTCGACACGCGCAAGGTAGTGAACGCGATCGTGCCGGAAAAGGACGTGGACGGCCAGGGCGCCTTCTCGGTGGGCAGGCTCTCAGCCGACGAGTCCACGGCGCAGCTCTTCGAGCCGGGCTTCACGCTGAACGTCCGCTCCACCTTCCTGCCCTGCACGCCCTACGGCGTGATGCGGATGCTGGAGCACTATGGCGTGGCGGTGAAGGGGAAGAAGGTCGTGATCGTGGGCAAGAGCCTGGCCGTGGGCAAGCCGCTCGCGATGATGATGCTCGTGAAGGAGGCCACGGTCACGGTCTGCCATCGCGAGACCGCGGACCTGGGGGCCGAGACGCGCCAGGCGGACATCCTCTGCACCGCTACGGGCAGGCCGGGTCTGATCACCGGGGACATGGTGAAGGAAGGTGCGGTGGTGGTGGACATCGGCATCAACGTCCTGCCGGACGGCAGCACGGTGGGAGACACGGACTTCGCAAAGGTGTCGCAGAAGGCCGGCCTCGTCACGCCGGTGCCGGGCGGCGTGGGGCCGGTGACCATCGCCATCCTGCTCAAGAACACGGTGATCTCTGCGAAGCGGATGGTGGGGGTGGGATGATCCGCAGCTACTCCGCCTCGGCGTCGCCGGGCCGCGCCTCGCAGGCCATGTGCCGGATCACCTTGCCCTTGACCATGAACACGACCATCTCGGCCACGTTCGTGGCGTGGTCGGCGATCCGTTCGAGGTACTTCGCGATGTAGGTGAGCCGCACGGCCCGGGCGATGTTCTTCGGGTCCTTCAGCATGTAGATCAGAAGCTCGTTGAATATCTGCTGGTTCAGGTTGTCCACGAAATCGTCCGCCGCGCAGACCGCGAGGGCGAGCTCCGCGTCGCTGGCCACGAAGGAGTCGAGGCTGTCCTTGAGCATCTTCTGGGCCGCCTCGGCCATGCGCGGCAAGTCGATGTAGGGCTTGAGCGGCGGTTCTTCGTTCAGCTCCAGGGCCCGCTCGCAGATGTCCACGGCCAGGTCGCCCATGCGCTCCAGGTCGGTGATGATCTTGATGGCCGTGGTCACGAAGCGGAGGTTGCTGCCCGAGGGCTGCCAGATGGCGAGGAAACGGATGCACTCCTCCTCGATCTCCACGTCGAAATTGTTCACGATGGCGTCGCCGTCGATCACCGCGAGCGCCGTCTCCCGGTTGCGCTCCACCAGGGCCGCGACGGACTTCCGGATGGCGTCCTCGACGAGCGAGCCCATCTTGAGGATGCGCTCCTTCAGCTGCTCGATGTCGTGCTCTTTCTGCGTGGGCATGGCCTGCTCTCCTCGTTCCTGCGTAGTATGGCCGAATACGCAACGAACCGATTACGAAAAAAACCGTTCAATCAAAACCTGTTCTCACGCAAAGCCGCCAAGACGCAAAGGAAAGCAATAGCTCTTTTTTGCATGGCGTCTTTCTTGGCGACTTTGCGGCTTTGCGCGAGCAGCCGTTGTTTTTTGTCCCGCCCGCAATCCCGCGCCTTGACGGTAAAGGGTTGCGTTTTTCTACCCGAATCTGCCCGTGATGTAATCGTCCGTCTGCTTCTTGTCCGGGTTCGTGAATATCTTCTCGGTGGTCCCGTACTCGATCAGCTCGCCCAGGTACAGGAACCCCGTCATGTCCGAGACGCGCGCCGCCTGCTGCATGTTGTGCGTCACGATGATGACGGTCACGTACTTCTTGAGGTTCACGACGAGTTCCTCTATCTTGGCCGTGGAGATGGGGTCCAGGGCCGACGTGGGCTCGTCGAAGAGCAGGACCTCGGGCTCCACGGCAAGGGCCCGCGCGATCACCAGCCGCTGCTGCTGGCCGCCCGAGAGGTCGAAGGCGTTCGCGTTCATCTTGTCGCGCACCTCCTCCCAGAGCGCCGCGTGGCGGAGCGCCTGCTCGATGCGGCCCACGAGCTCGGACCGGTTCCGGATGCCCTTGAGCCGGAGGCCGTAGGCGATGTTCTCGGCCACGGACATGGGGAAGGGCGTGGGCTTCTGGAAGACCATGCCGATGCGGCTCCTGAGATCGATCAGGTCCACATTGCCGGCCAGGATGTTCCGCCCCTGGAACAGGATCTCGCCCTCGTACCGGTGCCGCGGGTAGAGGTCGTGCATCCGGTTGAAGCACCGGAGCAGCGTCGTCTTGCCGCAGCCCGACGGCCCGATCAGGGCCGTGACGTTGTTCTTCCGGATCGGCAGCGAGATGGCGCGCAGGGCGCGCACGTCGCCGTTGTAGAAGAAATCCAGGTTCCTGACTTCGAGTTCCATTGTTTCCGTCAACGCCGATACCTCCACCGGATGATCATCCGTCCCGCGATCGTGATGGCGAGGATGAACAGGGTGATCACGAATGCCGCGCCCCAGGCCTGCACGTGCCAGTCGTCATAGGGCCCCATGGCGTACTGGAAGATCGCGACCGTGAGCGACGCGATGGGGGCGTTCATGTTGGTCGAATAGAAGTTGTTGCTGAAGGACGTGAAGAGGAGCGGCGCGGTCTCGCCCGCCACCCGGGCGATGGACAGCAGGATGCCGGTAAGGATGCCCGTGGCCGCGCCCCGGTACACCACCTGGACGATGACCTTGTAGCGCGGCGCGCCGAGCGCGAAGGCCGCCTCCCGGAGCGTCCAGGGCACGAGCGAGAGCATGTCCTCGGTCGTGCGGAGCACGACGGGGACCATGATGATCGCCAGGGCCACGGCCCCGGCCCAGCCGCTGAAATGATGCAGGGGCTGGACGAGGATCGCGTAGATGAAGGCGCCCACCACGATGGACGGTACGCTGACCATGATGTCCGAAAGGACGCTGACGATGCGCGCGAACCGGCTGCCCCGCGCGTATTCGGCCAGGAAGGTGCCGCCCAGGACCCCCACCGGCACGCCGATGAGCGTTGCCGCAAGGGTGATCAGGAGCTGGCCCACGAAGGCGTTGCGGAGCCCGCCCCCGGTCATGCCGGCCGGCATGGGGTCGTGCAGGAAGAGGCTGGGCCGGAGCGCGCCGATGCCGTGTATCAGGACGTCGGCCAGGATGTAGACCAGCCAGAAGAGGCCGATCGCCGCGGCAAGGCCGCTCAGGCTGAGGGCCACGACGTTCTCGATTCTGCGTTTTTGTTCGAAGGTCATCTTACCTCGTGTATTTCTTTTCCGCCCGCAGCAGGAAGAACTTCGCGATCGCCAGGATGATGAAGCTCATGACGAACAGCACGAGCGCGAGGTGGTAGAGCGAGGAAAGGTACATATCGCTGTCCGCCTCGGTGAACTCGTTCGCCAGGCTGACCGTGATGGTCGATGCCGCGTCCAGGAGCGACGTGGCGATCTTGTGGTTGTTCCCGAGCACGAAGGCCACGGCCATGGTCTCGCCCAGGGCCCGGCCGAGGGAGAGCACGATCCCGCCGAAGACGCCGAGCTTGGAGTAGGGCAGGACGATGTTCTTGACCACTTCCCAGCGCGTCGCACCGATGGCATAGGCCGACTCCTTGATCACGGACGGCGTCAGGTTGAAGGAGTCGCGCGCGATGCTCGCGGTGAAGGGGATGATCATGATCCCGAGGATGACGCTCGCCGTCAGCAGGTCGATGCCCAGGGGATTGCCCGCGAACAGGAACCCGACCAGGGGCAGTCTGCCCACGGTGGCCTTGAGCGCCGGCTCGATATAGCGCGCCATGATCGGCGCCAGCGTGAAGAGCCCCCACATGCCGTAGATGATGCTCGGGATCGCGGCCAGGAGCTCGATGGCCACGCCGATGGGCCCCTTCAGGAAGTTCGGCGCGATCTCGGTGATGAAGATCGCGATGCCCACGGCCGTGGGTACGGCGAAGAGGAGCGCCAGGGCCGTGGTCACGAAGGTCCCGAAGATGGTGGTCGCCGCGCCGAAGAGCTGCTTGACGGGGTTCCATTCGGTGGAGACGAGGAAATGAAAGACCCCGAACTTGCCGAGCGAGAGCCAGGATTCCTTGATGAGCACGGCCAGGATGCCGACGATAAAGACGATGATGGCGAAGGACGCGACGGCGGTCACCGAGGAGAAGAGGAAGTCGAAGGTGCGGTTCTTGGAAAGTGCGGCCACGGACGGACCTTTCTGCCCGGATCGATGCTGAGCGGCAAACAAGAAGCGGGTCGGGTATCGCACAGTATAAATACCCGACCCGCTGTTTTCAACTGCTTTTTTACCCAGGAGCGCCCCGTTAATACTGAAGGCCGTGGTCCTTCCAGTAGGCGCGGATCTTGTTCTTGAGCGACAAGGGGAGCGGGACGTAGATCAGCTTTTCCGCCATCTTGTCCCCATGCTCGTAGGACCAGTTGTAGAACTTGACGACCTTGTTGTTCGACTCCGGCTTCTCCTTGGCGAGGAGGATGAACGTGGCGCCGGCGATGGGCCAGGCGTGCTTGCCCGGGGCGTTCACGAGCCAGAGGTAGAAGCTCTTGCCCGGGTCGAAATCGGCCGTGGCCGCCGCGTCCTCGAAGGTCTTGAAGTCCGGCTTCACGTAATGCCCCGCGCTGTTCTTGAGCAGGACATAGGCGAGGTGGTTCTGCAGGGCATAGGCGAATTCCACGTACCCGATCGAGTTCCCTGCCTGGTGCACGTAGTTGGCCACGCCCTCGTTGCCCTTGCCGCCGATGCCCGTGGGCCAGCTCACCGAGGTGCCGTGCCCGACCTTGTCAGACCATTCCTGGCAGACGCCGCTCATATAGCTGGTGAAGATCGCGGTCGTGCCCGAGCCGTCGGAGCGGTGCACCACCGTAATATCCTTGGCCGGCAGCTTGACCCGGGGGTTCAGGTGCTTGATCGCAGGATCGTTCCACTTCGTGATCTCGCCCATGTAGATCTTGCACATGGTAGCCCCGTCGAGCCGCAGCCTCCCTGCCCCGATCCCTTGGACGTTCACTACGGGCACCACGCCGCCCATGACCGCCGGGAACTGGAGCAGGTTGTTTTTTGCAAGGAATTCAGGCGTCTGGGGCGCGTCGGATGCGCCGAAGTCCACGGTCCGCTCCGTGATCTGCTTGATCCCGCCGCCCGAGCCGATGGACTGGTAGTTGAGCATGACGCCCGTCACCTTGTTGTACTCGTGGGCCCAGGCGGAATAGACCGGGTAGGGGAAAGTGGCGCCCGCCCCGTTCAGCATGTCCGCGGCCGAAGCCGGGATCGTGCCGAGCGCAAGCATGCCGACGAGTACGAATACCGAAATGCCGAGAAACCGTTTCATGAATAGCCTCCTTTTGCGTATTTTTGGTACGATTTGCTTCCTGATGGCACTGTTGTACCATGGCCGTATTGCAGGAATATTACGAGTATATTACGTTTTGGTTAAATATGCAGCGGGCCTCCGGGGCGGGTCACGCGGCGAGATACTGCCGCACCTTGCTGCGCAGGGAGGCCACGTCCCCCTTGCAGATATAGCCCCGCACGCCGTGGACGCGCACCAGGTCGCGCAGGCTGTCCTCGTCGTTCGAGGAATGGAACACGATAGGGGCCCGCATGACCTCGCAGAGGGGCTTGATAAGCCTGGCGATTTGGTCACCCGAGAGCGCCGGCATGTTGATGTCGAGCAGCACCAGGTCGGGCCGCTCGTCCCGCACGCGGTTCGTCACCCCGAACCAGTCCTTGTGCGTGACCACCTCCACCGTCGGCAGCGCGCTCTCGATCAATTCCTTGGTCGTATACAGGTGCATCTCGTCATCGTCCACTACCAGTACCTTTTTCTTTTGCGTCATCTTGGCTTCCTCCTTGTTTTTCCGATGATCGTGCGGTCGTTCCGCCCTCCCGGGGGGAGAACGGCAGAATGAGCGTGAAGGTCGTCCCCGTGCCGAAGACGCTCTCGACCGAGAGCCGGCCTCCGAGCAGCTCCGCGAGGTTCCTGCTGATCGCCAGGCCGAGTCCCGTGCCTTCGTGCTGCTTGGTCTGTGCGTCCTCCACCTGGCTGAAAGAAGCAAAGAGTTTGCCCAGGTTCTCTTCCCTGATGCCGATGCCCGAGTCGCTCACCCGGATCGTAAGCTCGCTCTCCACGAGTGCGAGCGAGAGGGTGATCGCTCCCTGCTCCGTGAACTTGGCGGCGTTGCTTGCCAGGTTCATGATGATCTGGCGCAGCTTGACCGGGTCCGTCTCCACCATGACCGGGAGCGGCGGCGCGGACACCGTGACGTCCACCGGCTTTTTCCCGACCAGGATGCGCGTCGTCTCCGCGATCTCCAGGACGATCTCCAGGACGCTCGTCTCCTGGATCGAGACCTCCATCTTCCCTGCTTCGATCTTCGACAGGTCGAGGATGTTCGTGATGACGGTCCGGAGGTTCGTTGCGCTCGCGATCATGAAGGCCAGCCGCTCCCGGATCTGTTCCATCGCGCCCCGGTCCGCCGCGGTCCGCAGCAGCTCGGCCAGACCCACGATGGCGTTCACCGGCGAGCGCAGCTCGTGGGTGACGTGCGCGATGAACTGGGACTTCGCCCGGTTCAACTTTTCCAGTTCCCGGGCCCGCTCGCTCGCCAGTTCCCGCTGCAGGACGCTCGTGGCAAGGGCGTTGCTCTGCTGGATGACGAGCTGCTTGACCGAGAGCAGGCCGGTGTAGCAGCCCGCGGCGTCGGTCACGACGATCTCGTCGTAGATGTCCTGGGGCGGCCGCTCCAGGGCCCGGTCGATGACCACGTCGAGCCGCTCGCTCGCCGGGACGATGAGCGGAGCCGTGTCCGCCACGGCGATGACGGGGTACCGGCCGTAGAGCTCGAACCCGAACCGCCGGAAGAGCGTGAAGAGCAGCTTGGTCCGCGTCACGAGGCCGACCGGCTCCTGCCCGTCGACCACCGCGATCGCGTCCAGGTCGGTGGTGCTGAAGAACCATTCGGCGACCTTGGTGACCGCGGTCTGCGGCGTCGTCAAGGCGTTCGAGACGATGAGCTCCCCCACGGTGAGCACGTGTTCCTGATCGGCGCTTGTCTGCATCATGCCTCCTGCGTCCCGGACGGTTGCGAACGAGTTTCTGCCGGGTGCGCCTCGGTCTTCCGAAAGGAGACCGTAAAGGTGCTTCCCGTGCCCGGCCGGCTGGCGACCGCCACGCTTCCGCCCATGGCTTCCATCAAGAGCTTGACGAGGTACAGGCCGAGGCCCTCGCCTTTGACATCGTCGCTGTTGCTCCCCCGGGAGAACTTGGCAAAGATCGTCTCCCATTCCGATCGCGCAATGCCCCGCCCCTCGTCGGTAACGGACAGTTCGGCCCATTGGACATCCTCTTGGCAGTGGATCCAGACGCGTCCGCCCGTACGATTGAATCGGATGGCGTTCGCCAGGAGATTCAGCAGGACCTGGCGGATCGCCATCGGTTCGCCCCGCACCGCAGCGGCAGTCCGGCTCACGACGACCACGGAGACCTGTGATCGCGCGGCGGAATCGGCCATAAGCGCGATCGCTTCCTCGAGCAGGGGGGCGAGCGCAACATGCCCCCCATCGAGCCGCACCGCCTGCTTTTCGAGCCGGAGAAGCAGCGACGTGTCATTCAGCAGACTTGCTGCATGGGCTGCCGCCGCATGGATCGTTTTCAGGTACCGGGGCGGATCGTCCTGCCGGAGGGCAAGCGACGAAAAGCCCCCGATGGCGGAAAGGGAGTTGCGCAGTTCGTGAACCACATAGCGCAGGGCCGTTTGCTGTTCGACCTCCCCGGCCCTGAGCCGCAGCATCATCCGCCGCCGCTCGATGTGGTTCCGGAGCTTCAGCAGGACCTCGGACACGGAGTAGGGCTTCGTGACGAAGTCGTCGGCCCCGAGGGTCAGGCTCTTGACCTTCGCCTCTTCGTCCGTGAGGGCGGTAAGCATGATGATCGGCAGAAATTTCCCTTTCGAGCTCTCCCGCAGGATCCGGCAGACCTCCCAGCCGTCCAGGGCGGGCAGCATGATGTCCAGGAGCAGGGCGTCGGGATCGCTGCACTGGGCAGCATCGATGGCCTCCTCGCCGCTGGAGGCGATCACGGTCTCATAGCCTTCCCGCTGGAGGCGGTAGCTCAGGAGCGTTGCACAATCTGGTTCATCCTCAACGATGAGGACCGTTTTCTTCATCGACTTGTTCCGTCCGTTGCAAACGTGCGAACCGTACTGTACGCGGGTGTTGTTGCAGGAGTGTGAAGCTTTTCTTAAAAATTCATGACCGCCGGCCCGGACGCAGGAGGGGAGGAGGCGCGGGGGCTGCTGCATCCGGGCCGGCAAGGTCGTCTTCCCTGGTCACGCGCAGATCGGTTCATCCTCGCGCGGACCTTCGTGGTAGGCCCGGAAGCTGCGGCAGCCGTCCTTGCCCAGGTACCGTTCGAGCATGCGCGGCTCGGTCTCCCGAAGGTCGACGATGATCAGGCCGTCCAGGACGTCCCCGAAGGCGGGGTCCACGTTGAAGCCCGCGATCTTGCCGCCCAGCTTCAGATACTGTCTGAGCAGGACCGGGACCCCCTTCCGGTCTGACTCCACGCAGGAGATGAGATCGGACAGGCCCTCTACGTCGTCCTTCAGGAGGTTCACTGCAGCGTCGATGTCCCATCCGCGGAGCGGCTTTGCGCGCAGGGGCCGTTTCGGCCTGACGTAGTGCGCCGTGCTCTGCCGGAAGCTGGTCGTTTTCAGATAGGTTACGAGCAGCTGTTTCGAGAGCGTCTGATACTCGTCGGTGATGCTGACCGGTCCGAAGAGCGTCCGGTACTGCGGGTGGAGCACGATGAACCTGCCGATGCCTTTCCAGAGGAGCAGGAGCGGGGCATAGGACCGTTGATATTCCAGCCGTACGAAGGAACGCCCCAGCTCCAGGGCCGGCCCCAGGTGCGCGAAGAAACCGGGCCGGTAGCGGAAGAGCGTGCTGGTGTACAGGCCGTCCGCGCCTTTTTGCCGGAGCAGCTCGTCGGTCTTGCCGAGACGGTAGGAGCCGACGATCTCCCGCTTTCCCCGGTTCCAGATGAAAAGATGGGTGTAGGCGTGGTCGAATTGGTCGAGGTCGAGCGACCTGCCGGTTCCTTCGCCCACGCTGCGGAACGTGATCTCGCGCAGCCTCCCGATCTCGACGAGCGCGTTCGGGATCTGCTCCGCCGTGGCCGCGATCACGGAGAACTCGTTGCTTTCCACGAGCCTTTGGTCCGGCGCCAGCCCGTCGATCTCCGCGGCCAGGACGGCGGGGTTGCGGGGCGGGATGATGTCCTGCAAGGCATCGGGTTTCGCCTTGCGCGGCACGGCGGCGCGCCCCCGCGCGTCGCGCTGTCCCAGCACGTAGGTGCGCAGCCGAAGGAAGTCGGTCAGGTCCTCGTCCCGCGCAAAGGCCTGGAGCCGGGAAAAGGGGACCAGGTCGCCGACCCGCACCCGGATCGTCTCGCGGTGCTTGTTGAACAGCTCGTTCGGCAGCATCGCGGTCCGGAGCACGGGATGGACCATGCCCGCCATGTGAAAGGCGGCGCTGTTCGTCCCCTGGAAGAACAGGGGGAGCACCGGCGCCTGCGTCGCGCGGACGAGGCGGGCGATCGTCGGACTCCAGGTTGGATCGAGCACGGCGCCTTTCTGGACATCGAAGTGCGAGACCGCGCCTGCGGGAAAGACCACGAGCATGCCGCCGTTCTTTACCCAGGCGATGCTCTCCCGGATCGGCCGGATGTTGTTCCGGACCGCCGTCGTTCCCTTGAAGGGATTGACGGAGATCAGCATCTCCCGCATCTCGGGGATGGACTGGAGGAGGTAGTTGGCCAGGAACTTCACGTCGCAGCGCAGCGAGCGCAGGAGCGAGGCCAGGATGAGCCCCTCGATCCCGCCGAAGGGATGGTTGGCCGTGACGATGACCGGCCCCGTGGGGACCATGAGCCGTGCGGCGTCCTCCTCGGCGAGATCGTAGGTCACCTTCAGCCGTTCGAGCGCCTTTTCCGGAAAGGGACGATTGTCGGTCATCTGCGCGATGTCGGCGTAGGCCCGGTTCATCCGCGGGAAGGCGAGAAAATGCTCGAGCGGTCCCTTGACCAGGGAGAAGAGCTTCTGCTGGAGCGGGTCCTTGAACTCCGGGTTCAAGGCGAATACCCGGTCCGATTCCAATCGATTCATATACACCCCCCTGTCGATCGTTGTATGCTGCGGTATGGAGTATAGCGGGGGCCGGTTACAGGAGTATGAAGCCCGAGTTAAATGTTCGTTACGGAAAAGACGGAAGGGATGCGCGGATCACGCCAAGCGACGCTGGGAACTGCGAGGGCCGTACTCTTTTGTGCCGAATATCCCGGTCTTGCGGCCGGTGGGCCGATACCCGCTCTCCCGGGCATCGCACAGTACGTTGTCGCCCAGGCTCGGGGAGGGACCCATCGTGGAGCTGTTCCCTGCGGCCGGATATTGCTGCACGGCTCGATTCGTTGCTGGTGATCTTGCCATCGCATGTCCCCTGTCTGCGGTTATTCGACAGGACTATCGTTGTCCCGCTCCGGCGTTTCGAAGCAGAGGGGCGCCTTGCATGCTAAGCGAAACGTTCCCGCAGACCCTGCGTGATGCGTCTGCCCCAGGTCCGGATCCCGGTCGTTGTGCAGGGGGACAGGCGGGAGTCCTTGCCGATACGATAGTGGTTCCCTCGCCAGTCCACGGTCGCGCTCACGAGCGGCACGAACCAGAGGAGCCCGATGAGGAGGTCCTTGATCGGTACTAGGACGTAGGCCGCGCGCGGCGTCTTCCGGAGCGTCGCCCCCGGCGTTGCGGCGGAGACCGCCTGGCCGAGCCAGCAGTCGCCCAGGACCTTGACCAGGCCCGTGCATGCGGCCAGGGAGATCGCGGCGCGCGACGGCCGGGAGAGGGCCGTCAGAAGGGCGATGAAGACGGGGTTGGCGAGCAGCTCGGAAAGATATTTCAGCCCGCCGATCTTCCACCGGAGCTTTCCCCAGCGGGTATGGCGGTTCAGGAACCGTTTGACGCCCCAGTATTCGTTCACGTTGCCGATCAGGCGGTTCGCAAGCACGACCTTCCTGCCGCTTTGCGCCATCTCCCTGCCGATGATGAAGTCCTCGGCCAGGATGTCCTTATAGGCGACGAGCCCGCCGATGGCATCAAGATCGTCCTTTTTCATGAGCATGGATTTGCCGATGACGCAGGGCATGCCGAGGAAGCGGTCGAGGAAGCCGACGCTCCCGATGACGAAGGAGTTGAGATGCAGGTTCTCCAGGAGCGCACCGATGCTCCTCCCGCCGGTCCCGCCGATGAGGCTGCTCACGAGCCCCACCGCGGGGTCCGCGGTATGGCGCGTGATCTCGCGGAGGTAGCCCGGGTCCACCAGGACGTTGCTGTCGCTGATCAGGACCAGGGGATGCCTGGCCTGGCGATAGCCGGGGATGAGGTTGTTCACCTTGGGATTGAGCCCCAGGCCGCATTTTTCGACGACGAGCGTGATGTCTCTTCCCGGGTATTTGTCCTTCACCTTTTTCGCGACCTTGTACGCCGGGTCGTTGGCGTCCTGGAGGCAGAAGAGGACCTCGTATGCCGGGTAGTCCTGCTCGCAGAAGCTCGCGAGGTTGTCGAAGAGGTTGTCGTCGAGGCCGCGCAGGGGCTTGAGGACCGAGACCGGCGGACACCAATCGTCGGCGGGCTCCTGCCTCCTTTTGAGGAGCGCGGAGGCGGACCCGATCTGGAACAGGTAGAGCACGACGCCGCACAGGACGATCACCGCACCGATGTCGAACACAATCATCTCGCTCCCCCTTTCTTGGCCCCTAATTCCGGAACAGCGTGATCGCCACCCCTTTGTTGTGCCGGATGCACTGCTTCACCGCGTCCGTCGTCTTCTCGCAGTTCAGGAGCGTCTTCCATGAGTAGAGATGCCGGGCCTTGTGAAAGTCGCTGTTGGCGAGGTAGGGGTACTTCTTCAGGCTGATCACGTTGAACACGTCGTCCCGGTTCGCGATCTCCCAGGCGTCGATGTAGCGGGCGTACTTGTCGCGATTGTTCCAGAGGTAGAGCGTGTCGGGGTTCAGCGGGTCCGGCGTGTGGTGCGGGTGGCAGGCCACGATCACCGCGTCCTGCTGCTTGGCCTCGAGGAATATCTCCTCGTAGTCCAGGCAGGCGGGCACGAACTCTTTGATGTCCAGGAGCAAAAGGTGCGCCGACTCCTCCTTGGAGAGGTAGTTCTTGCTGATCTCCACGCCCGGGAGCACGAGCATCCCGAACTTCTCCCAGGCCCGCACGGCCTCGGCCCGGAGCGTTGCAAGGTAGTCGTCGAAATTGTCGCCCCGCACGGTCAGGTTGAATCGCCGGGCGAACTTGCCCATGACGTTGTCTCCGTTCACCACGTGATCGGTAACGGCGATCACGTCGAACCCGGCCTGGCCGAAGAGATCGATGGTGTCGCGCATGGGCAGCGAGCCGTCGGAAAAGGTGGTGTGGATATGGAAGTCGCACAGGAGCATTGCTGCAATAGTACCCGACGCCTGTTACCCCCGTATTACGGCAGGATTAAGTTTTTGTTACGTTTTCGGCCTGCGGGGTCAGACCGCGGAAGGACCGGTTGCATAGGCGTCCTGCAGGGGTGAGCGGCGTATTGCGGGCAGGTCCCGTTTCACGAGGAATGCGCGCATGGCCTCGTCCGTGGTCCGGATATGGCACACGACCCAGTCCGCCGTCATCCGGATGGCCTCCAGGACGACCCAGGGGCTCCCTCCTTCGCTCGAAAACCGCTCCTTGAGGCCGGCGCACCGCTCGACGAAGAGCTCGTGCTCTTTCCGGTGCGCTGCGTAGCCGGGATAGGAACAGCGGGCCATGTATTTCTCCTCGATCGTGAAATTCGGCACCACCCGCTCCTGCAAATAGCCGAGGAGCCTGCCGACCTCCTGCTCGCCGTTCCCGTGGTCGCAGGCATGGACCAGGTGGGTGACCCGCTCGACCAGCTCCCGGTGCTGCCGATCGATCTCGTCGATCGTCCTTGCCAGGCCGTCCTTCCGTTCGCTCTCCATGGCGATCCTCCCTGTCATTCCGCACCCCGGCCAATCAAAGGGCCTGTCTCCGCATGCGCTCTTTGACGACCATGCTCACGATGACCGGCAAATAGGGCTTCATGGATATTTCATCTTGCAGCTCTTCCAGCACCTCCCGGTAGGAGCGGTTCACGTCCTCGGCCGGCATGCCGAGTTCGTGTACCAGCCGGTCCACGGCGTTCACATGCCGGTCGTTCTCTTGGTCGTAATCGTACCGCGGTTGATACCTTGCCATTTGGATCTGCATCGTGTGCCTCCTTGCGCCGTCGCGGTGCGGCCGACGACGGGGATGGATTCAAAGCCCCCGCAGGACCTTTGCGAGAAAGAGGGGACATTGATCGAAGTTCTCCGTGCGGCAGTACGCGGCGTCCTGCCGTTTGCTGATCGTGAAGGTCATGATTGCAGCGGAGCAGACGGCGTCGGCCGCGTCGCGGTAGGGGCAAAGGGACAGGTTGCGGTCCGGCACGGGGACGTAAGCATCGACGGGTGAACCGAGAACGTACATGTTTCCCTCCTGGAGATGCACTGTACTCCGGGGCTGTTACGCCGATATTACAGGAATATTAAATTTTCGTGAACTGCGGCAGCCGCGGGTCCGAAGGATCGTACGCTTCGGCGTTCAGGCCGCTGCCCCGACCGGCCTGCCGCTCTGCGCAGTCGCTTGCCGGTCCGCGGGGCGCTGGCAGGCGCGCACCAGGTGGCGGACCGTCTCCGCGATCTCTTCCGTACGCACCTGCGGCCCGGGGGCCACGACGATGACGGCCTTGCGCAGGCGCTCCTCGAAGGTCTCACCGCCTTCGATCAGGTCGTGATCGACCACGGTCACCTGAAGGGGCTCGGTGCTGCGGATGTCCGCGACCGCGCCGCTCTCGATCGTGATGATGATATGGTTCATGGATACCTCCCTCGGGGAAAAAAGAGTACGCGCGATAATGATACCGGGGGTTTCTTACGGGAGGATGAAGGATGGGTGAAATGTTCGCTACCGTTCCGATCGGCTCTGGATCAGGTAGGCGTAATAGGTAGCGGCGCTTGTGGGGTGGCGCTTGAGCGTCTGAAAGTCCACGCGGTAGAGCCCGAACCGGGCATCGAGGCCCTGGAGCCATTCGTAGTTGTCGATGAGGGTCCAGTAGAAGTAGCCCCGCACGTCGAGTCCCTCCTGCAGGCACCGTTCCACGACGTCCACGTGCTGCCGCATGAACCGCACCTTCTGCTCGGGGTCGTGCGTCGCGATGCCGTTCTCGGTGATGACGAGCGGGAGACCCAGCCGCGAGGCGTAGCGCAGGACCTTGGCGAGGCCGCGTGGGTGCACCTCCCAGCCGATGTTCGTGAGACCGTGCCCCTCGATGTCCAGGTACCGGAGCTCGACCCCCATCTTCTTGAAGGGGTTGAACCGGAGATGGATGCGCGTATAGTAGTTCACGCCGAAGAAGTCGAGGGTGCCCTTGATCGGGACCGCGATCTCCATGCGGCGGGAGAAGGGGAACTTGACGATGAAGACGCCGGTCCGAAAGGCGTGCACGATCGAATGGTTGTAGAAATAGTTCGCCGTCTTTTTAAGGACCCGGTCGAGGGGGTTCCACTTCTTCCAGGGAGAGAAGACGGACATGTTGTGCGCAAGGCCCACCCGGGCGTCCGGGACGAAACGATGGATGGCGGCGTAGGCACCGGCGTGGCAGGTGAAGATGTTCCGGAGCGCCGCGAGTGCGCTCGGCACGTCCTTGAACCCCGGCGGCGTGCAGCCGTCGAGATACCCGCCGATCAGGATGACGTAGGGCTCGTTGAAGGTGATCCAGGTGCGCACGCCCCGGAGCACGGTAGCCATGCGCTCGGCGTAGCGGACGAATCTCTTGACGGACGCGTCCTGATGCCAGGGCGACTGTTCCAGAAACCAGCGGGGATGCGTGAAGTGGTGGAGCGTGACCACGGGCTCGATGGCGTAGCCCCGCAGGATATCGACGATCTCCTGGTAATGGGCGATGGCAGACTCATCCCACGTGTCGGCTGCGGGCTGGATCCTGCTCCACTCCAGGGAGAAGCGGTAGGCGTTCACGCCGAGCTCCTTCAGCAATTTCAGGTCTTCGCGGAACAGGGCATAGTGGTTCGTGATGGCGGGGCGGTCAACGAGCACGGGGTCCCAGGTCGCCCAGTCGGCGTTCGGGGAGCCTTCGATCTGGAAGGCCGAGGTCGCCACGCCCCACTGGAAATCGTCGGGGAAGATCTTCATCATAAAAAAGAGGGGGCGGAGGATGAGTCCGCCCCCTCGAGGGAGGATGCACCTATGCGAGCGTGCTCTCTTGAGGGTCCTTTTAGAACTTGTGCACGACGCCGAAGGAAACGACCGATGGGCTGTCGCCCGCGATGGCCGGCGTATAGGCGCCGCCCGCAGCGTCCGTGCCGAGGCCGTAGGTTGCGCCGTTGTCGTTCTTCGTCGCCGCGTAGAGGGCGTAGACCGTCGTGCGCTTGGTGAAGGTATGGTCGACGCCGATTGCCATCGTGGAGGCTCCGGTGTTCGCCGCGGACTTGCCGTCCTCCGCCTTGCCGTAGGCCAGCTTCACGGCGTTGCTGCCGAGCTTCTGGACCGCCGAGACGTAGTAGGCGTTGCGCGTATAGACCGAGTTGGACTGGTCGTTCTTCAGCATTTCATAGACCCCCCCGACCTTGGTGTCGCCGAAGGTGTAGCCCACGCCGACCCGCGAGCCGGTCTCGGTCACGTTCGGCGCATCGAACTTCCCGAAGCCGTTCTTCTGCTGCTCCTGGGCCAGGGCCACGAAGAGCGGGCCATAGTTATAGGTGAGGGCCACCGAGTACTGGCTGGGTGCGGGCGTGGTCGCGACGTTGTTCTCCTGGCCGGACTGGCTCGTGGATGCCATGATCTTGATCCCGCTCCAGTTCGGGGAGAGGTACATGATGGTGTTGTCGGTCCGGTTGCCGAAGCTCAACGTGCCGTTCACCGTCCCCATGATGGCCCGATAGTCGCCCATGGTGTCGCCGAAGGGGTTGAGGGAGCCCGTAGCCAGGTAGTAGGGGGTGTAGTGAATGCCGAAGAGGAGGGTCCCGATCCCGTCGTGAGTAAACCCGACATAGGTTTCCCGCCACTTGAACGTGGTAGTGCCCAGGTCGTACCCAACCGCCATCTCGGCCTGCATGACCAGGCTGAGACCGTCGCCAAGATCTTCCTTCTCTTTGACTCCGAGTCGAGATGAATTCGATGAGACCCTGGTAAGATTCTTGGCTGCGAGCCCTGTGGAGCTGCTGTCGGTGCTGATCAGGTCCACCGACATCTTCGCCTGACCGTAGACCTCGACGTTGCCCTTGACCGTGGCCGTTTCTTCCGCCGCCGCGTACGTCGTGAACCCGAGACTGCCGATTGCCAGAACTGCGAGTACCGCGAGTGCCTTTTTCATAACGGGTTATCCTCCTCCTTGTAGTGGCTTCCGGGCGCCGGAAGCGATTATCTTGGGGGTGCACTGTAGCATCCCTGTGTTACAACTTGATGACGGTTGTGTGAAAGATTCGTGAAATAGGGGGAGGTCTACGACCCGTGCAGGAGTTTCTCGGCAAAATAGGGCGGCAGGCCGCTTGTGCGTATGGCAGCGGCCGTTTTTCCCACGTCGTAGGGAACGCGCAGGAATTCGGTCTCGACACCCGCTGATGTGATCTCCACGAGGGCCACGCAGGACCGGGGGTCGCCGTCCTTGGGCTTTCCCGTGCTGCCCGCGTTGATGAAGACCTTGCCGTCCAGGTCCCGGCAATAGGGCTTGTGGGTGTGACCGTAGATCAGGACGTCGGCATCGGTCTTTTCCGCCATCTCGCGGAAGAACTTGTCCGGCCGGTCCGCGTGCCAGTAGAGGTTGTTCCTCCTCGGCGTGGCGTGGAAGAGCAGGACCTTTCTGCCTTCGGCCGTGAATGCGAGGTCCAACGGCAGTGCCCGCATATAGGCCCGGCTCGCCGCGGAGGTATGCTCTTTGGTCCAGGCAAAGGAGCGATGGGCCATCTCTTCCTGGAGCGGCTCCTCGGCCTTGCAGCCGCAGTGTGCGCGGTCGTATGCCACCGCGTCGTCGTAGTTGCCCTGGACCCCGGCGATGCCGTGCCGGCGGACAAAATCAACGACCTCGTTCACGAAGGGCGCGTACCCTCCCAGGTCCCCCAGGTGGTAAAGCCGGTCCGGTTTCCTGGCCAGGGCCGCGTCATAAGCGGCCTGGAGCGCGTCGATGTTGCCGTGGATGTCACCGAATAGGGCGATCTTCATGGGCCTATCAGTCTCGAAAAAAAGTCATAAATATATAGCAGGAATCTGTAAAGGTCTTTGTCGGCAACATCCGGCACAAAAAAACAATAATGACATCAGTTTTGTGCGAAGGTGTCAAGCCGCAAAGAAAAGCAAATTTGTGCAGAATATTTTTTCATCATACCATATTTTCTGATCCTCTTTGCGCACTTTGCGGATTTTGTGCGAGACGGCTTTCCCTGTTTATCCGGATAGTTGATGAAAAGGTCTTACGCTACTCCACATAATACCCTATGCCGCGCCGGGTCTTTAAGTAGACCGGGTGGGCCGGGTCGTCCTCGATCTGCGCCCGCAATCGGCGGATGTGCACGTCGATGGTCCGCGGTTCGATGAAGGCTTCGCCTTTCCAGACGCCGTCGAGGAGCTGCTCGCGGCTAAAGACCTTGCCCCGCCGCTCGACGAGGTACAAAAGAAGCCGGTACTCAGTGGCGCTCAGGTCGAGCTGCTCGCCCCCCCTGGACACGCTGTAGGTGTCCGTATTGATTACGAGGTCGCCGAGCCGGATCGTCTTTTGCACTGCCGAACCTTCGTCCGTTCGGCGTAAAATCGCCCTGACGCGCGCGATCAATTCCCGCGGGCTGAAGGGCTTGACGAGGTAGTCATCGGCGCCGGATTCCAGTCCGCGCACCCGGTCGGTCTCGCCGCTCCGGGCCGTCAGCATGATGACGGGCAGGCGCTCGGTCTTCGGGTCGTTCCGGATTACGCGACAGATCTCGATGCCCTGGATATCGGGCAGCATGAGGTCGAGCACAACAAGATCGAACTTCCGCTTCCGGATCCAGTCGAGCCCTTGCTCGCCGTCCTCCGCGACCGTTACCCGGAAATCCTCTCTTTTCAGGTTATACGACACGAGGTCCCGAATGTCCGCCTCGTCGTCGATGACCAGGACCGATCGGTTCATGCCTGCGCGCCCGCGTCCGGGATTTGCGTTCTTGCCTGCACCATGCCTGGTTATACCGCGGGCGTGTTACAGAACCGTTACGGAAGGGTGAAGATTCCGTTACGACTGGATTTGCAGGAGGGGTAAGTATGTGCGTCGCTGTTCGTGGTTTTTTGTGTCGGACGCCATCGGTTTCGCGGATCAACAGATGGGGGATGCGGAAAATTGCAGCCGTCTATAAAAATTGTTCTACCCTAAAAATACCCGGATGCGGGTATGTACTTCTTCCTGCTCGCTCTCTATTATTGCTTTCGTGGAAACCGGGAAGTGCACGCTCCTTCCGGGAACGGGCGTTCCGCAACCCGGTGTTTTTCAATCCCTTTGGGCATAAGGAGGCAGAATCGATGAACATGATCACGGTGAAGGGACAAACGATGCAGTTGGATGGAAGCGGTTTCCTCGCCGATCCCGGCACCTGGAACCCCGATGTGGCCGACTACATCGCCGCTGTCGAAGGGATCCGGATGACCGAGCACCACTGGGAGGTGGTACATTTTCTCCGCGACTATTACCTGCAGTATCGTGTCGCGCCGTCGATCAAGGTCCTGCTCCAGGAGATCGGCAGCAAGCGAGGTCCCGCACGGGTGAGCACCAAGTATCTCTATGAGCTCTATCCCTGCGGACCGGCGAAACAAGCGTGCAAGATCGCCGGTCTTCCCAAGGCGACGGGCTGCGTATGAGGCCGCTGTGCCGATCCGGCAGGAGGGCGCGTGCTGTATAACGATCGGTTTGCATGCCACGGGGAGAGTGATAGGACATGAGAGTCCTGTTCGACGAATTGTTCACCCTGCAAGGGGAAGTCCTCATCCCGAAAGTCCCGGTTCTCATCTGCGGGTTTTGGAAGGCGCCCGGAGTCCCTCTCGACAGAGGCGTCTGTTTCGGCAGTGTCGATTTGGCGTCGCTTGCGGGGAAGGAACTCGATGTCGTAATGCAGTACGGAATCTACGATATAAAAGGCTATGTGCAGTAGTTTCCGCGCAGCCTTCCGGTCTCGCCACACCGATCCACGTACGCTACATTTTCCCCCGCAAGGAAACTCCCGTCGGCACTCCCTCTGAGAACCCGTTGCAAAACCGCGCGCAGGGCGGTATGATCGGCATTCCGAACCCTATGCTGCCCGCTCCGTCCGATACCTCCGTCGACCAGTCGCTCCGCAGGAACAGGCCGCTCGCGCTCTTTCTGGCCTCCCGTCTGTGCAGTTCCCTTGCCTTCCAGATGACGGGCGTCGCAGTGGGCTGGCAGATCTACGCCCTCACGGGGAGCGCCTGGTACCTCGGCCTCGTCGGCCTCGCTCAGTTTTTCCCGCTGTTTCTGTTAACGATCCCTGCGGGTCATGCTGCGGACCGGTACGACCGCCGCAGGATCGCGCGGTTCTGTCAGATCGTCGAAGGGGGGGCTGTCGCGACCCTCGCGGCAGGAAGTTTTGCCGGCTGGCTCGGGAAGGACGCGCTGCTCTGCATCGTCGTTGCGGTCGGCGCCGCGCGCGCCTTCGAGGGGCCGACGATGCAGGCATTCCTGCCCGGTCTCGTGCCCGAACAACGTATTGCCTGGGCCGTCACGTGGTCTGCTTCTGCATTCCAGTCGGCCTCGATCCTGGGGCCCGCTCTCGGCGGGTTTCTCTATGCCGCCGGGCCGGGGATCGTCTACGCCGCGGCGACCGTTCTTTTCCTCTTCGGCGGCACCGTTATCGGCTTGGTCCGGGTCCGGGAGACGTTCCGGCACCGGGAGCCTGCTACGGTGCGTTCGCTCTTTGCGGGCATTTCCTTTATCCGGAGCCGTCCGCAGATCCTCGGCGCCATCTCCCTCGATCTTTTCGCCGTGCTCCTCGGCGGTGCGACCGCGCTGTTGCCGATCTACGCGCGCGACATCCTCAGGACGGGCCCCTGGGGGCTGGGACTCCTCCGCTCGGCGCCCTCGGGAGGGGCGCTCGTGATGACGTTCTCGCTTGCGCGGCGCCCGCTTCGGCGTCGCGTCGGACGGATCATGTTCGGTGCGGTCGCGGTCTTCGGTCTCGCAACGGTCGTCTTTGCTGTGTCCACGTCGTTCCTGCTCTCGCTTTGCACGCTCGTCGTCCTCGGGGCCGCCGACATGATCAGCGTCGTCATCCGCCAGTCCCTGGTCCAGATCGGCACCCCGGACGCCATGCGCGGCAGGGTGAGCGCGGTGAACTCGATGTTCATCGGGACCTCGAACCAGTTGGGAGAGTTCGAGTCAGGCGTCACCGCCGCATGGTTCGGACCCGTGCCCGCGGTCCTGATCGGCGGCCTCGGCACCCTGCTTGTCGTCCTGGTCTGGATGCGGCTGTTCCCGGCGCTTGCGAATGCGGATTCGCTGGGAGGAGCTGTGCACGAATGACTCTTTCGGAAACAATGGAAAACCGCCCTTTCCTCTTGACAGGAATGGGAAAAGAGACTTATAATGATCGACAATTTAATATTGCCATAACAAAAATAAATAGCAGCAGCCGTCTCCTGTGGAAGGACGGCAATCCCGCGCCTTGGCATCCTCCAGCTCCTGCCGGAGGGGGGGGCTCCACCTTTCGGGAGAGGGAATGGATGGTATTTTGAAAAAAATATTTTCCTGGAAAGTCCTTGCCGCCATGGTAACGGCATCTCTCCGGTTGCGTCTCGTGACGATCTATCTGCTCGGCGTGGCCGTCGCGATCGTCATATCCGAATGTATCGTTGCCGGCCTTCATGCTCTTTTTTGGAAAGGGGGACCCGGCAACGAACTCCTGGTCGCAGGATTCATCACGCCTCTTCTTGACGCATCGATCATCCTTTTTTTCATCCTAGCGACGGTTTCCCGGCTGAAAGACACGAGCCGGGAGCTGTTCAATGCCAAACAGATGCTTGAAGAAATAACGGGGGGGATCTCGGAGAGCATTTTATTGATATCCAAGGACTTCAAGGTCCTCTGGGGCAATAAAACGGCGTTGCGGCAAACGGGCCTTACCTTGCGGGAATTGACCATGCACACCTGTTACACGGCATCTCATCATGCACTCCAGCCGTGCGACCATGCACTCAATCCCTGCCCTATCAAAGATACCGGCGATGGAAAGTGCAAGTCTGCCGAACATGTCCACTTTGATAAAGATGGAAGGAAAAGTGTAGTAGAGGTTTCCGCATATCCGATAAAGGACGAATCAGGAGAAACGACCTCCTACGTGCATATCACGAGGGACATTACCGAACGCAAGAAGATCGAGCATGCCCTGGAGGTCTTATCGCGCACCGATGAGTTGACCGGCCTGGCGAACCGGAGGGCGTTCGATGCTTTCATGGATGAAGAATGGAGACGAGCTTCACGGACGAACAAAATAATATCACTTCTCATGATCGACGTCGATTTTTTTAAAAAGTATAACGATCATTACGGCCATCCCAGCGGGGATGAGGTGTTGAAATCGGTCGCCCGCATTGTCAAGAGCTTCGCCCGGCGTCCCGGAGATATCGCCGTCCGTTATGGGGGGGAAGAGTTTGTCATCGTATTGTCGGCCGGCAAAAATTTTGCGGTCCTCTTAGCTGAAAAGCTGCTCAAGGGTGTTGAAGCGCTGAATATAGAGCATTGTGCATCTGATATCGCCGGCCATCTCACCGTAAGCATCGGCATCGCTTCCTGCCATCCGCAGCAGTCGGCTTCTCCCCGGGAACTGATCGCGCGCGTGGATGCTGCGTTGTATGATGCAAAGAAAAAAGGACGAAACAGGATCGCTATCGACGGGTAGGGCGGGGAAGGCGAATTGCCGCTCTCACTGCTGCTCGGCGCGATGTCCTCTCGGAAGTACACGGGATTTTATCAAACGTCGATGTGCCTTCGTAGATGACGTTGTGAAATAGCGGGCTGGATTTCAGTTTGATCCATCTAGAGCACTGGTTGCTCAAGACCATGAGGAGAATATTTCCGCAGACAAGGTGTACCTGATAAGTCCCTATCCTCTCCAGGCCGTTTTCTATCGGCCTGTGGCATCTCGCATGCCGGTGAATTCCGCGCAGCCCGTCTCCCTTTCCCGCCGCTCCTCATTTTTAAGGTTTTTTCACCCTATCGGGCACTCCCGCTTGGGGCAGTCTGCTTTCGGAAGGTGAGGATGAGCAGCCCTGCGAGGGTGAGGGAGACGGCGAGAGTCACCCAGGCAAGGGTGAAGCTTCCGGTGGTCTGCTTGAGGAACCCGATGAGGTAGGGGCCGACGAACCCGCCCAGGTTGCCGAAGGAGTTGATGAGGCCCACGGCGCCGGCAGCAGCCGCACCCGAGAGGAAGGTCGTGGGATAGGACCACCACACGCCGAAAGGCGCGTAGACGCCCACGCCTGCCAGGACCAGGAAGAAGAAAGCGGCCCAGGGATGATGCACGAACATGCCGACCCCGAGGCCGATCGCGCCGAGAAAGAGTCCTGCTGCGCCGTGCCACCGTTTCTCGTCGTGCTTCGACGACGAGTGCCCGATGGCGAGCATCACGACGAGTGAGGCCGCCATGGGTATTGCTGCAAGCCATCCCACGGCCAGGTTCGACCAGTGGGCCAGGGACTTGATGACCTGGGGCATCCAGTAGTTGAAGCCCCAGAACCCCGTGATCCAAAGGAAGTAGGCGAGGCAGAGCTTCAGCACCTCGGGCTGTGCAAGGGCCTGCAGGACCGTTACGCTCCCGCGCGCCCGCTGCGCGGCCAGCTCTTGCTCATACTGCGCGGTCAGGTAGTGCTTCTCCTCGGCAGTGAGCCACGCTGCTTCTTCCGGCCGGTCGGCCATCCAGTATACGATCAGAAAGGTGAAGACCACGGCGGGCACGGCCTCGATGAGGAACAGGGCCTGCCAGCCCTTGAATCCGAAGACCCGGACGCCCAGGAGCCAGCCCGCAAAGGGAGCACCCATGATGCCGGACACCTGGAGCGAGGTGAGCAAAAGCGCGATCGTCCGGGCCCGGTCCTTCTCGCTGAACCAGCGGGGCACGCAGGTGGCGTAGATGACGGGGTAGAGGCTGGCCTCGGCCGCGCCGAGCAGGAAGCGCAGCACGTAGAACTGCCAGGTCGCCGTCATGAAGGCCATGAGACCGGACACCAAGCCCCAGGTGAGCATGATCCGGGCCAGCCAGATCTTCGCGCTGAAGCGCTCGGCGATGAGCGCGCCGGGGATCTCAAAGAGGATGTAGCCCGCGAAGAAGATGCCGGCGCCCATGCCGAAGGCCCGGGCGTCGAGGCCGAGGTCCGCGTTCATGGTGAGGGCCGCGTAGCCGATATTCACCCGGTCCAGGTATGCGATGACCGAGATACAGAAGAGCGGCAGTACGATATGCAGGTATGCCTTGCGTTTTGCGCTTACTGCGACGATGGTGTCATCATGCATTCGCTTTGTTCTCCCCGTAGTCATACTCTTCCTGCGGACGAAGAAAAAACCAAACCACCGAGATCACAGAGAAGGACGAGAGGACACGGAGAAAAACGACTTGCAGGAAGAACCTCTGTATGCTCCGTCGAGCCTCGGTGTACTCTGTGGCTGCAGTGCTTTTGCCCTGGATGAACAGCCGGCGAAGAGAGGGTAACAAAATACCGGCGCCCTGTCCAGTCCTTTTCTCTCACGGACAAAAAAAGGGGAATGTACGCGAGGTACATTCCCCTTGAACACGTCCGTGCTTTCCGATGAGGATTACTTCCAGCCCTCCTCGACGATCTTCTGCGCCCGTGCATAGGGGTACTTCTCCAGGAGCTTCCAGATCGGGAGCATCTGGTCCCCGTCGCGCATAGAGTGCAGGAGGACCACCGACGCCCAGTAGTCCTTGCCGTATGCCGTTCCTTCGAGCTGCACCGGCACGCCCTTGGCGTTCACGCGGTGGCAGGCGGAGCAGGTCACGGGACCGGCGTACTTGCCGTCGGGGCTGAACTGGAGCGCTTGCTCGTGGGTGGTCATATCCACGGTCTTGCCCTTGCCTTCGTAGCGCACGGGATAGAGCCCGTGGATCGACTCGTGGCAGGACTGACAGGCGATGGTCCCGTGGGCCTTGGAGTAGCGGTAGAGCGAGTACTTGTTCGGCTGGTCGATGGGGAAGTACTGTCCGCCGCCGCTCTCCACAAAGGGCGCCAGGTGGCAGTCCGCGCAATGGGGCTCTGCAGAAGCGAGCCACCAGTCCTTGCCGCCCGAGGCCGCGTCGTAGGGCACCGGGTCGCCTTCCGTGGCGTTCCAGGCGAGGAGTTTGAGCTTGCCCTCGCTGTCCTTCGTGGCCTTGACCATCGTGGCGCCGGTGTGGTTGCTGTAGAAGGTCTCGAGCGGATCGCCCGCGGCATCCACCACGGGATCGGCGAAATAGGTCTTGAACTTCGCCGCGTCGCCGTCCGCAACGGCCGTGATGACCGCAGAGAGCGGCTTGTTCCGAAGCGTCGTCCCCTCCTGCTCCGCTGCATTCGTCAGGTCGTCATGCCGGTAGAGCGCCTGGGTCAGGGCGTTGTGGCAGTCGGTGCAGTAGAGGCCGCGCAGGGTCTTGACCGTCTTGCCGTTCTCGTCCTTCATGCTCACCTGGGTGAAGTACCACTTCCCGATCTGGTTCAGGAAGAAGGGCGGTTTCACGTCGGGGTTCGTATGGGCGTCCCTGCGGAGGAAGCAGCCCCCGCCGCCGGTCCGGACATCGCCCTTCGAGAACCGGGCGTTTCCTTCCGAATCGACGATGTCGTACGGATTGTGCTTCGGGTCGTTCATCTTCCCTTCCTGCCAGTGCGTGGGATGGCAGGCCTGGCAGCTCTGAGTTCTCCCTGCCTTGTCCGGCATGGGGACGAACTCCATGTGGGTCGCATGGATCGCCTCGGTCAGGGTTTTCGCTTTGACCAGCGGGTATCCCGTCGCGCCGGGCCGCGGGGTCTCCAGGTTGCCGGAGATGTTGTCGCCGTGGCAGTCCGCGCAGTTGACGGGTCCCACTGCGCCGAGCCGGTTCGACGAGGCATTGGGGTTGTAGTCCTTCAGGAAGGCGGTGCCGAAGCTCTTGTCGTGCAGCTCGAGGATGTTGATGGACGCCTGGGACAGCCGGGCCATGAACTCCGTCGTGTCGGGGTAGTTCTTCTTCCAGTAGGTGTACTCTTTGTCGAATTGCGTGAGCCCCTGCTCGCGCGACAGCTTCGCGGCTTTGCCCTGTCCCGAGTGGCAGACGTAACAGTTCGGCATGTCCACGGGGTCGGTGCCGAAGAACAGGATGGGCTTGCCTTTCGCAAGGACCGGCTTGCCGGCCTTGTCCCGGAGCTCGACCTGGGCGTACTGATAGGGCTGGAACTCTTTCGGCGAGACGGTCCGGAGGGTGCCTTTCCGTTCGCTGTCGCTGAAGGCCGTGAGGGGCAGTCCGAGGGCGTCCCAGAGGTAGGACGACGTGAGCGTGAGGGACACGTTCTTCACCGCCGGAATGAGCGAATCGGTGAAGACCTTGTTGCCGCCGTTCTTGCCCGCATAGGTGAGATAGCCGCCGGCCACGCTCTTGCCCGAGGGGCCCGAGTCGATCGGCACCTGGATCTCCTTGCCTACGTGCAGCCGCTTCGCCTCGGTCCAGTCCGACGGAAGCGTGCCTTCCAGGTCCTTATAGATGAACAGATGGGTCCAGACGTAGTTGGCCATGTTGTCGCCGGGTTCGTCCATCCTGCCGTCGCCGTGCACGTCCTTGGCCACCTGCCAGTACCGCATCTTGTTCCCTTCGCTGTAGCTGTTGTCGCGCACCGAGTAGTAGAGCTGCAGCCCGTCGTTCGGGGAAAGGAGGGTCGGCAATCCGCCGTGCCTGCCGGTCCGGACCGCTTGGGCCTGGATGCTGTTATACGGCGGGATCACGCAACAGTAGGAGATGTCGAACCCTACGCAGTGCATGCCCAACTCGTAGTTGATGAAGATGGCATAGGGATTCAGCGGATCATAGGCAGTGAACGTCTTGCCCGCGTGGGTCTTTGCCGAGACCCGCTTGAGGTGCTTCGGCGAGAAGGGCGGGTTCGGGTTGTAGGGGGCGCGGGTCGCAGCGAAAGCGAGACCCCCCATGAGGAGAAACGCGATACCGAGGGTAGTGATGACTGCGGGACGGCGGATATGCATGATCGGTCTCCTTTCGGTCATGAGTCAAGAAAGCTATCGGCAGGGTTGCCGGAAATTTGCCGGAGGGTGCGGTGGTTTACTCGTTCCAGCTTATGGCCTGCACGGGACAGGTGTCGATCGCCTCCTGGCAGTCGCAGGAACCGCATTGGTCCGGATTGACGACGTTCGATTTGTCATCGATCAGCTCGAACACCAGCGGGCACACCTCCGTACAGTGTCCGCACCCGATGCACAGGTCTTCGTCCACGACGGGATGGCGCATGGCCCCTTCACGCATATGGAAGAGTATACCACAGGCGATCGGTTGATTGGGGTTGCAAAGCAGGGAGAGGGGGCATACAATAGTTTTATGCCATCGATTCCTGTTGTCTTTGGGGCGTCGCTCTGTTGATGCAACACCCTCCGTCTCCTGTGGCCGGTCGATGCGGGACGGTTCCGAATACGTGATGAGGAACAGAGGCATGACGAAC